>CAKSWQ010000031.1 GCA_934512105.1 uncultured Faecalibacterium sp. | reverse complement strand
AAGCTACCAAAGCGCTAGCCTGACGATCGGCGTGGCGCGGCGGGAATGTTGTAGATCGCCTGCACCCGGAGACACCTGCACTGAGCTCTTTTCGGACATGGGTTCGACTCCCATCGCCTCCACCAGTAAAAAAGCCACCTGAAAACGTAAGTTTTTTTGGGTGGTTTTTTGTTATACAATAAAAGCACGGTGCAAACTGCATCGTGCTAAAATGGGTAAACAAAAACCACGGTGCGTGTGCATCGTGGTTCAAAGGGCTATCAACAGGAACGGGGAACGGCATCGAAACCGTTCCCCATCGATTGGCATTTGGCAGGCGTGGCGTTCTCCTGCATCTCTCAGGGCAAAGCCCTTGTCGTTACCAGCGGCGTGTGGCTGCCACGAAATTGACCACCTCAAATACCTATCTTATCCTATGTACAGTATAGCAGATTTACTCTGTTCACACCAATCTTATTTGATGTAGTAAGTATAGCATTTGCAGCTTTGTTTGTATAGTCTTTTCTCGCTGCATACGCCGCCCGCTTCTGGGCGTTGATGGCATCCTTCCGTGCTTTTCTGTTACGCCAGATCCGGCAGGATATCCGACCACAGAGCCTGCTCCTGCCGCAGGGCATCAAAGCAGCAGTCCAGATACATTTTGTTGACCGCCGCAAAAATGGTGCTGCGCAGCAGCAAACGCTCGTCGTTGAGCGTAGTCTCCGGCTGGGCTGCCTTGCCGCCGAACACCACAGAAAGACTGGTCTCCAACTCCTCGCAGAAGATATCGTAGGCTGTCCCGGCGGAGCAGTGCTCCCGCTGCATTTTGAACAGGGTGTCGATATTTTCGATCGAGAGCACCGTCTTGGAGACTGCAATGTACATCAGGGAGGCGATCTGATCCCGGGTGTATTTTTTGCGGATAGGGTGATCCACCACCCCTTTTTTGACGTAGTTGCTTACCATAGAGGGGGTAAGTTCTACCCCGCAGAAGCTGCGGAAGTAGCCGTTGACGAACTGCACCGTCTGGTCCAGATACAGCCCTACCGAGGGGAGATCGTTGTACCGGGGCAGGGCAAAGCCCGCAGCACACGCCGCAACGCGGAGTTTGGTTTCAGCTTTCATAGTTATCGTATTCCGGTCATGCTCCTGCACTTTTTGCGGGCAGGGACGTTGTTTTTGTGCAAAGGCAGGGCGATTGCTTTCCGCAAAAGCGCTTCTGCCTGTGAGATAGTATACCGCATTTTGGAAAATTGGTCAACGGGCAATGAAAACTTTGTAAAAGAATTTGAGAAAACAGTTGACAGGGTTTTGAAAAACTGCTATGATGGTCACATGACAAGAGAATGACTGCGGCGTTGCGCCGCTTGAAAATGGAGAAAAATATGAAAAGCAAAATCGTTGTAGATTCCTCTTCAAATGTGTACGAGCTCCCCGATGTGGGGTTTGCCTGTGTGCCGCTGAAGATTTTGACCGACGAGCAGGAGTATGTGGACACCGAAGAGGTGGATGCCCCTGCGCTGGCCGAGAAGATGCGTACCTATAAGGGGCGCACCAGCACCTCCTGCCCCAACATCTCGGACTGGATGGCTGCTTACGAGGGCGCAGACGAGGTGTATGTTGTAACCATCACCGGCACACTGTCCGGTGCCTACAACGCCGCCCTGCTGGCGGGCGAGGAGTACGAGCAGAGCCACGAGGGCGCGCGGGTCTTTGTGCTGGACAGCCTGTCCACCGGTGCGGAGTCCCGTCTGCTGGTGGAGCGTCTGGCGGCGCTGATCAAGGCCGGCAAGCCCTTTGATACTGTGTGTGAGGAGATCCGAGCGTACCATGAGCACACCCATCTGCTGTTTGCGCTGGAATCTCTGGCAAACCTTGCCCGCAATGGCCGCGTGAAGCCCGCTGTGGCTGCGGTGGCGCGGATGCTGGGCATCCGGGTCATCGGGCAGGCCAGCGACGCCGGTGATCTGGAGGTTATTTGCAAGACCCGCGGCGAGCACGGCGCACTGGAGCGCATGGTGCTGGAAATGAAGGCGCACGGCCTGACCAACGGCCGGGTGCACATCGACCACTGCTGCAACGCTGCCGCTGCGGAGCGGCTGAAGCACATGGTCCATGCGGTGTTCCCGGAGGCCAAGGTGGAGGTAGGTACCTGCGGCGCTCTGTGCAGCTACTATGCGGAATACGGTGGCCTGATGGTGGGCTACGAGGATAACGAAGCACCCACCGTCTGAGCGGAAAAATTATAATAGGATCCTGGTTCACCGGGGCATCTGCGGATGCTCCGGTGAACTTTTTTATAAGGGATAAAGGCGGCAGGCATTCCACGGCGCCCGACACCAAAAACTTGCAAAGGGGGAAAAACCGCGTTATACTTACCTATATTATAGAGGTAAGATAGGGTGTATCTGAAAAGTCGAAAATTTAGCCTATTTCTACAAACACAGCTGGATTTTGCGTTAAACAGCCTTGAAATCCACAAAGGATTCCTGCGGCTCTTTGCCTTAAATCCCGCTTGTGTTTGCGAATTATTCGTCATTTTCTTTGTTTTCAGATACACCTTAACACGGGAAGGGGAGATGGTATGCTGTTCCGGCTGCCGATCGTCAAGTTTTTTAACCGCATCCTCAACCGCATCACGGTCACGGTGGTGCTGGTGGTGCTGCAGATCGCATGGCTGGCGTGGGTGTTTTTCGCCCTCACCACCGGCACGGCGCGGGTGTGGGTCACCGGGGTGCTCAATGGGCTGAGCCTGCTGATCATTCTGTATCTGGTGCGCAAGGACGAAAACAGCGCCTATAAGGTGGGCTGGATCGCCCTCATCGGGCTGCTGCCACTGCTAGGCGGGGCGCTGTATCTGGCCTTTGGCAACAAGCGCCCTTCCCGCCGTCTGCGCAGCAAAATGCAGGCGGTGGAGCAGGCACACCGGGCAGACCGCGCCCAGCAGCCCGGGCAGACCGCCGGGCTGTGCGACGAAAACCGGGGCGTGAGCCGCTACCTGACCCAATACGGCTGCTATCCCGCATGGCAGAACACCACCGCCCGGTATTTCTCCTGCGGCGAAGCCATGTATCCGGCATTGCTGGCCGACCTTGAAAAGGCGGAAAAGAGCATCTTTCTGGAGTTTTTCATCGTCAGTCAGGGCAGGATGTGGCAGGGCGTGGAGGACATTCTGCGGCGCAAGGCGGCACAGGGGGTGGATGTACGGCTGATCTACGACGACTTCGGCAGTCTGCTGGGTCTGCCCAAGGACTTTGTGGTGCGCATGGAGCGGGCGCATATCCGCTGCATCCCCTTCAACCCGGTGGTGCCGCTGCTCTCGCTGGTGATGAACCACCGCGACCACCGCAAGATCGTGGTGATAGATGGCAAGGTTGCCTACACCGGCGGCATCAATCTGGCAGACGAATACATCAACGCCATCACCCGCTTTGGCTACTGGAAGGATGCAGGCCTGCGCATCGAGGGCGCTGCGGTGTGGAACTTTACCGTGATGTTTCTGGACTTCTGGAACGCATTCCGTCCCTTTGAGCAGGATTACAGCGCTTTCCGGCCGCAGCTTGCGGTGCTGCCTGCCAGCGATGGGGTAGTGCAGCCCTACGCGGACAGCCCGCTGGACGAGGAGCCGGTGGCGGAAACGGTCTATCTGGATATTCTGGCGCAATCACAGCAGTACGTCTATTTTTATACGCCCTATCTCGCCATCGGCGAGGAGATGCTGGACGCGCTGCGCAACGCCGCCAAGCGCGGGGTGGATGTGCGGCTGGTGCTGCCGGGCATCCCGGACAAAAAGCTGGTGTTCCGGCTGAGCCGCTCGTACTATCTGCCCCTGCTGCGGGCGGGGGTGCGCATCTACGAGTACACCCCGGGCTTCCTCCACGCCAAGTGCTGCGTCAGCGATGACCGTGCGGCGGTGGTGGGCAGCATCAATATGGATTACCGCAGTATGTTTCTGCACTTCGAGTGCGGGGTGCTGCTGCTGCAAAACAGTCAGGTGCTGGCTTTGCGGGACGATGTGCGCCGCACCCTGCCCCAGTGCCGGGAGGTGCAGTGCGCCGACTGCCGCACCGGTCTGGCCGGTACGGTGCTGGACAGCGTGCTGCGGCTGCTCAGCCCCCTGATGTGAGCGTCTGCTCATAAAATCCCGCGCGGCGGGGCATACTGGCTCCAAAGCCTGCGTCTGGAATGCAGGCACGGAAAGGGAGCGTATGTGACGATATGAAACAGACATCGCGTTGGTTTTTGTGCTGCACGCTGGCGGCAGCACTGGCGTTGACCGGCTGCGGCGGGGGAAGCTCCGGCAGCAGTTCCGGTCCTATGAGCGGCAGCACCTCTGCGGGCAGCAGCGCGGCGCAAAGCGCAGCGTGGCGCACCGGGCTGGGCGTTCTGACCGAAGCGACCGGTACAGACCGTGCGGGGAATATCCGCATGGCGGCGGCTGCCGTGCTGCTGGATGCAGACGGCAAGTTGGCAGAGGTGACGCTGGACGAGCTGGAGCTTTCGGTCAGTGCGGACGGCACCGGTAAGGTGACCACCCCCACCGACACCCGCACCAAGCGCCAGAAGGGAAAAGACTACCCGCTGGCAGAGGTGTCCGGCCTGAAAAAAGGCTGGGCAGAGCAGGCCGATGCTTTTGGCGCTTGGCTTGAGGGCAAGACCCCGGAGGAAGTGAAAAAGCTGAAAACGGATGCGGACGGCAAGCCCACCGATGCAGACCTTTTGTCCGGCTGCACCATCGCGGTGGACCGTTACCGGGACGCCGTTGTCCGCGCCTGCGAGAATGCGCAGGTGCTGGGCGCTGCCCGGGGCGATACGGTCAAACTGGGCGTAGAAGTGGAAGAAATGCCGCAGGGGCTTGCGGGCACAGACGACAAGGACGCACAGGTGCAGGCTAAGATCACGCTGGCAGCAGTGACCGTGGACGAGAACGCCCGGGTGACCAGCGCCATCGGCGATATGACCGAGCCGGAACTGACGGTCAGTGCGGACGGCACCGTGTCAGCCCCGCGTGAGCCGGTGTATACCAAAAATGAGCTGGGCGACCGCTACGGGATGCGCAGTGCAAGCGCCCTAGGCAAGGAGTGGTACGAGCACAGCGCAGGCTGGTGTGGCTACCTGAAGGGCAAAAATGCCGTGGAGATCGGCAAACTCTCCGCAGACGGAACGGACGCCGACCTGAAGGCGCTGTGCACCATCTCAGTCACCGACCTGCAAAAGGCGGTGCTGAAGGCGATGAAAGAACAATAAATGTGTCTGGCCGATTTCACAAGGAAATCGGTCTTTTTTTGGGCGTAACCACAAAAATAAGAACGGTTCTTGACGTCTCTGGGGAGCGGGTCTATACTCAAATCAGGGTACGCCCTATATTTTTTAAAACAGGAGGAGATCAGAATGAAAATGATGAAAAGAGCGGCTTCCAAGCGCTTTGCGGCTCTTGTGGTGCTGGGGTCGATGCTGTTTGCCTTGGCGGCACCGCAGGCAAGCGCAGCGGGTAATAAGGAGAACTATACCATTACCCGGGTGGAAACCACAGAAGATGCCGACAGCACATGGGGTTATACAGTGGAAGAGACCGTATCTTATCAGGAGGGCGGAACAACTGTTACCGTGCACCGGACGGAGACAACACTGTTTACCAATCAGGATCGGCACGTTTATGAAGTGACCGGTACCTATAAGCTCTCCAAGCCGCTGACGGAAGCCAGGCGGAAAGGCGACTGGAACACGGTCCTGGATGTTCCGGCCGGCACGGTCGTGACATATACCGGTAATTATCAGAACAGCGTTTATTATGCGGATGGAACCAAGGATGAAAATGGATGGTCTGTCAGTGACCTGGAATGGCTTACGGTAAAACGCGTGATCACAGTGGACGAAACGGAAGAGTACAACTGGCATCGGACGTCGGAAGTTTTGAGTTCGGATTATGGCGAGAGCCTGACGGTTCAAAAAAATACCATGTATCAGCTTATCAGCGAGGGAGAGGAGACAAAAGAAGTACAGGGCGGCTTCGTGTTCCGCGGGGTCTGAAACCAATAAAAATCCCAACAGGAGGAAAATAAAATGACAAGAATGCAAAAATTATGTTCCAAGCGCTTTGCGGCCTTTGTGATGCTGGGTGCTATGCTGGCGGCTCTGGCAGCACCGCAGGCAAGCGCAGCAGACCAGACGGCCGATAAGACGGAGAGCTATACCACCACAGCTACCTATTATGATGGCGAGGCGACCGAAGAACAAAACGTGACCTATCAGATCGGCGGAAAGACCATTACACTGAAGTCTTTTTATAGATCAACTGATGAATATTCTGGAAGTATATTCACTTGGGAACGGACGGAAATCTATACGCTTTCCAAACCGCTGAAAGCAATTGAGCGGAAAGAGGATGGAAATGTGATATGGAGCGTTCCCGCAGGCACAACAGTTACAGCTGTTCATAAGGATACACAGGCTTATGACGGAACGGTATCCTACGAAGGAGAACATGCGTATATCGGGGCCTTGGAAGCAGATCGTTATTTTAGCGCAGCGGAACTTGAAAGCAATAAGATGGATATTGCAGTAGACGAGGGCAGAATAAAGTTTGTTAGCGATGTTAGCGAGGAGGACAAAGGCATTACCATCCAAAAAGGAAAAATGTATCAAATAGTGGATTGCGGCTCAAGTGGCTTCTTTGCACTGCCGGGCAACTTTGTATTCCTTGGAGTTTGAAAAATAAAAACTGACCCATAAATTTGTGCAAGAACTGCTGTTTCGGGAACTTGACCGGAACAGCAGTTCTTTTTTGTGAAAGATGCTGTGGGAAGAAGATCAAAATGGAGCATTTGACAGGCAAAGTGCGAAAAAATGGGCTTACCTCTTGCAAAACGGCGGCAAACGCGCTATTCTATAACCACAGTTTACCGCTTTAGCATGGTAAAATGGTAAATCAAGAGGGAAGCGGGACGCAGAACGTCCCCTATGGGAGGAAAAAGATATGAAACTCAAGCGTATTGCAAGTGCATTTCTGGCCGGTGCTCTGGCACTGAGCCTTGCAGCCTGCGGCGGCAGTGCATCCACCTCTGCGGCGGCATCTGCTTCCGGCAGTGCAGCCGGTTCGGCTTCTGCCGCAGCGGGCAGCGATCTGGACTACATCAAGGGCAAGGGTAAGATGGTCATCGGCTACACTGTGTACGAGCCCATGAACTACACCGATGCCGACGGCAACTTTACCGGCTTTGATACCGAGCTTGCCACCGCTGTGTGCGCAAAGCTGGGTATAGAGCCGGAGTTCGTGGAGATCAACTGGGACACCAAGGTGGTGGAGCTGGACGCCAAGAGCATCGACTGCATCTGGAACGGCATGACCCTGACCGAGGATATCATGGCTAACACCGCCACCACCAAGGCCTACGCCAAGAATGCACAGGTCGTGGTGGTCAAGGAGGGCACTGCCTACGCCTCCACCGCTGACCTTGCCGATAAGACCGTGGTGGCCGAGGCCGGTTCTGCCGGTGAAGCCGCCATTCAGGGGGACGAGAACCTTGCCAAGGCAGACTACGTTTCCAAGAGCGTGCAGACCGACTGCCTGATGGAAGTGGCTGCCGGTACGGCAGATGCCGCTGTGCTGGACCTGACGCTGGCCAACGCCATGATCGGTGAGGGCACCGATTACGCAAACCTTGCGATCGTGGACGAGCTGAACGCCGAGGAGTACGGTGTGGCCTTCCGCAAGGGCAGCGATGCCGCTGCCGCAGTGGACGCCGCCTTTGACGAGCTGAAGGCGGACGGCACCATGCAGGCGCTGGCGGAAAAGTACGAGCTGACGCTGGCCGACTGAGCTGGGCGTAAAACAAAACGATAGATGGGTGTGTTTTTGTGTCTGTGATCCTTGGGCGCCTTTCCGGCGCGTTCCTGCTCAACTGTGAGCTGTTTGCCCTTACGCTGCTGTTTGCGCTGCCGCTGGGGCTGGTGGTGGCCTTTGGCTCCATGAGCCGGTGCAGGCTGCTGTCCGGTGCGGTAAAGACCTTTGTCTGGGTCATCCGTGGTACGCCGCTGATGCTGCAGATCATCGTCATTTATCTTGGCCCGGGCCTGCTGGGCATGAATAACCCGTGGCCCTCCGGCTCCGGCGGGCGCATGGTGGCGGCGGTGGTGGCCTTTGCCATCAACTACGCCTGCTATTTTTCGGAGATCTACCGCGGCGGCATCGAGGCGGTGCCCAAGGGGCAGACCGAGGCCGGGCAGGTGCTGGGCATGACCCGCACCCAGATCTTTTTCAAGGTCACCCTTTTGCAGGTGGTCAAGCGCATCCTGCCGCCCATGGGCAACGAGATCATCACCCTTGTCAAGGACACCTCGCTGGCAAACACCATCGCCAACAAGGAGATCATCATGATGGCCAAGGAGTACAGCGCAAAGGGCCTGATCTGGCCGCTGTTCTCTACGGCGCTGTTCTTCCTTGTGTTCGTAGGCGCGCTGACCCTGCTGTTCAACTGGGCTGAAAAGAAACTGGATTATTTCCGCTGCTGAGGAGGTTTTTAAGAATATGGCATTACTGGAAGCCTCCGGCATTGGCAAAAATTTCGGAGATACAAAGGTCTTAAAGGACATTTCTCTTACCTTGGAGCAGGGCGAGGCACTGGCCATCATCGGCTCGTCCGGCTCCGGCAAGACCACCCTGCTGCGCTGCCTGAACTTTCTGGAGCGGCCGGACACCGGCTGCATCCGGGTGAACGGCGAGACCATGTGGGACGCCGCCGACCCCGCCACCCAGCGGGAGAGCGAGATCCGCAAAAAGCGGCTGCACTTCGGGCTGGTGTTCCAGAACTTCAACCTTTTCCCGCAGTATACCGCCTTGCAGAACGTGATGCTGGCAGGGGAGCTGCTGGCAAAGGAGCGCCCGGACTACCGCGCCAACAAAAAGGCAGTGCACGCCCAGCTGGAGCAGCAGGCGCGGGAACTGCTGGCACAGATGGGGCTTTCGGAGCGGGCAGATCACTACCCGCACCAGCTTTCCGGCGGGCAGCAGCAGCGGGTAGCCATTGCCCGGGCGCTGGCGCTGCACCCGGACATCCTCTGCTTCGACGAGCCCACCAGCGCCCTTGACCCGGAGCTGACCGGCGAGGTGCTGCGGGTGCTGCGGGAGCTGGCCGACCGCAAGACCACCATGATCATCGTGACCCACGAGATGCACTTTGCCCGGGATGTGGCCGACCGCATCCTGTTCATGGACGGCGGCGTGGTGGTGGAGGAAGGCCCTGCAAAGCAGCTGATCGACCACCCGCGCGAACAGCGCACCAAGCAGTTTCTGGCACACTACGCGGAGTGAGCATAATCACCAATTCTTTGGGTAAAAAAATGGAAATGTTGATGCAAACCAAGTCTTGTAAAACCGGCGCTGCTCCGCTATAATACCACTCATGAATCCTTACAACGTCCTGCCGCTTTTCCGGCAGGGCGTTTTTCACGGCAAAAATCCGAACATCCATCCTTTTTGTGTGGGCAGGAGGTATATTTCCATGACCAAAGATATGACGCAGGGCAGCCCGCTGAAGCTGCTGCTTGCCTTTGCTGTGCCGCTGATGCTGGGCAGCCTGTTCCAGCAGTTCTACAATCTGGCCGATACCATCATCGTGGGTCGGTTCGTGGGTGTGGAGGCACTGGCGGCGGTAGGCAGCGTGGGCGGCCTGAACTATCTGGTGCTGGGCTTTGTCAACGGCATTGCCTGCGGCTTTTCCATCCCCATCTCATGGACCTTCGGTGCCCGCGACCACCACGAGATGCGCCGCTACACCGCCAATACCGTGTGGCTGTCCATCGCCTTTGCCACGGTGCTTACCATCGTTACGGTAGCTATGACCCGTCTGGTGCTGGTGTGGACGAACACCCCGGCTGATATCATCGACCTTGCGGATGTGTATATCCGCACCATTTTTGCAGGCATCCCCTTCACCCTGCTTTATAATGTGACCAGCGCCCTGATGCGTGCACTGGGCGACAGCAAGCGCCCGCTGTATTTCCTGCTGGTGGCCAGCGTGCTGAACATCGGTCTGGACCTTGCCTGCATCATTGTGTTCAACATGGGCGTGTTCGGAGCCGCCTTTGCCACCGTGTTCAGTCAGGCTGTGGCGGGCATCGGCAGCCTTATTTATATCATGCGCCACTACCCGGAATTGCGCTGGAATAAGGAAGAAGGCCGCATCAGCGCACCGCACTGCGCAAAGCTTTGCGCCATGGGCCTCCCCATGGGCTTGCAGTGCAGCATTACCGCCATTGGCAGCGTGGTGCTGCAGGGCGCGGTGAACGGTCTGGGCAGCGATATCGTGGCCGCGCAGACCGCCGGCGGCAAGGCGGCGCAGTTCCTCAGCGTGCCGCTGGAGAGCATCGGCACCGCCATGACCACCTACACCAGCCAGAATATGGGCGCGAAGGACCTTGGCCGTGTGAACCGCGGCGTGAACACCGCCCTGGGCATCGGCTGCGTGTACAGCGTGGCCTCCTTCCTCATCCTGCGCGTGCTGGATAAGCCCCTGATCGGCCTGTTCTTGGACGCAGGCGAGACCGCCATTATGGCCAATGCGCAGGACTTCATCTTCTGGAACAGCGTGTTCTACATCCCGCTGGCGGTGCTTATCATCTACCGCTACACCATTCAGGGGCTGGGACACTCCGGCCTTGCCATGTTTGCCGGTGTGGCTGAGATGATCGCCCGCGCCATGGTGGGCTTCTGGTTCGTGCCGCTGTGGGGCTACTTTGCCGCCTGCATCGCAAACCCGGTGGCATGGTTCTTTGCCTGCTTCTTCCTGATCCCGGCCTATTTTGTGGTGTTCCGTAAACTGCAAAAGGAAAAGCAGCAGGAAGCCGCCGCAACGGTACAGTAAGCATTCATAAAAAGTGCTTTTTCTTTTCGCCTTTTCATGCTATAATAACAGGTAAATACGGCTTTGCCGTAACAGGGCAGGGCAGGGGGAACTCTGCACTGCCGGGGCAATGCCCGCAAT
This sequence comes from uncultured Faecalibacterium sp., assembly GCA_934512105.1. Lineage (GTDB taxonomy): Bacteria > Bacillota > Clostridia > Oscillospirales > Ruminococcaceae > Faecalibacterium. The sequence goes on along the minus strand of CAKSWQ010000031.1, from coordinate 15,232 downwards.
TGCGGCGGGCGGGAAAATACAAAAAGAGAGGCGAATCGAGATGTTGGATATGATCAAATGCAGCACCGGCGGTGCGTACTATGCGCGCGGAGAGTGGGTGCCCGCAGACGGCAACGCGCCCGCTGCACTGGCAGCGAAGGGCTTTGATGCCGCTGCCGCTGCCAAGGCTAAGACCGGTACCATGGCCTACAATATTATGCAGGCACACAACACCAGCGGCGATGCCGAGAACCTGAAGATCAAGTTTGATGCCATGGCAAGCCATGACATCACCTTTGTGGGCATTATCCAGACCGCCCGTGCTTCCGGGCTGGAAAAGTTCCCCATCCCTTATGTGCTCACCAACTGCCACAACAGCCTGTGCGCTGTGGGCGGCACCATCAACGAGGATGACCACCGCTTCGGCCTGTCCGCTGCCAAAAAGTACGGCGGCATCTTTGTGCCCCCGCACATGGCAGTCATCCACCAGTATATGCGCGAGCGCTTTGCGGGCTGCGGCAAAATGATCCTTGGCTCGGACTCCCACACCCGCTACGGCGCACTGGGCACCATGGCCATCGGTGAGGGCGGCGGCGAGCTGGCAAAGCAGCTGCTGGGCCGCACCTATGATGTTGCCCGCCCGGGCGTGGTGGCCATCTACCTGACCGGCAGTCTGCCGGCGGGCTGCGGCCCCCACGATGTAGCCATTGCCCTTGTGGGCAAGCTGTTCAAGAGCGGCTACGTCAAGAACAAGGTCATGGAGTTCGTGGGCCCCGGCATTGCCTCCCTGCGGCAGGATACCCGCAACGCCATTGATGCCATGACCACCGAGACCACCTGCCTGTCCTCCATCTGGGAGACCGACGAAGTCACCCAGCGTTTTCTGGCGGTGCACGGCCGTGCAGCGGACTACAAAAAGCTGGCACCGGCAGACCTTGCCTATTATGACGGCGTGGTGGAGGTGGATCTTTCTGCCATCCGTCCCATGATCGCCCTGCCCATGCACCCCTCCAACGCCTTTACCATCGAGGAGCTGAACGCAAATCTGGAGGATATCCTCCACGCCTGCGAGCAGGATGTGCAGAAGCTGATCGGCCGCAAGGACGTGCAGCTGGATCTGTGCAGCAAGATCGAAAACGGTAAGCTGCGTGTGGATCAGGGCGTTATTGCAGGCTGCGCAGGCGGTCTGTACGACAGCATCTACGAGGCTGCTTCCATCCTCAAGGGTCACACCGGCGGCTGCGGCGACTACGCCCTGAGCGTTTACCCCGGCAGCCAGCCCATCATGATGGAGCTGGTGCGCACCGGCGTCATCGGCGAGCTGATGGCCAGCGGCGCTACCATCCGCACCGCTTTCTGCGGCCCCTGCTTCGGCGCAGGCGATGTGCCCGCCAACGGCGCACTGTCCATCCGTCACACCACCCGCAACTTCCCCAGCCGCGAGGGCTCCAAGCCCGGCAGCGGCCAGCTGTCCGGTGTGGCACTGATGGATGCCCGCAGCATTGCAGCCACCACCGCAAACGGCGGCATCCTGACCCCCGCCACCGACATTGATTACGATCCCACCGTGCCGGAGTACCAGTACGATGCCTCCAGTTACGATACCCGCGTGTATCAGGGCTTTGGCAAGGGCGATTACGACGCCCTGCTCAAGTTCGGCCCCAACATCAAGGACTGGCCGGAGATCGCACCGCTGGGCGACAATCTGCTGCTGAAGGTGGCTTCTTATATCACCGACCCCGTCACCACCACCGACGAGCTGATCCCCTCCGGTGAGACCTCCTCTTACCGCTCGAATCCCCTGGGTCTGGCCGAGTTCACCCTCAGCCGCAAGGACCCGGAGTATGTGGGCCGCGCCAAGGCTGTGCAGGCCGAGGAGAACGCCCGCCGTGCCGGTGCAGGGGACGCCGCCCTGCTGGCCAAGGTGAACGCCGTGCCCGGCTGCGAGCAGCTGAGCTGGAAGGATATCCAGATCGCCTCCACCATTTTTGCGGTCAAGCCCGGTGACGGCTCTGCCCGTGAGCAGGCCGCCAGCTGCCAGCGTGTGCTGGGTGCCGGTGCCAATATCGTAACCGAGTACGCCACCAAGCGTTACCGCTCCAACCTGATCAACTGGGGCATGCTGCCCCTGCAGCTGGCAGGTGCCACCCCCTTTGGTCTGGGCGATTATGTGCTCATCCCCAACGTGCGGGAGGCACTCAAGGGCGACCTGCAGAACATCAAGGCCTATGTTCTGGGCGATACCGTCAAGGAGTTCAGCCTGTATATGGCTCCGCTTACCACCGACGAGCGCCAGATCCTGGCTGACGGCTGCCTGATCAATTTCTATAAGCACTAAGGAAGTAACCCGCTATGTCCTGTGACCTGCATATCCATTCCACCTGCTCAGACGGCGCTGTACCCATCGAGCGGCTGGCACCCATTGCCGCCCGCACCGGGCTGCACGCCATCGCCCTTTCCGACCACGACACCCTGCTCAGCGCCCAGTACGCCTACGCCCACACCGGGCAGGACGGGGTAGAGCTGATCCCCGCCGTGGAGCTGACCGGCTACGACTTTGAGCGGCAGCACCGGGTGCACCTGCTGTGCTACTACCCGGACGTGGACTGCCCGGCGCTGCGGGAGCACTGCGCCATCATGAAGGAGCGCCGCAACGCCTGCGCTTTGCAGAGCGCAAAGGAGTTGGAGCAGCTGTACCCGCAGTTTACCACCGACCTTGCGTGGGAGACCACCAAGGCCAGCGGGGTGCTGTTCAAAAGCGGGCTGATGCAGGCGCTGGAACTGCTGGGCCTGACCGATGGCAGCATCTACGGCGAGACCTACCACAAGCTGTTCGGGTGGAACCCCCGGGGCATCGTGCTGCACTCGCCGGAGTATCTGCCGGTGCGGCAGGTGCTGGCTACCGCTAAAGCCAGCGGCGGCGCGGTGGTGTTTGCCCACCCCACGGTGTATAAAAGTATGCCCCTGCTGCGCGAACTGGCGGCAGAGGGCGCAGTGGACGGCATAGAGGTGTACCACCCCAGCAACAGTCCGGAGGACAGCGCCGAGTGCCTTGCCCTGTGCAAACAGTACGGCCTTGTGGCGACTGCGGGCACGGACTTCCATGGCCGCAACCACAAGCACCCCCACCCCATCGGTACCTGCACCGCACCGGACGAAGCCGCAGCGCAGCTGCGCGCCATCGCTGAAAAACGTAAAAGAGAGAGGACGTAAGACCATGAGCAAGGAATTTTCCTTCCCGAACAAGGGCACCTGCTCCAAGCAGACCAACTTTGTGCTGAACGATGACCACACCATTGCATCCATCGAGGTCGTCGGCGGCTGCAACGGCAACCTGAAGGGCATCTGCCAGCTGCTTGCCGGCATGAAGGCAGAGGACGCCATTGCCCGTCTGGACGGCACGCTGTGCGGCTTCCGCGGCACCAGCTGCCCGGACCAGATCGCCAAGAACCTGAAAAAGGCTCTGGAAGAGATGAACTAAAACCGATAGAGAGCCGCTGCACAGAGCCTTGTGCGGCGGCTCTCTTTCTGCGTGGGAAACCCTCTCAGTCAAAGCCTTGCGGCTTTGCCAGCTCCCCCGAGTGGGGGAGCTTTTAATATACGGTCAACGCAGATAAAGCTCTCCCTTCGGGAGAGCTGGCGCGCAGCGCCTGAGAGGGTTCGTTCCTTGTCACAATTTGTACGCATTTCCAGCAAATAAGGGAGGATGTAAAAAATCTATACACCGGGCAAAGTTTGTTTGTTGTTCAAGTTCGCTTTGTGGGGTATACTGTTGCCATAGAGAACAGCACACGAGATGCTGAAGAATATTGAAACAGGGAGGCTTTTTTATGTACTATTCCAGTGGCAACTACGAAGCTTTTGCAACCCCCAAAAAGCCGGAGGGCGTGGATCATAAATCCGCTTATATCATCGGCTCCGGTCTGGCAGCCCTGACCGCTGCCTGCTATCTGGTGCGTGACGGCCAGATGAAGGGCGAGCACGTCCATGTGTTTGAAAAGAACGCACTGGCCGGCGGTGCCTGCGATGGCTACAAGTACGATATCGGCTATGTGATGCGCGGCGGCCGCGAGATGGACAACCACTTCGAGGTCATGTGGGATATGCTGCACTCCATCCCCTCTCTGGAGACCGAGGGTGCCAGCGTGCTGGACGAGTACTACTGGCTGAACAAGGAGGACCCCAACTTCTCCTTGTGCCGTGCCACCGTCAACCGCGGCGAGGATGCCCACACCGATGGCAAGTTCGGCCTGTCCGATAAGGGCGCTATGGAGATCATGAAGCTGTTCTTCACCCCGGACGAGCAGCTGCAGGATAAAAAGATCACCGATTTCTTCGATGACGAGGTGCTCAACACCAACTTCTGGATGTACTGGCGCACCATGTTCGCCTTCGAGAACTGGCACAGCGCTCTGGAGATGAAGCTGTACCTCAAGCGCTATATCCACCACATCGGCGGTCTGCCGGACTTTACCGCCCTGCGCTTTACCCGCTATAACCAGTACGAGTCCATCATCCTGCCCATGGTGCGCTATCTGGAAGGTTTTGGCGTGCAGTTCCACTACAATACCAAGGTCACGGATGTGAAGTTTGATATCCAGAGCGGCCGCAAGCTGGCAAGCTCTGTCACCGTGGAGCACGAGGGCGAGACTTCCAACATCGACCTGACCGAGAACGACTTGCTGTTCATCACCAACGGCGGCTGCGTGGAAAGCTGCACCGTGGGTGCGCAGGATAAGGCCACCGGCTTTGATCCCACCATCCAGCCCGGCAACGGCTGGGATCTGTGGAAGAAGATCGCCGCACAGGATCCCTCCTTCGGTCACCCGGAGAAGTTCTGCTCCGAGCCGGAGCTGAGCAACTGGGAGAGCGCCACCATCACCACGCTGGACGACAAGATCCCCCAGTATATCCGCAAGATCTGCAAGCGCGACCCCTTCAGCGGCCACACCGTCACCGGCGGCATCGTCACCGTCAAGGACTCCAGCTGGCTGCTCAGCTGGACGCTGAACCGTCAGCAGCAGTTCAAGGATCAGCCCAAGAACCAGCTGTGCGTCTGGGTGTACGGCCTGTTCAGTGATAAGCCCGGCGATTACGTCAAGAAGCCCATGCGCGAGTGCACCGGCCGCGAGATCTGCATGGAGTGGCTGTACCACATCGGCGTGCCCGAGGATCAGATCGCGGAGCTGGCAGAGCACAGCGCCAACACCGTGCCTGTGATGATGCCCTATATCGATGCCTTCTTCATGCCCCGTGCTATGGGCGACCGTCCCGATATTGTGCCCGAGGGTGCTGTGAACTTTGCCTTCCTTGGTCAGTTTGCCGAGACCGCCCGCGACACCATCTTTACCACCGAGTACTCCATGCGCACCGGTATGGAGGCCGTGTACACCCTGCTGAACATCGACCGCGGCGTGCCCGAGGTCTGGGGCAGCACCTACGATGTGCGCGCTCTGATCGATGCCACCGTAAAGCTACGCGACGGCAAAAAGATCACCGACATGGATCTGCCGCTGATCCCGCGTCTGGCCATGAAGGAAGCCTTGAAGAAGATCGAGGGCACCGACCTTGAGAAGTTCCTCAAGGAGTATAACGCCATCTGATATTTCCCTCTCCTCCGATAGACCCGGCAACGGGTCAATACTCCCCCTAAAAAGACCTCTCCGCTGCTCTGCGACAGGGCACGGAGAGGTCTCTTTTTGTGTAAAAATGCTACAATGTGTGTCAAAATAAAGCAGAACGTGAAAATAATTTGTGCCAAAAGAATGATTTTAGCTTGTTTGCGGCGGTGTTCTGTGCTATGCTAGAGCTATTGAAAGGGCAGGAGGGAAGAGCCTGCCCCAAATGCGATACGCCAAAAATAAAAGGAGGTCGTTTTCCTGTGAAACAACTTATTTCCCGTCGCAGCTTTTTAAAGGCTGCTGGTGTGACCGCTGCCGCTGCATCCATGGCCATCGGTGCGCCTGCCGCATCGGCCTGCTGGTTTGGTGATAAGTCCGATGTCACCATCCTGTACACCAACGATGTCCATACCTACATCGACAAGCAGAGCCCCAAGCTGACCTACGCCGCCATTGCCGACCTGAAGCAGAGCTACCAGAACGCCGGCAAGGATGTGCTGCTGGTGGACGCAGGCGACCATGTGCAGGGCACTGCCTACGGCTCTATGGACGAGGGTGCTTCCATCATCAAGCTGATGAACGCTGCCGGTTACGATGCCGCCACCCCCGGCAACCACGAGTTTGACTACGGCATGGACCGCGCCAAGGCTATCATGAAGGAAGCAGACTTCCCGTACCTGTCCTGCAACTGGGTAGACCTGCGCACTACGCTGCGGGTGCTGCCCTCCGTCAAGGTGTTCGTGCGCGGCGGCAGACGCATTGCCTTTGTGGGCGTGACCACCCCCGAGACCTTTACCAAGTCCACCCCGGCCTACTTTATGGACAAGGCACAGCGCAAGTACATCTACGACATTCAGGGCGGCGAGGACGGCAAAAAGCTCTACGATGCCGTGCAGAAGGCCATTGATAAGGCAAAGCTTCTGGCAGACGTGGTCATCGGTCTGGGCCATCTGGGCGTAGACCCCTCTTCCTCTCCGTGGACCAGTGAGGAAGTCATTGCCCACACCAGCGGCTTTGACGCCTTTATTGACGGCCACTCCCATACCGTGATGGAGAATGTGCAGGTGCAGGATGCCTCCGGCAAGGCTGTCACCCTGACCCAGACCGGCTCTTACTTTGCCAACGTTGGCGAGATGACCATCGCCGCAGACGGCACGATCACCACCAAGCTCATCCCCACCCACGAGGGCATGGATGCCAATATTGCCGCCATGCAGACCGGCTGGGTGAATACCGTGGACGATATGCTGGGCGAGAAGATCGCTGTGGGCGACAGTGATTTCTACGTCACCGACCCCGCCGCCGGCAAGCGCCGCATCCGCTCTGCCGAGACCAACCTCGGCGACTTTGTGGCCGACGGCATCTACACCTACTTCAACGAGGTGGAAAAGCTGCACTGTGATCTGGCCATCATGAACGGCGGCGGCATCCGTGCCGATGTACCCGCAGGCGACTGGACCTTCAAGACCTGCAAGCAGGTCAGCCCCTTTGGCAATGTGGCCTGCCTGATGTCGGTCACCGGCAAGCAGATCCAGGATGCTTTGGAGTTTGCAGCCCGCTTTGCAGGCGAGGGCGGCAAGGAGAACGGCGGCTTCCTGCAGGTGGCCGGTGCTGCCTACGAGATCCACACCGATATCCCCAACACCGTGCAGACCGACGAGAAGAACGTCTGGATCGGCAGCGCCACCGGCACCCCGCGCGTGCAGAACGTGAAGATCTACGATAAGGCTTCCGGCAGCTATCTGCCGCTGGATCCGGGCGCTACCTACGCACTGGCCGGCATGAACTACACCCTGCGCAATCTGGGCGACGGCTTTGCCATGTTTGACGGCGCAGAGCTGATCAAGGACTATGTGTCCGAGGATTATCTGGTGATGGCTACCTACGCCATGATCTTTGACGGCGTGGATGCTGCGGGTCTGCCGCATCTGTCCAGCGCCAACAGCCCGCTGGCCGCTTACCCCGGCTACCTGCTGGATTACGAGAATCCCTACGGCGCAGGCCGCATTACCATCCTGTAAAAGAAAGCTCTTTATGAAGGCAAAATCAACGGTATAGCACAAAACCGGGCAGTCTGCGGGTTGCCCGATTTTTTGTGCAGAGAAACTCCCTCAGGCAAAGCCTGACGGCTTTGCCAGCTCCCTCTGAGAGGGAGCCTCTGGCGAAACCGAGAACTTTGCGCTTGAGTCGGGAACTTTCCCGCCATGCCAAGGGCCCCATCTCCGAGGGGGCTGTCTGCGCAGCAGACTGGGGGAGTTTTCTCGGCATAGGCGTCCCCTTGGGGGAGCTGGCTGCGAACGCAGTGAGCAGACTGAGGGGGTGACCCGGCAAGGGGGACTCTTGTGGCGCAGAATAAGACAAACAGAAAAGCCACCTGAGTTTCCTCAGATGGCTTTATTCTGGTTGGGGATGAGAGAATCGAACTCCCACAAGTAGAGTCAGAGTCTACCGCACTACCACTATGCAAATCCCCAATATTCGATTGTGTTTTGCGGGGTGAGCCGCTCAACGTGTGCTATTATACGGGAAAAGCCCGGAGTTGTCAAGCACATTTTTGAAAAAAGTTGTACTTTTTTGGAAAATGACGCAGCAGCGCCGGATCGTCTGCGCCGGAGCGCTGCCGCACTTCGGCACATTCTGCGCAACGCATCGCCTATACTGGAAGGTACAAAACCTTGCAAAGTACCAGAAGGAGGATGCCTATGCCGGAACGAACCACACAGAACGCCCAGACCCTGCTTTCGTCCCGCGTCCCGCGGGATACCGAGCACGAGCGCTACCACCCGGAGCTGGAAGAGGAACTGAAGGAATGCCTGTTCTGTCTGAAGCGCAACGAGATGATGTTTGACATGGAGGTGGATACCGACCTTATCGAGCAGCGCATCTACGAGCGGCAGGCGCTGCTGTGCCGCTACCGGTACTTACTGGCACGCGCCCGGGAGCTGGGGCTGCATACGGTGCTTACCCGCTACCAGCCCATGGGCGGATAAAAACGGTCAGCGAAAAAATCTTGACAAAAGCCGCGCTGCGTGATATCCTATTACAAGATAAAAGCGTACCGGGGTTTATGCCCGGCGCGATAAATTTTTGAGAGTTAGAGAGGTTTCTATCATGGAGCGTATCAAGACTATTGCTACTCGTGACCTGACCAAGAGCGTTAAGACCGGTGGCTGCGGCGAGTGCCAGACTTCCTGCCAGTCCGCCTGCAAGACCTCCTGCGGCGTGGCTAACCAGCAGTGCGAGAACAGCAACAAGTAATTTTTGCAAACCCTATGCCGCCTTTGCCGGGCGGCATTTTTTTGTGTAATCTGGAATGGAGTGTAAAATGGTACATCAGTATCAATTAAACGGTTATAACATCGTGCTGGACACCTGCAGCGGCTCGGTGCACGTTGTGGACGAGGTGGCCTACGATGTCATCGCCATGTACCCGGAGCATACCGCAGACGAGATCGTTGCCGCCATGCTGGCAAAGTACGGCAGCCGCCCGGACGTGACCGAGGAGGACCTGCGCCAGTGCATCGATGATGTGACCAGCCTGAAGGAAAACGGCAAGCTGTGGAGCCCGGATGTCTATAAGGACATGGCCTTTGACTTCAAGAACCGCAACACCGTGGTAAAGGCCCTGTGCCTGCACGTTGCCCATAGCTGCAACCTGAGCTGCTCTTACTGCTTTGCTTCGCAGGGACGCTACCACGGCGACCGCGCGCTGATGAGCTTTGAGGTGGGCAAGCGCGCTATGGACTTCCTCATCGAGAACAGCGGCACCCGCCGCAATCTGGAAGTGGACTTCTTTGGCGGCGAGCCGCTGATGAACTTTGACATGGTCAAAAAGCTGGTGGCTTACTGCCGCGAGCAGGAAAAGATCCATAACAAGAACTTCCGCTTTACCATGACCACCAACGGCGTGCTGATCGATGATGACGTCATCGATTTCTGCAACAAGGAGTGCCACAACGTGGTGCTGAGTCTGGATGGCCGCAAGGAGGTCAACGACCGCTTCCGCGTGGACTGCGCAGGCAACGGCAGCTACGACCGCATCGTGCCCAAGTTCCAGGAGTTCGTCAAGAAGCGCGGCGACAAGAACTACTATATGCGCGGTACCTATACCCACTATAACACCGACTTCACCAACGATATCTTCCACATGGCAGACCTCGGCTTTACCGAGCTGAGCATGGAGCCGGTGGTCTGCGACCCCAGCGACCCCAGCGCCCTGACCGAGGCCGACCTGCCCATCCTGAAGGAGCAGTACGAGATCCTTGCCAAGGAGATGATCAAGCGCGACCGGGAGGGCAGAGGCTTTACTTTCTACCACTACATGATCGACCTGACCGGCGGCCCCTGCATCTATAAGCGCATCTCCGGCTGCGGCTCCGGCACCGAGTACATGGCCGTTACCCCCTGGGGCGATCTGTACCCCTGCCACCAGTTCGTGGGCGATCCCAAGTACCTGCTGGGCGATATCTGGAAGGGCGTTACCAACACCGCCGTGCGGGATGAGTTCAAGCACTGCAACGCCTACGCCCGCAAGGAGTGTCAGGACTGCTGGGCAAAGCTGTACTGCTCCGGCGGCTGCGCTGCCAACTCCTACCACGCCACCGGCAGCATTACCGGCGTGTACGAGTACGGCTGCGAGCTGTTCAAAAAGCGCATGGAGTGCGCCATTATGATCAAGGTTGCGGAGAATCAGGAACTGGCTGCCAAGGGCATCGAGGTGCCCATTGAGCTGGGCTCCACCTGCAACGCCTGCGCCGACGGCGAAGCCTGCGAATGAGCATGACCACCCCCATCGTGGATTTTGTGCGCAGCTATGCGCAGTCCGGCACCGCCCGGCTGCACATGCCCGGCCACAAGGGGCAGAGCCTGCTGGGCTTTGAGCCGCTGGACATCACCGAGATCTGCGGCGCAGACGAGCTTTACGCGCCGGAGGGCATCATTGCCGAAAGCGAAGCCAACGCCACCCGGCTGTTCGGCACGGCGCACAGCTATTACAGCACCGAGGGCTCGTCCCAGTGCATCCGCGCCATGCTGTTTCTGGCGCTGCAAGGCGCACCGCAAAGCGGCAAGCGCCCGGTGCTGCTGGCTGCCCGCAACGCCCACAAGGCGCTGCTGTACGCGGCGGCGCTGCTGGATTTTGACATCTGCTGGCTCTGGCCGTCTGCGCAGGCAGAGGGCGCACTGTGTAGCTGCCCTGTCACAGCCGAAGCGCTGACCGGGGCGCTGAACGCGCTGGCGCAGCAGGGGAATTCCCCCTTTGGCGTGTACGTCACCAGCCCGGATTATCTGGGCGGGGTGCAGGATATCCCGGCGTTGGCGGCAGTCTGCCGGGCGCAGGGCGTGCCCCTGCTGGTGGATAACGCCCACGGAGCCTATCTGCGCTTTCTGCCGCAGAACTGTCACCCCATCGCGCAGGGCGCGGCCATGTGCTGCGACTCTGCCCACAAGACTCTGCCGGTGGTCACCGGCGGCGCGTATCTGCATCTGGCGCACGATGCCCCTGTGCTAAACGAAGCGGCTGTGCGGGGTGCGCTGGCGCTGTTCGGCTCCACCAGTCCCTCTTACCTCATTCTGCAATCGCTGGATGTGTGCAACGCGGTGCTGGCAGGGGACTACCCCCGGCGGCTGATGCAGTGCTGCGCGGCGCTGGAAGGTCTGCGCCGCAGCCTGAACAAGGCCGCAGCGGCGCGGCAGTGCCTGGTGCCGCTGGCGGTTGCCGGGGCGCAGCAGGAGCCGATGAAGCTCACGCTGGATGCCGCCGCCCTTGGCTGCACCGGCACGGCGCTGGCAGATGCTCTGCGCCGCGCACAGCTGGAGTGCGAGTATGCCGACCCCCGCTATGTGGTGCTGATGTTCACCCCGGAAAACCCGCCGCAGGATTTTGAACGCCTGCAAACGGCGCTGGAACAGCTTCTGGCTGCGGTGCCCGCCGGGCTGCCCCGCCCCGAGAACCGGGCAGGGGAGTTTGCCGCCTTGCAGCAGCAGGCGGTGCAGCGGTGTACCATCCGGCAGGCTGTGCTGGGCGCACAGGTACGCATCCCGGTGCACAAGGCGCTGGGGCGGGTGTGTGCCATGCCTACGGTGTCCTGCCCGCCTGCCATCCCCGTGGCGGTCAGCGGCGAGGAGATCACCCCGGCGGCCATCGCCCTGATGCAGCGCTATGGCATCGAAGAACTCTCGGTGCTGCGATAAAGAATATTGATATTTACCCCTTCAGCCGCCTGCGGCGACAGCTTCCCCAAGGGGACGCCTTATGGATGTGCCGGAAAGTTGTCAGTTGCTACAAAAGCCGTCCCCTTGGGGAAGGTGGCTGCGACCAACGGGAGCAGACGGAAGGGGTAAGTAGGCTGAAAATAAACGACCCACTGCATAAAGCTTGCAGTGGGTCGTTTGCGTATCATAGACTAAATATCCGTCCGGGGTGTTGCGCACATCTCCCAGAAGTGCAGCTCGTGCTCCGAGCAGGCGCGGAAGATTGCGCGGCAGCGGGCAGCGCGCTCCGGCGAAAGGCCGGTGCAGGCTGCTTCGGCGCGTTCTGCCCATGCGCGGCAGGCAGCATCATAGCCGGGGCCGGCGTAGTCCAGCACCAGAGCGCCGTAGTAGGTGTCCTTTACGGCGGGAGAACGCTTCAAAAGCTTCTGGAACAGCCAGCCGTAGCTCAGCATACAGGGCAGGCAGGCCATCAGGCACTCGGCCTCGCCCTCGCCGGTGCGGGCGGCATCGATCATGCAGTCCAAATAGGCGCGGTTCTCCGGCCGCAGGGGCAGGGACTGGATGTCAGCCTCTCGCAGGCCGTACTGCTCCAGATACCGCAGCCGGGTCAGATCTTCGTTTTCCTGCACGAAGGACAGCAGGGAATAGTAGGTGCGCATGGCCGCCATGGTGGTGGCCTTGGTCATGCCCCACGCAAAAATTTTGGCGTACTCCCGCAGATACAGGCTGTCCTCCACAAGGTAGCTCTTAAAGCAGTCCTCGCTCAGGGTGCCGTTTTCCATCTTTTGCAGAAACTCGGTCTGCAAACACTGTTCCCACACGGGCAGGTCGGCCTGCACCAGCGCCGAAACAAAGGGCAGGTCAGTCACGGACGAAATCTCCCTTCAGGTTGAAGGTGTGGTCCATGGGGCCGGAGCCGTGCCCCAGATCCAGCATGGCAGACAGACAGCCGGAAATGTAGGCCTTGGCGCGCTCCACGGCAGTGTCAAGGTCGTAGCCCTTGGCAAGATTGGAAGCAATGGCGCTGGACAGGGTGCAGCCGGTGCCGTGGGTGTTGGGGTTTGCAATGCGCTTGCCCTTGAACCACTTGCCGGTGCCGCCGCGCCACAAAAGGTCGTCGGCATCGTTGATCTGGTGGCCGCCCTTGCACAGCACGGCGCAGCCGTAACGCTCGCTGATGGTGCGGGCAGCGGCTTCCATGTCGGCAGCGTTAGCAATGTGCATGCCGGACAAAATCTCAGCCTCCGGGATGTTGGGGGTAAGCACCTCGGCCAGCGGCAGCAGCTTTTCGGTCAGCGCCTGCACGGCATCGTCCTGCAGCAGCTTTGCGCCGGAGGTAGCCACCATCACGGGGTCCACCACGATATGCTTTGCGCCGTAGAAGCGCAGCCGCTCGGCGATGGTGTCGATGAGAGGGGCAGAGGATACCATGCCGATCTTCACTGCATCCGGGTAGATGTCGGTGAATACGGCATCGAGCTGCTGTGCCAGAAACTGCGGTGTGGTGTCAAAAATGGCGGTTACGCCGGTGGTGTTCTGTGCCGTCAGGGCAGTAATGGCGCTCATGGCAAACACGCCGTTGGCGGTCATGGTCTTGATATCGGCCTGGATCCCGGCGCCGCCGCTGGAATCACTGCCGGCAATGGTCAATGCAGTTTTCATAGTAAAACACTCCTTATTATTTTTTATTCGCTCAGTGCGGTGCGGAGGTTGTCCAGCACCTTTTTGCTCAGCAGCACAAAGGCCTGTTTGGTACGGCCTGCGGATACATTGGCGCAGCGCACGTTTTCCCGGGAAAAGAAGTCCTCGGCCACAGGGCCTGCGGCAGCGCGGGTGTCGCAGAAGAAATGGGTGCCGGGTTCGTCGAGCCACTTTTCCAGCGCAGCGGAGTCAAAGCCGGGGCCGATGGAGGTGTTGAACAGCACCTTGCCTGCACCCAGCTGGGCAAACTCATTTTCGCCCAGCAGCAGCACGTTCTTGTTCAGGCAGGTGAACACCACCTCGCTGTCTGCCAGCAGCTGGGGCAGGGGCTTGAAGGTCATACCGGCAGCCTCTGCGTCCGGCTTTGCGCTGCGGGCAAAGTAGCTGATCTCTGCGCCCATAAATTGCAGCGCCTCGGCGATCATCCGGCCGGAAACGCCCAGCCCAACAATGCCCACCTTCAGGCCGGTGATCTCCACCGGTTCGTCCCGCAGCATGGGCATTCCAAAACCGTGCAGCAGGCCGGTCAGCTCGTGCAGAACGTACTCCACAACGCCGCGGTCACCGTAGTCCCGGATGCCCAGCACCTTGATGCCCCGGGTGCGTGCGTAGGCGATATCCACGTTGGCGCTCTCCTCGGAGTACAGGCTGCAGCACATGCCGATATAGCGGATGTTGGGGCACTGCGCAATGACCTCCCTGCCCATGCGGGAGGTGTAGTTCAGCAGCACGGCATCGGCGTCCCCAATGCGGCGTACCATCTCGGCGTCGCTGCCGGGCACGTCCCGGTACAACACCACCTCTTTGGCGTAGCGGTGCAGCTCCTCCTCGGCAGAGGGGATCAGGCTGACAGGCTCAATGGCAACAAGCTTTTCAAACATGACGGACTCCTCCTTATATTAGTAGAAGCAGACGGGCGAGGCCAGATTGCGCAGCAGGGAGACGGCGCTCCAGCCCGCAATGGCGCTGGTGGAGGAGCAGATATCCACCACAGCCTTCACGCCCTCGATCTCGGCGGTGATGCAGTGGTCATCGCCCACCCAGCCGGGCACGGAGTGCATGGTCACACCGGTGATCTCGGGGCCGGTGGTGGCCAGAGAGGTAGCCACAGCCACGTTCACCCGGCGGGGGAAGGTAGCAATGGCCTGCTTTGCGTTGCCGGTGAACACGGTGGTCTTTTCGGTGTCGGTCAGCAGATGCTCTGCCCACACCGGGGTGTTGCGGAAGCCCTTTGCACCGGTATGGGTCTCGATGCCGGCAGTCTCCGGCAGGCCCTGTGCCTGTGCCATCAGGGTGACGGTTTGCAGCACGTCAAAGCCGCCGATGGCACCGCTGGCCAGATGTACCTTGGCACCGCCCTCCACGGCAGCTGCCTTGACCTGTGCGTAGAAATCCAGATCCGCAAAGGCACCAATGGACAGAATGACCAGATTGACGCCCCGCTTCAGCACCGGAATGGCCATGGCGCGCACTGACTCCACCGAGGCAGCCTCCACGATGTACTCCGGCGCAAGGGCCAGCAGTGCGTCCACGTTCTCGCAGACGGCGCAGCCAACGTTAGCTGCGGTCTTTTCAGCCGAGGCGCGGGTGCGGCTGGTCACGCCCACCAGCTCGTAGTCCGGCAGCAGCCCCTTCTTCCATGCGTCAGCCACGATGTTGCCCAGAAAGCCGCAGCCCACAATACCCAATTTTGTTTTCATATCCGTATCCTAAACTCC
>CAKSWQ010000030.1 GCA_934512105.1 uncultured Faecalibacterium sp. | reverse complement strand
TAAAAGTGTTAAATCTTGTTTCGCTCAGCACGCAATCGCTTGCGTCCTGTGTGAATTACTTTTGTTTGGAATTGTTTTACATGTTTTTCCAACATGAAAATAGGTTCCGTTACAAGTTCTTTCGATATTGTTCAATTTTCAAGGTCCTGTGCGCCTCAGCCTTGCGGCTGACGACTTGATTATTTTACCACAGAAGCGGTTTTTTGTCAAGCACTTTTTTGAGAAGCTTTTGAACTTTTCTGAACTTGGATCGCTTTAAGTTTCTCGGTGCTAACCGGAACTTTTCAGCGTCTATTGGTTCTTTTCAAAGGCTTCCTGCTGGGACTTCAGAAGTCATTCTTTTGTCTCAGCGCTTGGCGCTCACATATAGTACCATACCGCAACTACTTTTGCAAGCCTTTTTTACATTTTTTTCGCCTTTTTTTGCGATTTGTATACATCAGCCAGTTTTTCGCTCGGTTTCCGTGACGGTTTTGACCTTTCTTCCACCATTTCTGCGCAAAACAGCCGCCGCACAAAACGTGCAGCGGCTGTTGCCTTGTAATTCAGTTCTTTTCTTCCTGCTTCATCTCCCGCAGGGTCAGCCAGACGGCAGCTGCCAGCATCGGCAGCGCGGCGATCAGACCAATGGGCATAGGCCCCAGCACATTATAATAAGTATCTGCCGGGGTAACAAGCACCTGCGGCAGCGCCGCAATGGCGTTGAACGCTCCATGCGCAATGGCGGGCACCCAGATGCACTCCGTTTTCTCGTAGAGGATATCCAACAGGGTGTTGAGGGCAAAGCAGACCACACACCACACCACCAGACCCAGCAGGGGTGCGCCCAAGTAGTTGGTGCCGTACTCGTAGCCCACCAGAAGCATCAGCGGCCAGTGCCAGACGCCCCATACAACGCCGCCCAGCAGGCGGCCATTCAGCAGGCCGAACCGCTCCTTCAGGCGGGGCATCATGTAGCCGCGCCAGCCGACCTCTTCGCCCAGCGCGGGGAACATATTGATGGCCGGGGCAAGGAACACCGCAAACAAGCCATTCTGCAGCAGATAGCTGGCAGTAGAGACCCCCAGCTCGCTGCGCAGGGTCTGGGCGTCCATCTCGCCGCCATAGGCGGCTACCAGCCAGCTGCCGGAAAAGTCCAGCCGGGAGGGGAACACGGCAAAATACAGCACCGCGCCCAACAGGGTGAGCACCGCCGGGCCAAACCATGCCGCCAGCCAGAACCGCCGCTTGCCCTGCACCTTCCAGCCGATGCTGGTGGGCTGGCGCAGAAATGCCTTCTGCACCAGCAGTACAGCCAGCAGCGGACAGAACATGGTACCAATAAGCGCCAGCTGGTACAGCACGGCGTTATTCTGCTGCAAAAGCGCCATACAGCCGCCCACCTGACACAGCCATGCCGTGCCGAAGGCAATCAGGAAGTACAGACCGAAACTCTGCTTTTCTTTTGCTGTCATACGAATCTCACCGCCGTTCCGTAAGCAATGACCTCTGCCGCGCCCTGCATGACGCTGGCAGAAGCGTACCGCATGCCCACAATGGCATCCGCTCCAAGACCTTCGGCGTCCTTGACCATGCGCCCGGTGGCGATCTGCCGCGCCTCGGTGAGCATCTCGGCGTAGTCGATCACCTCGCCGCCCACAAGGGTGCGGAAGCCGGCCATCATGTCGTGGCCAAGGTTGCGGCTCTGTACCGTGCTGCCCCGCACCACGCCCAGCGCTTCCAGCTTTTTGCCCGGGATCTCGTTAATAGTTACGATAAGCATCTTCTTCTCCCTTTCCGATCTCTTCGATCCGATCCAGCAGCACCTTCAGGGTGCCCACGATGCAGCCCGCCGGGATGCCGAACATCACCACCAGCAGCGGCAGCGGCGGGGCATCCTGCGGGTCGGTGTAGATCGCCCAGCCCATAGTGGCCATTACAAAAGCCATCATGGCCACAAAAAGGGCAGCACCGATGCAGGCGCCCCGGATGCGGCGGGTCTTTTGGTCAGTTCGTTCAATGTTCACAAAAGTCACTCCCTGTTCTTCCCGTGCGGTCAGGCGCGCCAGCGTCTGCTCCACATCCAGTTGTTCCAGAGGGCCGTTCTCCTGTTGCAGCAGCGTGCAGAAGCCGATTGCTTCTTCCAAGTCGGCGCGGCGGCTGCGCAGACGTTCCAGCTGCAGGCTCATGCCCTCGGCCAGTGTGCGCTGCCCTTCCAGCATCTCCCGGATCTCTGCCAGCGGCACGTCCAGCTTGCGCAGCAGCTTGATGCGGCGCAGGCGCTCCACATCCGCCTGCGAGTAGCTGCGGTAGCCGTTGCCCGGCTCCCGGCTGGGACTGATGAGCCCCTCTTCCTCGTAAAAGCGGATGTTCTTTTTGGTCACGCCGACGGCGGCTTCCACTTCGTTGATCTTCATGGGTCACGCCCCCCTCCTTACGGGAGTATTCTACACCTTCCACAAAGGGGAAGGTCAAGCTTTTTTTGCAAAAAGAGCCGCTGCACAAAGTTGTACAGCAGCTCCTTCCTTTAAAAATAGCACTTGATCTGGAAACGGTCGGCGTTATCCTGCTTTTTCTCCACCACGATGTGCTCGTGATTGAAGTCGAAGTGCACCGGGGTGCACAGGTCGGTGTTGCGGGTCAGGCGCAGCAACTCCTGCACACGCTTCTTCTCTTCCGGCACATAGAACAGGTAGCTTACGCCCTCTTTTTTGGCGCGGCCGGTGCGGCCGATGCGGTGGGTGTAGTGCTCGTTCTCGCTGGGCACATCGTAGTTGATGACAGCATCCACGTCCGAGACATCGATGCCGCGGGCAGCCACATCCGTAGCCACCAGAATGGCCAGCTTGCCGTCCCGGAAGGCCTGCATGATCTGGTTGCGCTCCTTCTGGGAGAGGTCGCCGTGCAGACAGTCCACCGAGAAGCCCAGCCGTGCCAGCTGGTTTGCCAGCGTGGCGGTGTTGAACTTGGTATCGCAGAACACCATCACCCGCTTGTAGCCCTCGCCGATGATGATCTGTGCCAGATCCGACAGCTTGTTGCGGCCGGAGGTCTCCAGCATATACTGGGTGATCTTGGGCTGGCTCTCCTCCCGGGGCTGCACGGTGATCTCCTCGGCGTTGTGCTGGTACAGCCAGCCGATATCCATCACCTCGCGGCTGATGGTGGCGGAGAACATGGACAGCGCCTTGCGGGCCTTCATCATCTCAATGATGTGGCGCACATCCTTATAAAAGCCCATGTTCAGCATCTCGTCGGCTTCGTCCAGCACGATCTGGGTCACATGGGAGATATCGATACTGTGGTGCTTGTAGTGATCCATCAGGCGGCCCGGGGTGGCTACCACGATCTGGCAGCCCTCGGCCAGACGCTTTGCCTGTTTTTCCATGTTGGCGCCGCCGTACACGCAGGCCACCTGCACCTCGGGCATAAAGTAGGTGAGGTTGGTCAGCTCCTCGGCGATCTGCTGGGCAAGCTCCCGGGTGGGTGCCATGATGACGGCCTGCGGATATTTGTTTTCCGGCTGGATATGCTCCACCACCGGGATGCCGAAGGCACAGGTCTTGCCGGTACCGGTGGGTGCCTTGGCAATGACATCATGCCCGGCCAGCATGAGGGGGATGGTTTTTTCCTGAATTTCGGTCATTTCGGCAAAGCCCATGCGTTCCACAGCCTTGTGGATGGCTTCGCTGCACTGCAACTCGCTGTAAAGCATTTGGACAACTCCGTTCTTTGTGGCGTTTTTTCTCGTTGCAACAAGTATAGCATGAAATGCCGCGCTTGTCAGCAGAGAAACAAAAAGAACCGCACCCGGGGTCACGGGTACGGTTCTCAGTGTGCAGGATCAGGCGGTCTCTTCCACGCTCTTCTTGCCGGCTTCCAGCTTCTGCTTGAAGCGGCCGCTGGCCTTGAAGCCGGGGATGGAGGTGGACTCCAGCTGGCTGGAGACCTTGGTCTTGGGGTTGGTGTAAGCCTTCGGCTTGCGGGGACGCATCTCAAAGCGGCCAAAGCCGGCGATGGTCACCTTTTCGTCAGCGCGCAGGCAGTCCGCGATCTGGTCAAACATTGCATCCATCGTGGTCTCGACCTGTGCTTCGGTAAAGCCGGTCTTGCGTGCCACGGTTTCGATCATCTGGGAACGGGTCATGTATCGATATCCTCCTGGAATGTCCAAAAGTAACGTCTTTTGGCAAATTTTGCGTTGTTGAGTATAACATATTTCGCGCACTGTTTTCGATGGATTGCGCACGAAATGTAGTTTATTGCGCACGAACCACATTCAGTTCCGTGCACTCCGCACAAATACAGCGCCCACCGTTTCGGCAGGCGCTGTACAGGGCTGTTTTATGGGGGTGTTACGGCTTATTTTCCGCGGTACAGGGTGGCAATATCCACCAGAGGGATGTTGGCCAGACTGTGCTCGCTGCGCAGGCAGTCCACCAGAGAAGCGGCGGTATCCACTGCGGTGATGCAGGGGATGCTCAGCTCCACGGCCTTGCGGCGCAGGCGAACGGAGTCGCGCCGGGGGTCACGGCCCTTGGCACTGGTGGAGAACACATAATCCACCAGACCGCTCTGCAGCAGATCCACGATGTTGGGTGCCTCGCCGGAGATGTTGCGCACCTCATTGCAGGGGACCATGTGCTTGTTGAGCCATGCACAGGTGCCGGAGGTACCGTAGAGCTTATAGCCCATATCCTTCAGCTTCCATGCAATATCCACGAACTCGGGCTTGTCGCTGTCCTTCACGGTGAAGATGCAGCAGCTGCCCGGGCCGGGGGTCTTGAAGGTATAGCCTGCACCGATCAGACCCTTGAGCAGGGCATCGTGGTAGTTGGGTGCAATACCCAGCACCTCGCCGGTGGACTTCATCTCGGGGCCGAACTGGGTATCCACGGCGTGCAGCTTTTCAAAGCTGAACACAGGCACCTTTACCGCCACATAGGGGGCGTTGGGGTGCAGACCGGTGCCGTAGCCCATATCCGTCAGCTTCTCGCCCAGGCAGCAGCGCACGGCCAGATCCACCATGGGCACACCGGTGACCTTGGAGATGTACGGCACGGTACGGGAGGAGCGGGGGTTCACCTCGATGACGTACACACGGCCATGGGAAACGGCGTACTGCACGTTGACCAGACCGGTGACATGCAACTCGCGGGCAAAGCGGCCGGTGTAATCCACCATGGTGTCGATCTCGTCCTGCGTCAGGTGCTGTGCCGGGTAGACACAGATGGAGTCGCCGGAGTGCACGCCGGTGCGCTCCACCTGCTCCATGATGCCGGGGATCAGGAAGTTTTCGCCGTCGCAGATGGCGTCCACCTCGCACTCGGTGCCCATGATGTACTTATCCAGCAGCACCGGGTGATCCATATCGACGTGCTCGGTGATAACGCCCATGTACTCGATGATATCCGCCTTGTTGTAGGCCACGATCATGTTCTGACCGCCCAGCACATAGGAGGGGCGCATCAGCACCGGCAGGCCGATCTCCTCGGCAGCGGCCAGAGCCTCGTCCAGATTGAACACGGTACGGCCCGGGGCGCGGGGGATGTTGCAGCGCTCCAGCAGCTCGTCAAAGCGCTCGCGGTCCTCGGCCTCGTCGATGGCATCCGCCGGGGTGCCCAGAATGGGCAGACCGATCTCGTCCATGTGCTTGGCCAGCTTGATGGCGGTCTGTCCGCCGAACTGCACCACGCAGGCATCCGGCTTTTCGGTGGCAATGATGTTGTCCACGCTCTCCGGGTTCAGCGGGTCGAAGTACAGGCGGTCGCCGGTATCAAAGTCGGTGGAGACGGTCTCGGGGTTGTTGTTGACCAGAATGGCTTCGCAGCCGTTCTTTTTCAGCGTCCATACGCAGTGCACAGAGCAGTAGTCGAACTCGATGCCCTGACCGATGCGGATGGGGCCGGAACCAAAGACCAGAACCTTCTTCTTTTTGGGCTCGCCCTTGGCAGCGGTCTCGGCTTCCTTCTCAGCGATAAAGCCTGCGGCCTCGTTGTCGCCGTCATAGGTGGAGTAGAAGTAGGGAGTGTTAGCCGAGAACTCGGCAGCGCAGGTATCCACCATCTTGAAACCGGCGCGGTAGTTCTCCACGGGCAGGGTGTCTACCTTTGCCAGACGGCGGATGGTCTTATCCTGGAAGCCGTACTTCTTGGCAGTCTTGTACTGCTCCAGAGACAGCTGACCGTTGCACTGTGCCAGACCCTTTTCCAGATCTGCCAGATGCTGCATCTTATCCAGGAACCACCAGTCGATCTTGGTGATATCGTAGATGACCTTGTGGTCGATGCCGCGCTTCAGTGCCTCGTACACGCAGAACACGCGCTCAGCGTCCTGAACGTGCATGTGCTCCACCACTTCCTCGTCGGTCAGCTCCTCAAAGGGCTTGTGGGTCAGGGTGTCCATGCCCAGCTCAATGGAGGAAACAGCCTTCATCATGGCAGCTTCGAAGCTGTTGCCGATGCTCATCACCTCGCCGGTAGCCATCATCTGGGTGCCCAGAGACTTGTCGGCGTAAACGAACTTATCAAACGGCCACTTCGGGTACTTGACCACGATGTAGTCCAGCGCAGGCTCAAAGCAGGCGCAGGTCTTGCCGGTAACGTCGTTGGTGATCTCGTCCAGCGTGTAGCCGATAGCGATCTTGGTAGCCACCTTGGCAATGGGGTAGCCGGTAGCCTTGGAAGCCAGTGCGGAGGAGCGGGACACACGGGGGTTGACCTCGATGACCGCATAGTCGAAGCTGTCCGGCTTCAGGGCAAACTGGCAGTTGCAGCCGCCCTCGATGCCCAGCTCGGTGATGATATCCAGTGCAGCGGTACGCAGCATCTGGTACTCGTGGTCGGTCAAAGTCTGGGAGGGAGCCACGACCACCGAGTCACCGGTGTGGATGCCCACAGGGTCGAGGTTCTCCATGTTACATACGGTGATCACGTTGCCCTTGTGGTCGCGCATCACCTCGTACTCGATCTCTTTCCAGCCGGCGATGCACTTTTCCACCAGGATCTGATGGATGGGGGAAAGGCGCAGGCCGTTGGTGCCGATCTCGATCAGCTTTTCGCGGGTCTCGCAGATGCCGCCGCCGGTGCCGCCCATGGTAAAGGCCGGGCGCACGATGACCGGGTAGCCGATGCGGTCGGCGCAGTCCAGCGCGTCCTGCAGGGTCTCCACCACCTCAGAGGGGATGATGGGCTGGTGCAGCTTCTCCATGGTCTCCTTGAACAGCTCGCGGTCCTCGGCACGGTCGATGGTCTCGGGCTTGCAGGCCAGCAGACGGATGCCGGTGCGGTCCAGATAGCCGGAGCGTGCCAGCTCCATGGACAGGTTCAGGCCCATCTGACCGCCGAGGTTCGGCAGCACGGAGTCCGGCTTTTCGATGTCCAGAATGCGCTCCACGACTTCCAGCGTCATGGGCTCGATATACACATGGTCGGCCACGTCCGGGTCGGTCATGATGGTAGCGGGGTTAGAGTTCAGCAGAACGGTCTCGATGCCCTCTGCTTTCAGGGCGCGGCAGGCCTGCGTGCCGGAGTAGTCAAACTCCGCAGCCTGACCAATGATGATAGGGCCGGAGCCAATGACCAGCACCTTTTTGATTCTGGGGTCCTTCGGCATTTCAGCGTGCCTCCTTTGCTGCTTTGACGTTGTTCAGGAAGCGGTCGAACAGGAATTCGGTGTCCTTGGGGCCGCCGTTTGCTTCCGGGTGGAACTGCACGGTAAAGCAGTTCCACTTCTTGTACTTGATGCCCTCGCAGGTGCCGTCGTTGGCGTTCACCTGTGCCACCTCGCCCATCTCGGCGGGCAGCTCCTCGCCCAGAACGGCGTAGCCGTGGTTCTGGCTGGTGATAAAGGTGCGGCCGGACTCAAAGTCGGTCACAGGCTGGTTGGCACCGCGGTGGCCGTACTTCAGCTTCATGGTCTTGGCACCGGCTGCCAGTGCGGACAGCTGGTGACCCAGACAGATGCCGAAGGTGGGGATGTTCAGTTCAAAGATGTGCTTGAGGTTCTCGATGACCTCCACCGGCTCGGCGGGGTCGCCGGGGCCGTTGGACAGCATGATGCCGTCCGGGGCAAGGGCCTTGATCTCTTCCGCCGTTGCAAAGGCGGGCATCACGGTCACCTTGCAGCCGCGCTTGACAAGGCAGCGCACGATGTTGCGCTTGCAGCCGTAGTGCATCAGCACGATATGGGTCTCGCCCTCCGGGTTGAACACCTCAGGGGCAGCGCAGGTCACGTTCTTCACCGCATCGGTGACGGCGTAGGCGCGGATCTGGGCCAGCAGAGCCTCGGTCTCGGCCTTGTTGGCCGGGTCGGCGGGGTCAAAGGTGGTCAGGATGGCACCGTTCATCACGCCGCTCTCCCGGATGATGCGGGTCAGGTGGCGGGTGTCGATGCCCTCGATGCCGATGGTATTGTTCTTTTTCAAAAAGCTGTCCAGCGTCTCCTCACAGCGCCAGTTGGAGGGGGTGGTGCAGGCCTCGCGCACGATGTAGCCCTTTGCCCAGATGCGGTCGGACTCCATATCATCGTGGTTCATGCCGTAGTTGCCGATGAGGGGATAGGTCTGGGTGATGATCTGGCCGTAGTAGCTGGGGTCGGTCAGGGTCTCCTGAAAGCCCACCATGCCGGTGGAGAACACCACCTCGCCCACGGTCACGCCCTGCGCGCCCACGGACTGTCCGGCAAAGACCATGCCGTTTGCCAAAAGAAGATATGCGTTCATAGTTTTCCTCGTTTCAACAAAAGCTTTCAGTTTACAGGGTCTGCTTTGCTTCCTGCTTCATCTTGCGGCTGCCCAGATGCACCAGCGGCAGCTTGCCCTCCTTGCAGATGGGGCACTCCTCCGGGGTGTAGTTGGGCAGGTCCAGCTTCAGGGCGCTGGCCAGAATGGGGATGGGAGACGGAGCCTCGGGCTTGGTGCGGTCCACCACGCAGGTAATGCCAAGGCAGATGCCGCCGGCCTCTTCGATGACGCGCTTGGTCTCCAGAGAGGAGATGCCGGTGGTCACCACGTCCTCGGCGATGATGCACTTTTCACCCGGGTGGATGGCAAAGCGCTTCAGGCACATCACGTTGTCCACGCGCTCGGTAAAGATGGCGCGCTTGCCGGTCTGGCGGGCCAGCTCGTAGGCGTACACGATGCCGCCCATGGCAGGGCCGACGATGACGTCCACATCCATCTCCTTGACCTTGTCGGCCACAGCCTTCATCACCTCGGCGCAGCGGTCCGGGTACTGCTGCAGATAAGCCATCTGGCAGTATGCGCCGGAGTGCCGGCCGGAGGACAGCAGGAAGTGACCCTCCAGAAATGCGTCACAGCTCTTCAGAATTTCAAGTGCTTCACTCATTGTACTTCTCCCTCTCTTTTCAGTGGTGTATATTCCTTTGGGTGGTATTGTACCACGCTTTTACACTATTTGCAAATTTATGCGTTAAGTTTTATTTTATGCGCATAATTGTAGATATTTTATGGATATATCAGTTTTTATTCTGCATGACGGGCACAGCCGCGGATCTCGTCCAGCGTTTTCACGCCGTTCTTGTCCATCCATGCTGCCATCTCGTTTGCAATGGTCTCCATGGCGCGGGGGTTTGCAAAGTTTGCGGCACCCACCTGCACTGCGGCGGCACCTGCCATGATGAACTCCAGTGCGTCACGGCCGGTGGCAATGCCGCCCAGACCCACCACCGGGATGTTCACCGCACCCACGGCCTGCCATACCATGCGCAGGGCAATGGGGCGCACCGCCGGGCCGGACAGACCCGCAAAGATGTTGTTGAACACCGGGCGGCGCTTTTCCAGATCGATGGCGCAGGCCTGGAAGGTGTTGGTCAGGCTGATAGCGTCCGCACCGGCGGCCTCCACAGCCTTGCACATCTCGGGGATGTTCTCGGCCTGCGGGCTCAGCTTGACCATCAGGGGCTTTTTGCAGGCAGCGCGCACCATGCGCACCACCTCACCGGCAGCCTCGGCCTTTACGCCGTAGGCCATGCCGCCCACCTTGACGTTGGGGCAGGAGATGTTCAGCTCCACGATGTCCACTGCGCTCTCGCTCAGCATCGCAGCGCCTTCCACATACTCTTCCTCGCTGTGGCCGCCAAGGTTTGCAATGGCCACCGTGCCGTACTTCTGCTTCAGTTCCAGCATCTCGGGCAGCTCCACGTCAATAAAGTGCTGCACGCCGGGGTTCTG
The DNA here is from genome assembly GCA_934512105.1 of uncultured Faecalibacterium sp. Classification (GTDB taxonomy): domain Bacteria; phylum Bacillota; class Clostridia; order Oscillospirales; family Ruminococcaceae; genus Faecalibacterium. The sequence continues at coordinate 16,199 of CAKSWQ010000030.1, read as the reverse complement.
CAGGCCGATGCTGTTGATGAGGCCGGAGGGGGTCTCCCACAGGCGCTCGCCCTTGTTGCCGTACTGGCCGTGCAGGGTCAGGCCCTTGCCGGAGATGCCGCCGATCTTGGCAAAATCTGCCAGCTCTTCGTACTCCACGCCGTAGCCCACGGTGCCGGACGCGCCGATGACCGGGCTGTTCATCACAAAGCCCAGCAGGTTGGTTTTCAGGTCTGCCATCAGAAGAACACCTCCGTTGCGTCAAATACCGGGCCGTTCTTGCACACGCTCTTGCCCTCGCCGCCCTTGGTCTCGCAGGTGCAGCCAAGGCAGGCACCAATGCCGCAGGCCATCTTCTTTTCCATGCTCACAAAGCAGGGGGTGCCTTTTTCGGCACACAGGCGGGCGGCGTTCTTCATCATCACGGTGGGGCCGCACACCAGCACCACGTCGTAATCGGCGGGGTCGTACAGCTGGGTGACAAAGCCGTGGAAGCCCACCGCGCCGGTGTCGGTGGACACCTTGACGAGGTTTGCGATGCGGCGGTACTCCTCCATGCAGTAGGGGGTATCGCGGAAGCCGAAGAACACATCCGGCTTTACCCCGGCAGCGGCCAGCTCGCGGGTGAGCTGGAACATGGGCGCAGTGCCGATGCCGCCGCCCACCACGGCGATCTTTTTATACTTGCTCAGGATGTCCGGCACATCAAAGCCGTTGCCCATGGGGCCGGTGAGCTGGAAGGTATCCCGCTGCTTGAGCTGTGCCAGCTTCTCGGTGCCCTCGCCCACCACCTGATACAAAAACTCGATGGTGCTGCTGTCCGGGTTCCAGCGGTGCACGCTGATGGGGCGGGACAGGAAGGGGGCTTCGTCTGCGCCCCAGGAGCGCAGGGTGAAGAACTGGCCTGCGTGGGGGGCGTGGTCGCGGTCCGGCCACACTACGGTCAGCAGGCGGATGTCCGGGGCAATGACCTCATTGCGCAGGACGGTGGCTTCACAGCAGGCTGCACGCATGAGCAATGGCCTCCTTCATGTTCACACACTCGTTGTAAGCGGCCTCGTCAAAGGCAACGCCCGGCTGCTTTTTGTAAGCCAGCAGGATGCCGCGGCTGGAGTTGACCACGCCGCCGTTGCCCTTGGTGAGGTACTGGGCAATATCCTCGGCCTTGCCGCCCTGTGCGCCGTAGCCGGGGATCAGGAAGAAGCTGTCCTGATACTTTGCGCGGATCTCGGTGGCCTCCTCGATGTGGGTGCCGCCGATGACCAGACCGATGGAGGAGTAGCCGTGCTCGCCCATGTAGTCCTTGCCCAGAGCGTTCAGCTTGTCGCCCACCAGATCGTAGACGTGGCGGCCATCGGCCAGCTTCTCGTACTCAAAGTCCTTGGCACCGCCGTTGGAGGTGCGGCAGAGCACGAACATGCCCTTGCCCTGCTTTTCGGCGTAGGGCAGGTAGGGGCTGATGGAGTCCAGACCCATGTAGGGTGCCAGCGTGACGAAATCGCTCTCGAAATCGCCGGTAAAGTGACCCATGGCGTACATCTCGGCGGTCTTGGCGATATCGCCGCGCTTGATGTCCGCGATCACCGGCACACCGGCCTCGCGCACAGCCTTCAGGGTGTCGGCGTAGGCCTTCATGCCCTCCATGCCCAGAGACTCATAATAAGCGATCTGCACCTTGTAGCAGCCGGCCACAGCCTTGGTGGCATCGATGAGCTTCTTGTTGAAGCGCACGATGTTCTCGCCCTTGGTCAGGGTGCTGTCCACAAAATCGGCAGGCAGATAGCTGAAGTCGGTGTCCAGACCCACGCACACCGGGCCGCGGGCCTCCACAGCTTCGTACAGTTTGTCCATGTTCGTCATTTGGGTGTCCTCCTGTAAGTCGTATTGTAGAACCCTCTCAGGCGCTTGCGCGCCAGCTCCCCCGAAGGGGGAGCTTTTTCTCTTGAGGGCAACTGTTTCTTTTCGTGATATGGGAACTGCTTTCCCTCCTCTCTGAAGCTCCCCCCTTCGGGGGAGCTGGCAAAGCCGTCAGGCTTTGACTGAGAGGGTTTCGTTCTTTTACTCCTCGGCCTGATAGGTGATCTTACCAGCCTTGATGGTGGCAAACACCTTGCCGTAAAGCTGTGCACCGTCAAAGGGGGTGTTGTGGCTCTTGGAGTGCAGCTTTTCCTTTTCCACCGTGTAGGGGGTGTCCAGATCCACCAGCACAAAGTCGGCATCGAAGCCCGGCTCCAGCTGACCCTTGGCAAGGCCCAGGATCTCGGCGGGGCGGGTGCTCATCAGGTGCACCAGCAGCTCCAGCGGCAGACCCTCCTGCTTGCAGAGCTTGGTGTAGCACACGCCGAAGGCGGTCTCGCTGCCCACCATACCGGCCATGCCCTTCAGCTTGTCCTCTTCAGAGTGAGGTGCGTGGTCGGTGGCAATGGCGTCCACGATGCCGGTGCGGATGCCCTCCACCAGCGCCTCCACATCATCGGCGGTGCGGATGGGCGGGTTGACCCGGTAGTCGCAGGTGTCGTTGGTGAACCACAGGTGATGGGGGGTCACCTCACAGGTGACCGGTGCGCCCCGCAGCTTTGCCATGCGGATGGCGTCCAGCGCGCCCCGGGTGGACACATGGCACATGTGCAGCCGGGTCTGGTAGTACTCGCTCAGCCAGCAGTTGCGCACCGTCTCGATATCCTCGGCCAGACGGTAATCCCACGGGCTGATCTCCATATCCTCGGCGTGGCTCATGACCGTGATGTCCTTCTGGGTGCAGATGGCAAAGGCCCGCGCCATGGTGGCGTTATCCTGCACGCCGTGGCCGTCCTCGGTAATGAACTTCACACTGGCGGGCAGGGTCTTGAGGTGGTCGATGCTCACACCGTCAAAGTTCTCGGTGATAGAGACGGTCTGGTTCGCATCGCACAGCCCTACCTCGGCGGCTTTCTGCTCCACCATCACAGCCTGTGCGGCAGAGGAGCAGACGGGCTTTGTGTTGGGCATCAGGTTTACAAAGGTGTATCCACCGGCGGCAGCGGCGCGGCTGCCGGTCTCGATGTCCTCCTTGTACTCAAAGCCCGGGGTGCGCCAGTGGCAGTGCAGATCCACAAATGCGGGCAGCACAGTCAGCCCGCCGGCATCCACCACCGTCTCGTTCTCGGCGGCAAGGGCAGAAAGATCCTGCCCTACGGCAGCGATCTTGCCATCCTTTACATAGATCTCCAGCGGCCGTCCCTCGGTGTTCACAGCGTTTGTCAGCAGCATCGCGGTTCCCTCCTGTAATAATATTTTGGGGTGTCAAATGCCCGAAAACGGGCAAAAAAAAACTTTTCCCCGCAAAGGGAAAAGCTCATTGCGCAAAAAAAGGAAACAACGAAGCCACGGCAAAACCGGACGCGAACTGCTTGTTCAGTTTCGGGTTCTGGGCGCTGCACAGCATGGTGTTTCTCCTTTTCTTGATGGTTGCGTTTTCATTCGTATTATTTTATCATAGAACCGCAAAATGTGTCAATGGCTCCGGCGCAAATCAGGTGCTAAAAGGTTTCTGTCATCTCTCGCCGAATTTTGGATACTCTACCCAAAACCCAGTCAATGCGGCAAAATAACTGCCATTTTGTTCCACAATTCCTAGCGCAGCACTGTACTTTCGTTTCCTGCTGTGCTATTATAATACGGTAAAAGGGAGAGCCCCGCCGCGTGGGCGGGTGTTTATGGGAAAGAGAGGTTTTCCGCATGGGTTTACTTGAGGACGCGCGGAACATCCAGCGCAAGGACCCCGCCGCACGCAGCGTGCTGGAGGTAATGCTGCTGTATCCGGGATTCCACATTCTGGTGTACCACCGCATTGCGCACTGGCTGTACGAGCACAAGCACTTTTTTCTGGCACGGTGGGTCAGCCAGCATGGCCGCCACCGCACCGGCATCGAGATCCACCCGGGTGCCACCATCGGCAAGTGTCTGTTTATCGACCACGGCATGGGCATCGTGTTCGGCGAGACCTGCGAGATCGGCGACAACTGCACCATCTACCACGGGGTAACGCTGGGCGGCACCGGCAAGGATACCGGCAAACGCCACCCCACCTTGGGCAACAATGTGCTTATCGGCGCAGGCACCAAGGTTCTGGGGCCGGTGTTCATCGGGGATAACGCCCGCATCGGCGCAGGCAGCGTGGTGCTGCGTAACCTGCCCGCCAACTGCACCGCCGTGGGCGTGCCCGCCGAGGTAGTGCGTATCAACAACAAGGCGGTAAACCCCGCCGACGATCTGGACCAGCAGGATCTGCCGGACATCGTCTCGCAGCGGCTTACCGATCTGGATCGCCGTCTGAGTCAGCTGGAAAAGACCGCACAGGGCGATATCCCGCCCACTGCCGCGCAGATCGCCGCCCGGCAGCGGAAATAAAAGATTCCTTTGATAAAAAATGAGACAGGCTTCCCGGAAAGGGTCGCCTGTCTCTTTTTTGTTGTCAGCTGCGGTTATAACACCTGCTCACCGTTTTCTTTATTGCAGTACATCCGGGCATCGGCCTGACGGATGGCCTCGGTCAGGGGCTGCACATCGCATACCCCGCCAATGCTTACCGAAAGCCGGAGCTCCGGGTGGCTGGGTACCCGTGCTGTCCGCACGGCGTTCTGCACACGCCGGATCACGCTTTCTACGCCGTCGGGGCGGTTCTGGGGCATCAGCAGCAAAAATTCATCGCCGCCGTAACGGATCAGGATATCGGTCTGGCGCAGGCAGCTCTGCATGGCTGCGGCCACGGTTTGCAGCGCCTCGTCCCCCACCAGATGCCCAAAGCTGTCGTTGACCGATTTGAACTGATCCACGTCGATCATGGCCACGCCGCCGTGCATCTCGCCCCCGGCAAGGAACTTATCAAAATAGCGGCGGGTGTAGGCCCCGGTCAGGGGGTCTACAAAGGCGCTGCGCTCCATTCCGTCGCAGCGATCCAGCAGCAGCCGGTGATCGCCCATATCCAGCCAGCGGCCATCCGTCAGCCGGGTGACCATTTCCAGCATACAGCCCCTGCCGCCCACCTCGATGTACTTGGAGATGACAAAGTAGGCTTCCTCGTCCTTGAACTCGATCTTATTCAGGATGGTCTTGCGGGCGTAGGCCTTGGCAGAGATGCAGTTTTCGCACCGGGTATCCCGGTTCCATACCATGTGGCAGCTGCCGGGCTTTTCGGTCAGGATGCCATCACTGTCCAGTGCAAGCACCTTGCGATGCTCCGGGTCCACCAGACGCACCACATCAAAGATGCCCTGCAGCCGCCGCAGGAAATGGGCGGGATCCTCCTCCGGGCCGAGTGCGGTCAGCAGTTCGGCCTGACGCTCCATGCGGTGCTGTTCATCGGTCAGCTGCCCCAGCACGTTCACGCAGCGGCGCACCCCGGCACCGCTCCAGATGGTATGCAGCGCCATCCGGTGCAGGCGCGGCTCTCCGTCCCGCTGCACCATGACCGGCAGTACCACATCCGGTGCCTCTGGCGTGGCGCGGCTGATGGCCTTGGAAAGCTTGCGCCGATCCTGCACGTTCAAAAAGCTGAGCCCCCTGCCCTGTGCAAAATCGGTCACCGTTTTTTGCTGCATGGGCTCGGCATGGTAGTCATACACCGTCACACTGCCTGCCAGCAGGTCGTAGTCGAACCGGATGCCGCCGCACTGGGCGGCGTAGAAATCCGTGCGCTCCTTTTCCTGCTCCAGCAGCAGCTGAGAGTGGTTCTCCCGGGGCAGCGCCTCCCGGTGCAAAATTTCTTCAGAAAGGCGGTGGGTCTCCTGCCGGAAGCCCCTGTCCCACTCCGAGCGGGTCAGCTCGGTGCGCAGCTGCTCCGAGGACTCCCGCAGGCAGTCCAGCAGCAGCGGGTTGAAGGCACCGCACTCGCCGTTCAGGATCATGCGCAGCGCGGTGTCGTGGTCGTAGGCGTGCTTATAGCAGCGCTCACTGGTCAGGGCGTCGTACACGTCTGCCAGCGCCACCACCTGCGCCGCAATGGGGATCTCGTCCCCTTTCAGCCGGTCGGGGTAGCCATTGCCGTCCCAGCGCTCGTGGTGCCAGCGGCAGATGGCGTGCGCCACCTGCAAAAGCGGCTCGTCCTGCGCAATAGCCTGTCCCAGATCCTGCAGCATCTGCGCACCCGCCACGGTATGGTTCTTGATGATGGCAAACTCCTCGGCGGTCAGGCGTCCGGGCTTGTTCAGAATCGCTTCCGGGATGACGATCTTGCCGATATCGTGCAGCGCCGAGGCGGTGCTGATGCGAGCGATATCGCTTTCATCCAGCTGATAGCGGTCGGTCTTTTGCACCAGCCGGTGCAAAAGCAGATCGGTCAGGGTGCGGATGTGCAGGACATGCAGCCCGCTCTCACTGTTGCGAAACTCCACCACATGGCTCAGGATGCTGATCATCAGCACGCTGTTATGCTCTTTTTCGTACACCTGATCGGTGACAAGGCGGGTGAGCCGCTTTTGCTTAGCGTACAGCATGAGGACATTCTTCACCCGGCGCAGCACCATGATCCGCTCGAAGGGGCGGCGGATATAGTCCGTTACGCCCAGATCGTAGGCGCGCTCGATGCTGGCGGTATCCTCTGCCGCCGAGATGACAATGACCGGGATCTCGTCCAGCCATGCGTGGTACTTCATCACCCGCAGCACGTCAAAGCCGTCCATGCCCGGCATCATCAGATCCAGCAGCAGCAGGGAGATATCCGCGCGCTGCCGCATCAGTTCCACCGCCGCTGCGCCGTCCTCGGCTTCCAGATAGTCATAGCCATCGCCCAGTATCTCCTTGAGCAGGGCACGGTTGATCTCGGAATCATCCGCGATCAGGATCTTCGGTTTCTCGTTCATGGCCATGTCTCTCCTTTTGCGGCGCATCCTTCTATTCCGGCTCCACTCCGGGCGCGTCGTCCGCACTGACCGGATGTAATGGGCTTTCCCCGGCATCCTCTTTTGCATTCATTTATACTTTAATGGATTCTGCGGCAAAATGCAAGGATGTGCGCAACATTTCTGTCATTTTCCGGTATTTCCAGCAAAGATTTTCATTCCCAGTTGTATAAATACGATCCAATTTTACTGTACCCTTTGCAAACGCTGTTCGAAAGCAAGCCGTTTGCCGTTACAGCCCTTCTTGTGAAAATGCGGTTGCCGCGCTCCGCAGAGCGCGGCAACCGCGAACTATAAACCCTATTTCCGCTGACGATGCGCAGAGCAAAGCGGAGCGCATTCAAAATCTTTCCACGCAGAAGGAAAAAGGACCGCTGCGCGAAAATGCACAACAGTCCTTTTCAAGTTCACTCTTGGGGCATCATGGCATCGAACCAGCCCATCAGCTCCGCAGCCATCTGTTCCAGCCGGGTCTCCGGCTTCCACACAGGCTGTGCAGGCTCCGGGGGCAGTGCCTGTTCCGGGGTGCAGAGGGTCTCTTCCGTTTCCGGTGCAGGCTGTTCCGGTGCAGCCTTGCACTGCGGCACAGCCTCAGGGGCGCTGTCCGGCTGCGCAGGTTCTTCCGGGGCGGTCTGCTGCATGGCAGCAAGGGCAGCTTCGGCTCTGCGGCAGGCGGCCTCGGCCTGTTCTGCCCGGGCATTGGCCTGTTCCAGCTGCTCCCATGCCTGCTCACAGGCGGCTTCCAGCTCTGCATTATCGTGCTTGAGGGCGAGCAGAGTACGCTCAAAGGCAAACATCCGGGTCTGATACCGGCGCACCTCGGCGCGTGCCGCAGCCAGCTTGCGGCTCAGCTGCTCTGCCTGCGCCCGGGCGCTTTCCGCCTGTGCTGCGGCAGATGCCTGTACAGCGGCCTGCCGGGCAAATTGTCCGCGCAGGGCACCGGTCTCCCGCTCTGTCTGCACCATGATGCCCTCCCATGCACACCTTGCACAGGACCGGCGCTGACCGCATGGGCGCAGCTGCCAGCCCCATTGTAGCCTGTTATTACTTCCGCTTGTTCAGGATGGCCAGCAACTCGTCATAGTAACGGTTGTCGCTGCTTTCCTCTTCCACGGCCTTCTTTTCAGCCGGAGCAGCAGCCGGAGCGGCATTGGATGCCGGGGCTGCGCTTACGCTGGTGTCGCTGCTGAACACCGCAGACGGCACAGACTGTGCACCGCCCATGGCGTTGTTGATGCTGTTGCGCAGGTCACTGGCGCTCTTGTTGTCGAAACCGGTGGCCACAACGGTCACGCGCATCTCATCGGACAGGTTCTCATCAAAGGCAGTACCCCAGATGATGTTTGCATCGGGATGTGCGCTCTGGGTGATGAGGCCTGCGGCGGTCTCCACATCCTCCAGGCCGATGTCCGGGCTGGAAGTGATGTTGATGATGACGCCGTGTGCACCGGCGATGCTGGTCTCCAGCAGCGGGCTGGAAATTGCAGCCTTGGCGGCGTTCTCGGCCTTGCCTGCGCCCTTGGCGCTGCCCACGCCCATGTGGGCATAACCGGCATCCTTCATGATGGAGCGCACGTCGGCGAAGTCCAGATTGATGAAGGCGGGCACATTGATCAGGGCAGAGATGGACTCCACGCCCTGACGCAGCACGTTATCGGCGGCCTGGAAGGCGTTCATCAGGGTGATCTTTTCCTGACTGATCATCTTCAGGCGCTCGTTAGGGATGACGATCAGGCTGTCAACATGCATCAGCAGGTTGGCAATGCCCTGCTCGGCCAGACCCATTTTGCGCTTGCCCTCAAAGGAGAAGGGCTTGGTAACGATGCCAACGGTCAGGATACCCAGATCATGTGCCACCTCGGCCACAACGGGTGCTGCACCGGTGCCGGTGCCGCCGCCCATACCGGCGGTGATAAAGACCATCTGGGAGCCCTTGAGGGCGTTGGCGATCTCGTCCTTGCTTTCTTCAGCGGCGCGCTGGCCGATCTCCGGGTCTGCACCCGCACCACGGCCCTTGGTCAGCTTGGAACCCAGCTGTACCTTGACCGAGGCATGGTTCTTGGCCAGTGCCTGCTGGTCAGTATTCATAGCGATGAACTCCACGCCCTGCAGGCCATCGCTCACCATGCGGTTCACGGCGTTGCCGCCGCCGCCGCCCACACCGATCACCTTGATCGTCGTAACGTTCTCGTCCAGTTCTTCGTCGAGCATCAATGCCATAACTTTGTCCTCCATCGGATTTTTATGTGGAACTGCGCACAAACCGCACAGAAATTATCTTACAATACTTATATAACAGTATCGTATCATCTTTTTGCTCCGATTGCAAGTCAAATTTGCTTTTTTGCCGGTGATTTTTTCGCAAGCCTGCTCCGGGCGGGTATTTCCTGCCAAATCTGTGCGCCCAGCCCCGCCAGAAGCCGGTCAAGGTCTGCATACCCGCGCCGGACAAATTCCACCCCGTCAAGGCAGCTGCTGCCCCGGGCGGCCAGCGCCGCGATCACCAGCGCTGCCCCGCCGCGCAGGTCCGGTGCGGTCAGCTTTGCCCCGTGCAGCGCCCCGGCGGGCCGCACATACAACGTGCGCTCCGCCACCCGGACGTTCGCCCCCAGCGCCGCAAAGCCTTCCGCACAGGCAAAACGGTTTTCAAACACCCTGTCCTGCAGGCTGCTTTCGCCCTGTGCGCAGAGCATCACCGCCGCCAGCAGCGGGGCGGCATCCGTGGCAAGGCCGGGATAGGGCGCGGTGTGCACATTTCCCGCGCCGCGCAGCGCCCCGAACCGTGAAATAGCGGCAGCATCGTGCGCCCGCTCTACGGTGCAGCCCATTTGTTCCAGAATTTCCAGCAGCGGCGCATACAGTCCGGGTGCGCAGCCCGCCAGTTCTACTCTGCCCCCCGCCGCTGCCGCCGCACAGGCCAGCGTGGAGGCGATGATGCGGTCTGCCACCGGCGCAAAGGTGCAGCCCGCAAGGCAGCGCTTTCCCTGCACCCGGATGGTGTCGGTGCCTGCGCCCTCCACGCAGCCGCCGCAGGCGTTGAGGAAGGCGGCAAGATCTGCGATCTCCGGTTCCTTTGCAGCGCCATGCAGCACAGTCTGCCCCTGCGCCGTGGCAGCCGCCAGCAGCAGCGTTTCGGTAGCACCCACACTGGGGAAGGTAAGACAGATCTCCGCGCCCCGCAGCCCCGCCGGGGCGTACAGCGTAAGCTGTCCGGGCGCTGCGGGCAGCTGCCGGACCCCCATCTGCGCCAGTCCCTGCAAGTGCAGGTCGATGGGTCTTGCCCCGATGCGGCAGCCCCCGGGCAGCACGGTGTTCACCCGCCCCAGCCGCGCCAGCAGCGGCGCACAGAACAGGATGGACGCCCGCATCCGGCCTGCGGCCTCCGGTGCAAGGTCGGTGCGCATGGGCTGCCCCTGCACCGCCAGCGCTGCGCCCTGCCAGCCCGCCGTGCAGCCCACACCCCGCAGCAGGGCAAGACAGTCCTCTACATCCGTCAGGCGCGGCACATTTTGCAGCCGCACCGGCCCGCTGCACAGCAGCGCAGCTGCCAGCAACGGCAGCACACTGTTTTTGGCCGCAGGCACTTCCACCCTGCCCTGCAAAGGCCGTCCGCCCGTAATGATCCAATCCCCAGCCATGCCAAGACCCCCGTTCTGCAAAAGATACCCCATGGTATGCAAAACGAGGGTCTTTGGTCAAAGAAATGCGCCGGAAACAGCTTTCCCGCTGTCTGCGGGATTTGTCCGGTCATTTGTCCGCTTTTTTCCGGTTTTTCCGCGCCGCTCCTACTCCATTGCAGCAGGAAATACCGATCTTTATCAGCTTTCGCCCCGGGAGACAGAAAGCACGATGCCCATCTCGCCCAGAAGCATCATCAGGCTGGTGCCGCCGGAGGAGAAAAAGGGCAGGCTGATGCCGGTGTTGGGGATGGTGTTGGTGACCACCGCGATGTTCAGCACCGCCTGCAATGCCACCTGCACCACAAAACCCACCACCAGCAGTGCCCCGAAGCGATCCGGCGCGTGCGCCGCCAGCGTGATGCCCCGCCACAGCAGGGCGCTGAACAGCAAGATCACCGCACACGCGCCCAGAAAGCCCAGCTCCTCGCAGAGGATGGAAAAGATGAAGTCGTTCTGGGGCTCGGGCACAAACAGATGCTTCTGGCGGCTGTTGCCCAGCCCCAGCCCTGCCGCCCCGCCGGAGCCGATGGCGTACAGGCTCTGGATGGTCTGGTGTCCGTCGCCCAGCGGGTCGGCAAAGGGGTCCAGCCACGAGTTGAGGCGGTCGGCGGCGTAGGGCACCAGCTCCGGCATCAGCACGATGGCTGTGCCGATAGCGGCAGCGCCGCCCGCCCCTGCCAGCACAAACCACCGCAGCCCGGTGCCGCCCACGAACATGAGCACCGCGCCGATGCTTAAAATCAGCACCGTGCCGGAAAGGTGGGGTTCCAGCAGCATGAGCACCGCCACCACCCCCAGCACCAGCGCAAAGGGCACTACCCCCACCGCAAAGCCGCCCATGCGGTCGTGGTTCAAGGCGATGATATGGGCAAACACCAGCACCACCGCGAATTTGGCGATCTCGCTGGGCTGTAATGTGCCAAGCCCCGGCAGCACCAGCCAGCGCTTGCAGCCGTTATACTCCGGCATGAACAGCACCGCCGTCAGCAGCACCAGCGAGAGCGCCAGCAGCGGCCACGCCAGCTTGTGATAGATGTGGTAGTCCACCCGGCTGGCTGTCCACATGGCCCCCAGCCCCATAGCGGCGTACAGCAGTTGCGGCCGCACATAGGCAAAGGCGTCCTGCCGCCGGTACAGCGCCACCGCACTGCTGGCGCTGCACAACATCACCAGCCCAAAGGCTACCAGCGTGAGCACCAGCACCAGAAAGGGCAGGTCCATGGGCGGCAGCGGCCGCAGCAGCCCTTTGCGGGCAGCAGTTCTGTGCAATCCCGGTCACCTCCGTTTCTGTTATTGTACGCGGGTGCGGGGGCGGTTAGTCATACGCGCTGCCGCCGGGCGCATAAACTGCCCGCAAAGGGGGTGCTGCCATGCGCGGCTCAAAACCCACGGACGCCCTGCGCACTTTGCCGGAGCGGGCGTTCCGTCTGCGGGCACGGCTCATTGCGGTGGGGCTGTGCGCCGTCTGCTTTGCAGGGCTCATCGGGCGGCTGTTCTGGCTGCAATTATGCACCGGCGGCTGGTACACCCAGCGGGCGCTGGGGCAGCAGCTGCGGGACACCGTTGTGCCCGCCGACCGGGGCAAAATATACAGCGCCGACGGTGCGCTGCTGGCCGCCAACAGCAGCTGCTGGACCCTGCGGGCCAGCCCCCGGGAGATGCCGGAGGAAAAGCTTGCCCTTGCCGCCAAGGGGCTTGCGGAGATTTTAGAGTTGGACGAGGTAAGGCTGCTGGAAAAGTTCAGCGACCGGCGCTCCAACGACTGCCTTCTGCGCTACCGGGTGGAGCGGGAAACCGCCGATGCGGTGCGGGATTTCTGCGCAGCAAATGGCATTACCGGTGTACGCATCAATCAGGACTCCAAGCGCTGGTACCCGCAGGGAGAGTTTCTGGCCTCGGTGCTGGGGTTCACCAACGTGGACAACGCCGGGGTCAGCGGACTGGAACTGAAATACAACGACACCCTTACCGGGCAGAACGGCGTAGTGCTGACCGCCGTGAACGCCTGGGGCTACACGCTGGCGCAGAGTTACGAGACGGAACTTGCCCCCGTGGAGGGCAGCGGGCTGCGGTTGACCATTGATGCAAATATTCAACATTACCTTGAAAATGCGTTGAATTATGCGGTGCAGGAGCACCATGTAGCCGCCCGCAGCGTGGGCATCGTGATGGAGGTGAACACCGGGGCAGTGCTGGCCATGGCCACCACCCCAGCCTACGACCCCAACCAGCCCCGAGTCATCGCCGACAAGGCCGCGCGCGCCGCTGTGGACGCCCTTTCCGGTAAAGAGCGCGCCGCCGCCTTGCAGCTGGCGCAGCAGACCCAATGGCGCAACAAGGCGGTGAGCGACTTATATGAACCAGGCAGCGTGTTCAAGCTCATCACCTGCGCAGCGGCGCTGGACGCCGGTGCCATCACCCGGCACTCCACCTTTTACTGCGGGGACTCCATCTCGGTGGCGGGCACGCGGTTCCACTGCGCCAACCACAAGCGCCACGGCAGTCAGACCGTGACGCAGGCGCTGGAAAACTCCTGCAACCAGAGCTTTATCCAGATCGGAGCGCGGCTGGGCAAGCAGGCTTTCTGCGATTATTTTGCCGCCTTCGGCCTGCGGGAGCCCACTGGCATCGACCTGCCCGCCGAGCCGAAAAAGAGCCTGTACTACACCGCCGACCGCATGGGGCCGGTAGAGCTGGCCTCCTGCGCCTTCGGGCAGAGCAGCAAAATTTCCTATCTGGAAATGGCTGCTGCCGTCTGCGCGGTGGTGAACGGCGGCAAGCTGATGCAGCCGTATCTGGTATCGGACATTCTTGCGCCGGACGGCAGCGTTTTGCAGCACAACGCCCCGGTGTGCAAGCGGCAGGTCATCCAGCCCGCCACCTCTGCCGTCATGCGGGAGATGATGGAGGCGGTGGTACTGTACGGCGGCGGGCGCAACGCGCAGATCGCAGGCTACCGGGTGGGCGGCAAAAGCGGCACCAGCCAGAAGCTGGACAGCACCGACGAGAAAGCGCGCATCGCCAGCTTTGTGGCAGTAGCCCCCATCGATGACCCGCAGTTTTTATGTCTGATCTGTCTGGATGAGCCCCACAGCTGGACCACCGCCGGCGGCAGTCTTTCGGCACCCGTCTGTGCCGAGGTGCTGGAGCAGACGCTGGTGTACAAAGGCATCCCCCGGGCGGCGGACACCGGCAGCGCAGACGCGCAAGCAGCCGCCCTGCCCGCCGATGGGGATAGCTTTGATGGGGCGTGACGATTGGGAATGCGCGCCGCTCCGCGGGGGAAGTTCTGCTTGCCGAGGGATGTTCTCTTTTGACACCAAAAGAGAACCAGAAAAGTGCCAGCGATTTCGACGCGCTGGAGCCACGAAAAAGGGGCTGCTCGCCCCTTTTAACCCCAAAGAAGTGGGCTACACCGGAAAAAACTGAAGATTCACGCCTGTTCGGCGTGAAGATCTTTTAACCGTTTTTTCCGGCTCCGCCGATTTGAAACCCCTCAGTCGCTGCGCGACAGCTCCCCCAAGGGGGGAGCGAGCACGCCCGCAAGCTTTGCACTTGAGCCGGAAACTTTCCCGCACCTCAAAAAGCTCCCCATTCGGGGGAGCTGGCATCGCGCAGCGATGACTGAGAGGGTTAAAAAAATAACGGAACATCTGCAGACATTCCGTTACGCTGAAATGTATAATGATTTTTAGTTCTGGTTCGGCTGGGGGCGGAAGGTGATCTCGCCGGTGGTGCTGTCCATGGCGTCTACGATGGCAAGACTTTCCAGCTGGATGCCTTTGCTGCGGATCAGCTCGCCGCCCTGCTGGAAGCCCTTTTCCACGGCGATGCCGATGCCCTCCACGGTGGCTCCGGCCTCCTCGGCCAATTCCAGCAGACCCATCAGAGCGCAGCCGTTGGCCAGAAAATCGTCGATGATCAGCACATGATCCTCCGGGGTGAGGAACTTCTTGGAGACGATGACGTTGTAGATCTTTTTGTGGGTGAAGGACTCGATCTGGGTCTTATAGTTGTCGTAGTCCAGATTGATGCTCATGGATTTTTTGGCAAACACCACCGGCACATTCAGCTCGCTGGCCACCACAGCTGCGATGCCGATGCCGCTGGCCTCAATGGTGAGCACCTTGTTGATGGGCTTGCCTGCAAACAGGCGCTTCCACTCCCGTGCCATCTCGCGGAACAGCGGGATGTCCATCTGGTGGTTGATAAAGCTGTCCACCTTGAGCACATTGCCCTCGCGCACAATGCCGTCCTTGCGGATACGATCTTCCAGCATCTTCATAAAATATATCCTCCAACCCTTGCAGGCGCGTTTTCTGCCTCCGGCTCGCCCGCCGCGAAAAGCGCCCGCCTGTTTTCCATTCCCGGGCGCGCGCCACACGCACCCATGATATAATGTTTCACCTAGTATACCGGAAGCACCCCGCTTTGACAAGGGGTTTTCTTGCCAAAATTCGTAAAAATACGGCACCAAACCTCTTCGTTTTTTCTAAAAGTACGACCTTGTCCAAAAATACTGAAACTTCGCGAGGTTGTCGGGTCATTTTTGGCTTATCCCCCCTTGTTCTTTCGCGGTTTTCGAGTATACTATTCTTATAGGAGAAGGGTAATATCCGGGATTTTTGACCGGACGAGGAGGAAAATGGTATGAAAACAGGACTTGTGCTGGAAGGCGGTGCCATGCGCGGAATGTTCACCGCCGGCGTACTGGATGTGCTGATGGAGCATAACATCCAGTTGGACGGTGCCGTTGGCGTGTCGGCGGGGGCTGTGTTCGGCTGCAACTATAAATCGCACCAGATCGGGCGCACCATCCGCTATAATACGGAATACTGCAACGACAAGCGCTACGCCAGCTTTGGCAATCTGCTGCGCACCGGCAACCTGTACAGCGAACAGTTCTGCTACCATACCGTGCCGGAAAAGCTGGACCCCTTTGACACCGAGGCTTTCCGGGAAAACCCCATGGACTTTTTTGTGGTATGCACCGATGTGCGCACCGGCGAGCCCATCTACCACAAGTGCCGCACCGGCAATGCCGAGGACATCCAGTGGATGCAGGCCTCGGCATCCATGCCGCTGGCGGCAAAAATCGTAAAGATCGGCCACTATCAGCTGCTGGACGGCGGTGTGGCAGACTCCATCCCTGTGCGCTTTTTCGAGTCCATCGGCTACAAGCGCAACCTGATCATCCTGACCCAGCCCAAGGGCTTTGTAAAGCAGAAAAACAAAATGCTGCCCCTTATCCGGGCCAGATTTGTGCGCTACCCCGCCTTTGTAGAGGCTGTGGCAGACCGGCACCAGCGCTACAACGAAACGCTGTCCTATATTTCCATGCTGGAGCAGTCTGGCCGGGCATTCGTCATCCGCCCGCCCATCCCACTGGAGATCCCCTCCATGGAGCGCGATCCCGCCCAGCTGCGCCGCGTCTACGAGACCGGCCGTGCCGTGGCACAGATCCAGATCGACAAGATCGCGGCCTATGTGGAAGCTTGCAAGGCTGCGCCGGAAGAATAAGTTTTTATATTAGGCTTCAGAAACGCCTGTGGGCGTTTCTGAAGCCTTTTTTCACGGGAGGGAGTACAAAAAAAGAGGCCTGCACCTTGCGGTGCAGACCTCTTGATGTTCAAGAAAGAACGGTAAGAGAAGGGGTTAAATT
>CAKSWQ010000029.1 GCA_934512105.1 uncultured Faecalibacterium sp. | reverse complement strand
AAGCTGGCGTTCAGCCCTGCCATGCAGGAAACGCTGCAAGCCCATCAGCAGGACTTCATGCAGGAGGATGCACAGGCGGGCATGATCTACGCCTTTCTGGAGGACTACACGGGTGACCGGGTGTGTTCCAAGCAACTCTATGCCGAAGCACTGGGCAACACCAATATCCCGGCAGAGTGGGAGACACGTGCTATCTGCGAGATCATGAACACCGGCATTTCGCGCGGCGATATCCAAGGCTGGCAGGCTCATAAGACTGCCAAGCGTTACCCGAAGTACGGCGTTCAGAAAGGCTGGGAGCGCGTAACCAGCCCCGAAACCGAGGCTGAAAATTTCTCCGAAATAACGGATGCGGAAGCCAAGCAGCTGGGCTTTCCCTTCTGATGAACAGCGGTTACAAGTCTGGTTACAGATTCGGTTACACCCCAGTTACGGCGTAAAAGCCGTATGACTGCTGTATTTTATGCTTTCTGTAACCATGTAACCTTAAAAGAATAAGAAAAAGTATAAAGCCCACCGGATGTCCTGTGTGCGGAAAAAGAAAGTTTTCCTGCCCGGTTACAGGCGTTTGGTTACAAGGAATTGGAGGTCTGCCTATGAGCAATACGCCTGCGCACACCACGAAGCAGCAGACGAAGAAGAAATTTATTGTTTCCCGTGAGTTTTCTGGAAAACAGTCTATGAAAGAAGCCTTTGAACAGCTTATCGAGCGTCAGACGCACTCGCAGTTCGAGGAATGGCTTGAAAGAAAAGCAGGATAAAGCTGATTTGACCGTTGAAAGGCTCGCAGGGACATGGTATTATAATGGTGTCGTGTCCCTGCTCATAGAACAGGAGAAAAACTATGAGCAGAAAGAAACAGAATATCCAGAAAACCACAGCCCTCTATTGCCGCCTTTCCTTGGAAGATGGGCGCGAAAACGAGAGCATGAGTATCAGCAATCAGAAGTTGATGCTGAAAGACTTTGCGGAAAAGAACGGAATGTTCCGTTACGAATACTATGTGGATGATGGCTACACCGGGCGCAATTTCAACCGTCCGGCGTTCCAGCGGATGATTGCCGACATTGAAGCCGGAAAAATCGACTGCGTTATCACGAAAGACCTTTCCCGTCTTGGCCGTAACTATATCGAAGCTGGCAGCTATATCGAGATTTTCTTTCCGAAGCACCATGTTCGGTATATCGCTATCACGGACGGTGTGGACAGTCTGACCCGGCAGGAAATGGACATCACCCCGTTTAAGAACATCCTGAACGATATGTACAGCCGTGATATTTCCAAGAAAGTTCTGGCTGGCGTTATGACCCGTTCCCGGCAGGGCAAGTTCTGCGGCGGCACTCCCCCCTATGGTTTGATGCGTGACCCGAAAGACAACGGGCATCTTATCATTGACCCGGATGCAGCACCCGTTATTCGCAAAATTTACGACTACGCCCTTGACGGGATGGGCAACATGAGAATTGCCAAGAGGCTGCTGGAAGAAAAAATCCCCATTACCCGTGTGAAAGCAAATACGGCACTGGATGCCAACTACTACACATGGGGTACTGCAAGAATCGGCCATATCCTCCGCAATCCGTTTTATAAGGGTGCACACCTTGTATGTCGGACACACCAAACGGGTATCCGTTCCGGCTCGTTCAAGTTCATCCCCCGTGAGGAATGGGAAGTTATCGAAAATTGCCATGAAGCAATCGTGACCCCAGAAGAATGGGCGAAGGTACAAGAACTGATCGACCGCCGCCCGACCATTATGACGGGCAACGACTGCCCGTACTACAACATCTTCCACGGCATCATTTACTGCGCCACCTGCGGGAAATCCATGCAGGCACGGTATGAGAAAGTCGGCAGAAAGGATGTTGACCGTACTACCAAGAAGAAGCGTGAACCCATCGACAAGGCGTATTTCACTTGCCAGACCTACAACCGAATCGGATGCAAGGTATGTTCCAGCCACAAAATCGAAGCCCGTGACCTGCATGAACTGGTTCTGAATGATATTCAAGAGCTGGCGGCACAGGCAATGAAAGATTCGGATGCCTTTTATCAACGGTTGAGCCGCCGCATTGAAAACCAGTATCGCACCGATACCTCTGCGGTTCGGGCAGAGATTCGCCGTTTGGAAGAGCGAAATCAGGAAATTGACGATGTGTTTCTGAATCTTTACACGGATAAGAGCAAAGGCATCATCTCGGAACAGCGTTTTCTGAAACTGACGGATGCTATGGAACAGGAGCAGAACAGTAACAAGGCGCGTTTAAGCGAATTGAATCTTCTCTTGCACCAGTCGGACGAACAGGAAAGCGATGTTCATGCCTTTATTGAGGAAATCCGCAAGTACGCCGCCATCAAGGAACTGGACGAAGTTGTGCTGAACCGTCTTATCAAGAAAATCATGATTGGCGAGGTTCAGAAGGTTGATGGGCAGAAAGTTCAGGAAGTCAAAATCATCTACAATTTTGTTGGAGAAATTTCCACCTAATCCAGATTTTGAAATTTGCACGATACAGCATTGATTATAGCGACCCTTCTCGTTTTTTAACGGGAAGGGTCTTTTCTTTTGCGAATTCATCACTTGACTTTACGGCAGGGAATTATTGAGCCGGGATGAATTGGCGGTGCTGGATGGAGGCAAGTGCATCCTGCAACTGCGCGGCGTCAGACCTTTCCTTTCGGACAAATACGATCTGACCCAGCATCCCAACTACAAGCTGACCTCCGACTACGACCCCAAAAACACCTTCGATATTGAAAAATATCTGAACCGAAAAGAAAAGATCCACCCCGGTGATGAGTTCATCGTGGTGGACGCTGATTCGCTCCCGCCTGCCTGACCCGGTAGGCGGTTTAATTTTACCCCGGTCAGAAAGGTGCACCAGAAAACCAACCTTGCTGCGGTTATGCAGTGTAAAACAATAAGATTTCGGGTGTGTACAAATGATCGAAGACGCTTTATAATAAAGGAGAAAAGACTATGGAATTCTTCAACTCTGCTATCGAAGTTCTTCAGACTCTGGTTGTCGCTCTGGGTGCCGGCCTCGGCGTTTGGGGTGCCATCAACCTGCTGGAAGGTTATGGTAACGACAACCCCGGCTCCAAGTCTCAGGGCATGAAGCAGCTCATGGCTGGCGGCGGTGTTGCGCTGGTCGGCATTACCCTGATCCCTCTGCTGAGCGGCCTGTTCGGTTAAGAACAGCGGGCGGCGGTTGCCGCCCGGTACATATATAACAGGGAACGCCATAGTCATCATCTTATATACAGAAGGTGAAGCAAATGAGCGAGATTTTACTGTATCACGGAAGCAAAGAAGAAGTTGTCTATCCCGAAATCCGCATCACACGGTATACAAAGGACTTCTCTTGGGGATTCTACTGCACGAACAACTATCAGCAAGCCTACCGCTGGGCAGACCGCCGTTCTGCCGATGGCATTGTGAATGTCTACCGCTATGTAGAAAATCCCGACCTGAAGATCCTGCGTTTTCCTGAAATGTCGGACGAATGGCTGGATTTTATTGCAAAATGTCGTGCAGGCGAAACCCATCCCTACGATATTGTGGAGGGACCCATGGCAGACGACACCATTTGGGATTACGTCAACGGATTTACATCCGGGCAGATCAGCCGTGAAGCATTTTGGGCCTTGGCGAAGTTCAAGCATCCAACACATCAAATCAGCTTTCATACCGTAAACGCATTGCACTGCCTGACCTTTGAGAGGAGTGAACCCATCCATGACCGAAAAGCAGAAAAATGATGTTCTCTATGTTTGCAGCCTGATCGAGATCATCGCCCGCAAGACCAAAAATCATCGGCAGGATGTGATCCGTCACTTCACAAAAGCCGACATCAAACGGCAGCTCCGGCTTGCAGAAGTAAACCACTGCCTGTCCTTTGAGCAGGTTTCGGATGAAATGATCGAAGATCTCAACATCCCAGATGGAGATTTCGACACCGCTGCAGAGTGCCGCTATACGGTCCCTTCTGCAACCTCCATCGGAATGCTGTATCAGGGGCTGGTGCTGTCCACCATGAAGGATGAGGATGCTGCACAGGCAATTCTGGATGTTTTTTCGTCGTTTATCACGGATGAGATCTCCGATTTCAATTCCAACGTATACTACACCAATCCTGATTATCTCCGCTGCTCCTATCTGGAGGGCAAGATGCTTGCTTGATTTCCACTTTCTTACCGCTGGGAGCATAGTAAATGAATGATTACAAGTCTTACAAACAGCTCAAGCAGAAACAGAAAGCTAAAGTTGTAGAGCGGATGTATAAAGAACTTCATCAGTTCTTTTCTGATAATCAACGGTTTCCTGATACCCCGGATGAACATGAATTGCTGGCTCGCCAAATTTTTTCGCACATTCCATACCGTGTTTCCTTCGACGAGTTCTATGCCGTATATGATAAAAAGCATTCCGCTATTGAACAGCGTCTTGCAGAGAAAGGATTGCCGGAACATCTGATTCATCGTGAGGAACGCAGACAGGAAAAATTAAATCGACCTGCTGTTAAAACGGAAAAGCCCCACAGAAAGAAGAAAAAGAAACAAGTGTTTGAACTTCTCTTGGAACAGAATGATGATTTCTTCTTCATTGCTGGTTATACTTCTGGCGGTGCCCCTTATGGTGTCACATGGGAAGAAATGGGCCTAGAGCCTTGGGAAGAACTTATAAAAATATTGTTACCATTGCCGATTGCCGAAAAGCAGTCGGCATTTTTGTTTTCAGCGGCTTCTGCGGCGATTATTCCATACGACGGCTTGAGCAGCAACGGAAAGCCCTCTGCAGCTTGCAGTTTTATTGAATGTCCGTGCACCAAGCCGTGTTTTTTTTATCCACCCATCAACGAAAGGCGGTGTCTTATGCAGTTTTTGACCCACATTATTTTTCTCCTGAACCTTCTCAAGACCCTTATCAACCACTTCAGCTAAGGACGGTGACTGCTGAATGGAAACCGTTCTCAAAGCCATTGCCGACTGGATCAAAGGCATCCTGACGGCAGGCATTATGTCAAACCTGTCCGGGCTTTTCGATGCCGTAAATGAACAGGTCGGGGACATTGCACAGCAGGTCGGCACACGGCCATCTGCCTTTGAGCCGCGCGTTTTTGCGATGATCGAAGCCCTCTCCCGGAATGTGGTGCTGCCCATCGCAGGCATCATCCTGACCGTCATTGCCTGTTATGAATTGATCGAAATGATCACCCAGCATAACAATTTGTCGCAGTTTGAGCCCGCACTCATTATGCGCTGGATCTTCAAAACGGCGGTGTCCGTCTGGTTCATCAGCAACACCTTCGATATTGTGATGGCGGTGTTCGACATCACCCAGAAGGTGGTGTCCGATTCCAGCGGCATCATTGCCGGAAACACCCGTGTCAACGACATTGGGTTGTCGATGTTGGAAGCCAGCCTGATGCAGATGGATGTCGGTCCGCTGTTCGGGCTTTTCCTGCAAAGTTTCTTCATCGGCATCACCATGCGGATATTGAGCATTTGCAAAGTTCTTCAACCTCCCGGAATTGATGTCCATGTTCAAGGAAGTCGCAGACATTAAAACATCTGACCAGCTCCATGCGATTATCAGCGGTATCCAGTTGGACACGATCCTGTACTTTGAGGATTGGGCCGATACATGGTTCGAGGGTCACAGGGATAATATCGCTCCCACGACACAGGAAAGCTACAAATACTGCCTGAAAATGCTCAAAGAGGGATTTTATCATCGCCCCTTGACCGTCATACGCCCCATCGACATTGAAAACTTCCTGAAAGGGATGCGGCGCGATGGCCGCTCGGATTCTTACATCAGCAAGGCACGAGGGATGCTCTACCAGATCTTTCAAAAGGCAGAAGCCAATGACCTTGTGCGCCGCAACCCGGTCCGGCTTGCTGAAAAGATGCGGGCATCCGGCACCGCAAAACGCAAGGAAGCCTTTACCACAGCGGAAGTCGCCCACTTAATGAAGGTTCTCCCCGATGACCGCATGGGCTTGAGCATCCGGCTTTTGCTCGGCACTGGAATGAGAATGCAGGAACTTCTGGCTTTGGAGCCGCAGTTTATTGAAGAAGATGGCTCTGTCATTCACATCCGGCAGGCAGTAAAGGTCGTAAAAGGTACAGTCAGCATCGGCAGTCCGAAATCCAAAGACAGTATCCGGGATATTCCGGTGCCGCTGAATGTCCGCCCGTGTGCCATCAAGCTGCGGGATACCACCGACCAGTTCATCTGGGAAAGCCCCAAGACCGGCTTGCCCTGCAATCCCACCCATTTCCGGGATGTATTCCGCAAATCTCTGGAAGAAGCGGGCGATGTCCGCTTGCTCACGCCGCACAGCTGCCGCCACACCTATGTGTCGCAGATGCAGGCGTTGGGCGTGGATATCCAGACCATCCAGAGCATCGTAGGCCATGCCGACACCGAGATGACTGAGCATTATCTCCATGTTCAGGAATCCATTCGGCAGAGTGCGATCCAGTTGTTCAGCGAGGCGTTTTCGGCCTGAAAATTGGACGGAACGGCACTAATTAGACCAGATAAAATCTTTGGCATTGTGGTCAAAATTGTGGTCAAAACCAAATGAGGTCAGCCCACAAACAAAAAAATCCAACGATTTCTAACGTGAAATCGTTGGATTTATGGTCCGAGTGGCGAGAATCGAACTCACGGCCTCTTGAACCCCATTCAAGCGCGCTACCAAAACTGCGCTACACCCGGATATCTGTTTGCGTTTCGTCGCTCACAGCTTGATTAGTATACCCGACTTTGCCTGTTTTGTCAAGCGCTTTTTCCAAATTTCTGATGCAGTTTTTACATTTTACGGTCCCGACTTTTGCCCGTCAAAAGGATGCGCGAAAGAGCGTTATTTTCAAAAATCGCTGTACGCATCTTCTTCCTCGTCCTCACGGATCGGGGTGGTGTCGTCCGGCGGTGCGCCAAACTCCACCGTTGCAAAGGCCAGCGCGAACACGCTGTCTGCCCCGGCATGAAGCAGCGCCTGCGCGCAGGCGGCAGCCGTTGTGCCAGTAGTGATGACGTCATCCACCAGCAGGATGCGCTTGCCCTCCAGCTGCTGCGGCTGTGCCGCCCGGAACGCGCCCGCTACGTTGGCCATGCGCTGTTCCAGCGGCAGACCGGCCTGATGCCGTTTTGCCCGGGTGCGCTCCAGTGCCTGCGGTGCCAGCGGCACCTCCATGGCCCTGGCCAGCGGCAGTGCCAGCAGTTCCGGCACGTTGTAGCCGCGCTTTTTGCCGGAGGCCGGCACCGGCACGATCAGGTCGTACCCGATGGCTGCCCACGGCACCGGCTGCGGGACCAGCTCGCCGTACTGCACGGTCAGCTCCCCGCCAAAAGCCAGCTGCACCAGACGGTTGCCCATCTCCACGGCGCGCCACGGCTTCCCCTGATACTTTGCGTTCAGGATGCCGCGCCGCACACAGCCGCTGTAACGGTAGGGCGCAGCCGCACCGGCCAGATTGCTGATATAGTGCTGCGCCGGGTCCAGCCGGATGCCGGGCTTGCGGCGCAGCGTTTCCAGCTGCTCTGCGCAGTCCGGGCAATCCCGTACATCCCCCAGCACCCGGCCGCAAAAGGGGCACTCGCGCGGGTAGAGCAGCTGCCGCACCGCCCGCAGCGCCCTGCGCCGGGGGTCATAGTAGTCCATCAGTCTCTTTTGACTGCCACGATCACCCGCACGCGCTTGCCTGCTGCGCAGCCAAAGTTATCGTACCAGCCGGTCAGGTAGTAGCCCTCGGAGTTCACCTCCGAGAGCTTGGTGGCATAATACTGCCCCTTGTACCACAGGTACACCTGCATATCGTCAGCCATCTCGTAGCGGGTGCCGTTGCTCATCACCGAGGCTGCGCCCACCTGATCGATCTTCATGGGCATCAGCTGGATCATGGCCTTTACCGTGCCGTTCACGTTCTGCCGCACTGCCAGACCGCCCGCCAGCACCGGGTACTTGATGGAGGTGGAAAAGCTGGCCTGACTGCCGTTGACGTAGCAGATGTAAGTAGCGCCGCCGCCCACAAAGTTGAGGATGGTGCTCATGGGCTGGCCAGTGATATTGGCCAGCTGCTTGAGGCCGATGCTCAGCAGCGAGCCGGAGCTGCTGGTGATGCGGTTCCAGACCGTGCTCAGCAGCGAGCCGTCAATAACGCCCCACAATATCTCGCTGGTGGTGGGCACCAGCACACTGCGCAGATCATCCACCACAGTCGTGGTGTTGGTGGTGCCCCCGGTAGAGCCGTCCCCGGTGGAACCGCTGTCAGAGCCGGAAGAACTGTCCCCGGAAGAGCTATCCCCCGAGCCAGAGGAGCCGCTGCCGGTCAGGGTGCCCAGAATGGAGCTGGCGTTGACAGCCAGATTCTTCACATCGTCCAGCACGCCGTATTTCCACAGATCGCCGGTGACATCGTTCAAGATCAGGCGGTCGATCTGCCCCTGCTCATTCAGCGTATAGTAGCGCACAGCCAGCGCATTCAGTTTTGTCCCCGCTATTCGGCTGGGACGAACCGTCCCAGCCAACCCCTCCGATGTCGTTTCCAAGATTTGTACGTCATCGGCCAGAGCATAGTCCCCCAGCGCGGTGGCGGTATCGTTGATGGTTCCACTGACCGATTTGGACTCGATGGCAGTCACCTGCTCTCCTTCGGGGGTCACGCTGATCTCCACCAGCCAGCCGGTAGGGTAGTTCAGGCTTTTGTCGATATTCACAGTGCGGATGATGCCGTCGGTGCACATCACCGAGATCTTTTGCAGCACGTCTGCGCCGTTATCCTCTACAAGGCTGCGGGTGGCGGTCTGCACCACACCGTAGAACACGCTGTCGGCTTCCTCGCCGGTGATCACATCGGCTACCTCGTTATCCATGCCCAGCAGCAGGGTGACCACTTCGCCCACGCCGCCGCCGTTCAGGGAGGAGATCTTAGATGCCACAGCAGCGCTGCCCAGACTGTAAGTGCTGCCCGCCACGGTCAGCGATGTGGGTGCGCTGGCGCTGGGCGATACCGCTGTAATGCGGCCTGCGGCGCGGCGGGTGTAGATCCACACCGTCTGCAGGCTTTCGCTGTAATAGTACACATCGTACCTGTTCAGCTCTGCCGAAGCAGAGGTCTTATCGTTGCGGTACACGCTCACCGGCGTAAAGGGCAACTGGGTGCCCTCCTCCGCCACAAAGGGGCCCTTGCGGCTCTTGAGCAGCACCGAGGAGGTATCCACCTGACCGTTGGACACCGTAAAGCCCAGCGAACTGCCGTAGGCGCTGCCGCTGGCGGTGTTGGCGCGCAGGGCGTTGTACAGCAGCAGGGTGCACTGCTCGTAGGTCATGACCTGTCCCTGCGTGCAGGTCAGCTGATCCCGCAGACCGATCTGCTGCGCCTTGTTCAGCTGTGCCTGCGGGAAGGAGCCGGTCAGGTCGGTGGTCTTATAGCTCAGCAGCTTCAGCACTGCTGCACAGGCTTCCTCCAACGTGACGGTGTTGTCCGGGCGAAAGGAGCCGTCGGTGTAGCCGTTCATCCAGCCCTGCTGCACTGCAATGCGGATGTAGGGCGCCCACTGGGAGGTGCCGGGCACATCCCGGTACAAAGTGCCCACCGTGCCCTGCGCGTCCACGCTCTCCCGGTAGGTGGAAAAGGACACCAGCATTTTGGCAAAAGCGCCGCGGGTAATGTTGGCGCTAAGCTCCTGACCGGTGGGCACAGCGCCCAGAGTAATAGCCGTCTGCAGGGCCGTGTTGTTGATGCTGGCCGCCGAGACCGGCAGCACCAGCACCGACACCGCAATGCTGACCGCCAGCAGAAATGCGAGAATCCGTTTTTTCATTGGTCGTACCTCTTGTTCTTTGTTTATCACGCCGCCGCGATCAATCGTAGCGCAATGCTTCAATGGGGTTCAGCCGGGCTGCGCGCCGCGCCGGCAGATAGCCGAACAGCACGCCGATGCCCACCGAGATGCCAAAGGCCACCACGATGGAGTTGAAGGAGGGGCTTACCGTAACGGTAGTATCTGTCATGAACATGGGCAGCACCTTGTTCGCCGCCATGGACATCACATAGCCCAGCGCAATGCCTAAAACGCCGCCCAGTGCAGAGGTGGTGGCTGCTTCCACCACGAACTGCGCCAGAATGGTGCGCTCCTTTGCGCCCAGCGCCTTACGGATGCCGATCTCGCGGGTGCGCTCGGTCACCGACACCAGCATAATGTTCATAATGCCGATGCCGCCCACCAGCAGCGAGATGCTGGCAATACCGGTAAGCACCACGATGACCATGTTGATCATCTTATTCATTTCCTCCAGCCACTCGCTGGCGCTGTACACATAGTAGCCGTTCTCGCTCTTGAGGATCGACATCAGTTCCTCTTCCATCGTGGCCTTGGCCTCGTTGGCAAGGCTTTCGTCGGTCATCATGGCAGTGTAGCAGTCCACCATGCTCTGGCTGGAGAGCCGCATCACGGTGGTGTAGGGCAGATAAACGCAGTCATCGTCACTGCCCTGCTGCATGGTGGGGTCGCTGACCTTGGCAGACAGCACACCTACAACACGGAACTTGTTGGCACCGATCTTGAGCGTCTGTCCCACGCCGTTGCCGCCAAAGGCCACGCGATTGAGGTAATCTCCAATGACGCAGACCTGCTTGTTGTCCTGCATATCCATATATTGCAGGCCGCGCCCCTGAACGATCTGGTAATTCCTCATTTCGGTAAAGCTCTCGTCCACACCGCTCATGTTGGACCAGCGGTAGCTGGTGGTACCGATCTTCAGCGTACCGCTGGCTTTGCCGCTGAGGTTGACCTGCGGCGACACCGCTTTGATCAGGTCGGAATGCTGCTGGCAGATGTCGTACATTTCCTCCACCGACAAGGTGCGGGAGCCGTAGCCCCACACCTGAATGCTGAGGGTATTGGTGCCCAGTGCGGAAAAGCTGTCCCGCATACTTTTGGTCATGCCGTTGCCCAGACCCACGATGACGATGACCGCCATCACGCCGATGATGATGCCCAGCATGGTCAGAAAGGTGCGCAGCTTGTTGCTCCACACGTTCTGGATAGCCTGCCGGAAGGTTTCAAAGATCATGCCTGTTCCTCCTTTTCCGGCGTTTCGGGCAGCAGAGTGGGCTGCACCATGGCCTCCGGTGCGTGGGAGTCGCCGTCATACACCACCTGACCGTCCTCCAGCCGGATGATGCGGTCGGCCTGCACGGCAATGGAGTTGTCGTGGGTGATCAGCACTACGGTGTGTCCCTGCTTGTGCAGCTGCTGCAAAAGCCCCAGCACCTCGCGGCCGGTATGGGAGTCCAGCGCGCCGGTGGGCTCGTCGGCCAGAATGACCGGCGGGTTGCGCACCAGTGCCCGCGCAATGGACACACGCTGCTGCTGACCGCCGGAAAGCTGGTTGGGGCGGTTTTTCAGCTTGTCGCCAAGCCCCACCTGCTCCAGCACCTCCCGGGCGCGGACGTGGCGCTCGGCGCGGGAGATGCCCGCATACACCAGCGGCACCTCCACGTTTTCCATCAGGTTCAGCTTGGGCAGCAGATTGTATTGCTGGAAGATAAAGCCCAGCATCTCGTTGCGGATGGCGGCCAGCTCGTTGCGGTTCATCTTGCCAACATCCCGGCCGTTGAGCCGGTAGGTGCCGTGGGTGGGCACATCCAGACAGCCGATGATGTTCATGCAGGTGGATTTGCCTGAGCCGGACTGGCCCACGATGGCCACGAACTCGCCTTTTTCGATTTTCATGGTGATGTGGTCGGCAGCCTTTACCGTGGTATCGCCCATCTGGTAATACTTGCACACCGCATCAAACTCGATCAGAGCGCTCATTCATCCCTCCTGCGTCAATCCACTACAACTGCACCGGCCTCGGCGGGGTCGATGCCCTCTGCCGGCTCTGCGCCGTCCGCTGCGGGTTCTTCGCCGTTATCCGTCTCCTCTGGCAGCGCTTCCTCGCCGCCCTCGGCAAGGTCTGCGGCGTTTCCGGTACCGCCGATCACTTCACCGTCAGAGTAGTCGTAGCCGCCGTCGTCATAGTAGCTGTCACTGCTCACGGAGCTGGGGTCATAGGCGATGGTATCGCTCTCGGACAGGCCGCTGGTCACCTGCGTATAGTTGTCATCGCTGACACCGGTCTTGACCTTGACGTACACATAGCCCTCCGGTGCGCTCATGGAAGCATCGGCGTTCACGGCGCTGGGCGAGTCCTGCCGCACCAGCACATAACCACCGCGCACAATAGCGGCGTTGGGCACGGTGAGCGCATTTTTAGCCTGTGCCACCACGATCTCGGCGTTGGCGTTCATGCCCGGGCGCAGACCGGTGGTCTCATCGATGCGCACGGTCACCGGATAGGTGGTGGTACCGCCGCTGGTATCGCCCTTCATGGACACACGGGTGACTACGCCCTCGTAGGTCTTATCCTTCACGGCGTCTGCGGTCACCTGTACGGACTGTCCCACCTTCAGGCTGCTGACCTGCAGCTCGTCCACATTGATGGTCATTTCCAGATAACTCAGGTCGTAGATGGTGCACAGGTCGCTGCCGCTGCTCAGAGCATCGCCCACCTTGGCATTCTTCTCGATGATGGTGCCGCTGATGGGCGAGGTGATGGTGTAATTGCTCATGGCATCCTGCAGGTTCTGCATGGACAGCTCCGCACCGCGCAGGGTCTCGGAGGCGGACTGGATGGACTCGGTCAGTTCCTCACCGCTGAGGGTCAGGATGATATCGTCCTTGTTCACGCTGCCGCCCTCCCGCACATTGATGGCGGTGACGGTACCGGAAGCCAGCGCAGTCAGGGTGCGCTCGGCCTGATACTGGAAGTTGGCTGCTGCAATGGAGCTTACCCCGTTGATGGCAGCCGTTGCCGCCTGTGCCGTGGTCAGACCGCCCGCATTGGACACCGAGAGGGTCACGGTGCGGGTGAGCAGGTTGCCGGTGCTCAGGGCATCGGTGCCGGTCACGGCGGTAATGGTGCCGGGCAGCACCTCAAAAGTACCGTCCAGCGTCACCTGGGCGGTTTGCCCTACCGAGAAGTTAGCGGCATCCGCAGCCGGGAACTCCAGCACCAGATTCATCTTGGAGCTGTCCCGCACCACGGCCACCTCCTGACCGCTCTTTACCTCATCGCCCTTGTTCACCTTCAGGCTGCTGACGATGCCCGCCACCTCGGCGCGGACATACTGACGGTCTGTGGTCTTATCGTAGCTGCGCTGCGCCTGCTGCAAGGTGATGGCTGCCTGCTCCACCTTGGTGGTGGCGTCGGAGGAATCCACCGTGTACAGCACGGTACCCTCCTCCACGATATCGCCCTCTTCAATGCTGCCGGTCAGCACCTTGCCGGACACCAGCGATTTGACGCTGTAAGTATTGGCGGGCTTCAAAGTGCCGGTGCCGCTGAGCGTGTTGGAGACATCCCGGGTCTCGGGCACTGCCTCCGTGTAGGAAGTATCCACATTGGCAGGCTTTGCATTCTTGGGCTTCAGCAGCCACCAACCGCCGGCCAGCACCACGATTGCTACCGGCACCAGCCACTTCCAGTTCTTTTTGGCAAACGCCGCCGCACCGCCCTTTTTCGGTGCAGCTGCTGCGTCCTGCTGTAAGTCGGCGGGCTGTTTAGACTTTTTCCAGATCATTCTTGCCGTTCCTCCTAGGTTCTTCTATGACAAGGCGCTTTTTTGTAAAAAGCACCCATCAGAAACTCTTATTTGTAGTGTAGCGCATTTTGCTCCGATAAACAAGCGTCCATTTTTCGTTTCACGGCATTTCCACAAAGTTTCAGACTTTTTTAACAAAGAACGTCTTACTTTGTGCGCCGCTGAGCAGCTGCGTACCCTTATATAATACGACACAAACCGCCTCTTCCCTGCTCTCCTTCCTGTGAAAAAGGGATTCTGAAAAGCCCGCAGGCTTTTCAGAATCCCAGATAAAAAATCAAATTCCTTAAAATATGGCCAAAGCGCATGCGGCGGCCATTTGAAATCGTTTTCTCTCAAAAAGAAAATCAGCCGGACCCGAAGGCCCGGCTGATTTGTCCTTTTTTACCCTGCGTCTGCGGTGGGCTCTACCACCACATACACCCCTGCGGGCACACAGGCGGCCCATGCGCCGTCCTTGTCCAGCCAGCCGAATTGCTCACAGACATGGTCCGGGCACTGACTGTCCAAAAACGCGATGGCACCATCCTTCACCTGCAGGTGCACGATGTAGTCCCCTACCTCGTACAGGTAATCATGATCCTGCGCAAGGGTCAGGGTCTCGGTAACGCCGTCACCGAAATCCACAACGGCCTGTAAGCCGCTGCCCTTGGCGGGGTGCTGCGCCCGCACCGCAAGAAAAACGCCTGCGGCCAGCGCCAGCACCACCAGTGCAAAGATCACATTTTTCTTCCACGCGCTGCCCTTTACGGCAGCGGTGTCAGCGTTTTTTTGCTTTACGCTCATGCAGCGTAATCGCTGGCAGCCTTACCTGCAATGCGGCCAAACACGGTGAAGTCTGCAACAGCGTTGCCGCCCAGACGGTTTGCGCCGTGAACGCCGCCAGTCACCTCACCTGCTGCGAACAGGCCGGGGATAACGGTACCGTCAGCCTTCAGCACCTCAGTGTTGGTGTTGATGGTCAGGCCGCCCATGGTGTGGTGCACGCCAGCGGTGACCTTGATGGCGTAGTACGGAGCGGTATCCAGCTTGTTTGCAAAGCTGGTGCGGCCAAAGTCGGGATCGTTCTTGGCAGCAACATAGCCGTTCCAGGTCTTCATGGTCTCGGCAAAAGCAGCCTCGTTCACGCCCATGGCCTTTGCCAGTTCCTCGTAGGTCTGGCCGGTCACGGTGTAGCCCTTCTTGATGTAGCCCTGAATGACGCTGGAAGCATCGGCCATAGCCTGATCTACCACCAGCCAGCTGTAACTGCCGGTCTGAGCGATCTCGGCAGCGGAAACCACGTCACGGGTGCCCACTTCGTCGATGAAGCGCTTGCCCTCAGCGTTGATCAGCACAGCGCCATCGCCGCGCAGACCCTCGGTGATCAGCGCAGCGGTGTTTGCCTCCACGGTGGGATGGATCTGGATCTGATCCATGTCCACGGTGTCAGCGCCCACAGCGGTAGCCATCTCAATGCCCTGACCCTGTGCGCCTGCGGCGTTGGTGGTCATAAAGCCCTTCAGTTCAGGCTTGTACTCGGTGACCATTTCCAGATTTGCGCCGAAGCCGCCGGTGGTCAGCACCACAGCCTTGGCATTCACGGTAATGGTCTCGCCGGTGGAACCGGTAGCCTTCACACCCACAACGGCACCGTTTGCATCGGTCAGCAGCTCGGTAGCGGTGGTATTCAGCAGGGTCTGCACGCCAGCCTTGTCGCAGTTCTCCTGCAGCAGGGGGATCATGTAGGAGCCCACGGAAACGGTCTTGCCCTCGGCATTCACAGGGCGATGGATACGCTTGACGGAGGCGCCGCCGAAGCTGGAAACGCTGTGCAGGGTGATGCCGTGCTCGTCCAGCCAGTCGATGGCGTCAGCGCTGTCGGAACACAGAGTCTCCACCAGTGCGGGGTCGTTGATGCCCTTGCCGCCGATCATGGTGTCCAGCTCCATCAGCTCCACAGAGTCGAAGTAGCCCTTGGGGTCTGCCTGATAAGCTGCCCACTGCTCAGAGACAGTCTTGGCCAGAGCGGTGATGGTGGCGTTGTCGGCGTACTTTTCAGCAGCGGTCTTCAGGGTCTTTTCCACGCCTGCGGACTCGCCGAACTCGTTCTCGTCCTGATACACGGTCTTGCCGGCGTTCATGCCGCCGGTAGCGCGCACGGAGTTGCCGCCCACCATGGGCTGGCTCTCCAGAATGACCACGCTCTTGCCCTCGGCAGCAGCCGTGATGGCAGCAGTCATGCCTGCACCGCCTGCACCCACGATGGCAATGTCTGCGTCAATGGTGGAATCCTCGGCCTTGTTTTCCTCGGCCTTGACCTCGGTCTTGTAGTCGTCAGCGTTCAGGCCAGCTGCGGCCAGAGCGGCAGCAGCAGCCTCCTTGATGGCATCAGAGGTAATGGTTGCGGTGGCCACGCCGTCCACGGCAATGCTGCCGCTCTCGGCAATCGCGCCGGGCAGCTGCTCCAGAGCCATGGTGCCGATGCCGGGGGTCTCGTCCTTGCCCTCGGCGGTGCAGCCGGTGATCTTGCCGTCGGTCAGGGTCAGGGTAACGGTAACATCGCCGCCCATACCCTTGGCAGTGCCGGTGAACTCGCCGGACACGCCGCCTGCGGTGGAGGAGGCAGGCTTGCTGCCGCAGCCGTAGCCCAGCAGGCTGACGCTTACAACAGCCGCCATGGCCAGCGCAGCCACGCTCTTGCGGATCTGATTCTTTTTCATTGTTTCTTCCTTCTCATTTTCGGTTTACTTGTTTTCGGATATCTATCAGCAAAAAAGGGGGAGCTGCTCATTCGGAAAGCAGCTCCCCCTCGCTGAAACTTAGGAAAGGATTAGGCGTTGGCCTGAGCTGCAGCAACAGCGCAGGCAACGGTAGCGCCGACCATGGGGTTGTTGCCCATGCCGATCAGACCCATCATCTCAACGTGTGCGGGCACAGAAGAGGAGCCAGCGAACTGAGCATCACCGTGCACGCGGCCCAGAGAGTCGGTCAGGCCGTAGCTTGCGGGGCCTGCAGCCACGTTATCGGGGTGCAGGGTACGGCCGGTGCCGCCGCCGGAAGCAACGGAGAAGTACTTCTTGCCGTTCTCGATAGCCCACTTCTTGTAGGTGCCGGCAACCAGATGCTGGAAGCGGACGGGGTTGGTGGAGTTACCGGTGATGGAGCACTGCACGTCCTCCTTCTTCATGATGGCAACGCCTTCCATAACGTCGTTCGCGCCGTAGCACTTAACGGCTGCACGCTCACCCTCGGAGAAGGGGATCTCCTTGACCACAGTCAGGGTCTGGGTGGGGATATCGTACTCGGTCTGCACATAGGTGAAGCCGTTGATACGGGAAATGATGTAAGCTGCGTCCTTGCCCAGACCGTTCAGGATGACGCGCAGGGGGGTCTTGCGGACCTTGTTTGCGGTGCGGGCGATGCCGATAGCACCCTCAGCAGCAGCAAAGGACTCGTGGCCTGCCAGGAAAGCGAAGCAGGTGGTGTCCTCGCTCAGCAGACGAGCGCCCAGGTTGCCGTGGCCCAGACCGACCTGACGCTGCTCAGCAACAGAGCCGGGGATGGTGAAAGCTTCCAGACCCTCACCGATAGCAGCTGCACACTCGGCAGCGTCGGTCAGGCCGCGCTTCACAGCGATAGCGGTGCCCAGAGTGTAAGCCCAGACAGCGTTATCAAAGCAGATGGGCTGCACGCCGCGGACGATCTTGTCGCAGTCGATGCCCTTAGCGAGGAGCATCTCGTTGCAAGCGTCCAGAGACTCCAGACCGTTAGCCTTCAGGCATGCCTCGATTTTAGGCATACGGCGATCCATAGATTCAAAAGTTGCCATTGAGTTGTTCCTCCTCTCTTATTCCTCACGCGGGTCGATGTACTTCACAGCGCCCTGCTCCTTGCTGAAGCGGCCGTAAGTACCCACGTTCTTCTCGTAAGCCTCGTTGGGGGTCTTGCCGTGACGGATATCCTCCATCATCTTGCCCAGCTTGACGAACTGATAGCCGATGACCTCATTGTTCTCGTCGACAGCCAGCTTGTTGATGTAGCCCTCGGTCAGCTCCAGATAACGGACGCCCTTTTCCTTGGTGGAGAAGATGGTGCCGGTCATGGAGCGCAGGCCCTTGCCCAGGTCGTCCAGACCTGCGCCGATGGGCAGACCGTCCTCAGAGAAAGCGGTCTGGCTGCGGCCGTAGACGATCTGCAGGAACAGCTCGCGCATTGCCACGTTGATGGCGTCGCACACCAGGTCGGTGTTCAGAGCTTCCAGAATGGTCTTGCCGGGCAGGATCTCGCCAGCCATAGCGGCAGAATGGGTCATGCCGGAGCAGCCGATGGTCTCCACCAGAGCCTCCTCGATGACGCCGTTCTTGATGTTCAGAGACAGCTTGCAGGTGCCCTGCTGGGGTGCACACCAGCCCACACCATGGGTGTAGCCGCTGATGTCCTTGACCTCATAGGCCTTGACCCATGCGCCCTCTTCGGGGATGGGAGCCGGACCATGCTTAGGACCTTTGGTGATCGGGCACATATTCTGTACTTGCTGCGAATAGGTCATAATCATACTCTCCTTTTGACAAATGTCGCTTTGGCAGCACAAAACCGCCGCCGCGCCCTGCCGGCACAGCTGCTGCTCCATACTGCTTGCATCCGAACCGGGTGCGCTGCTCTCTTTCAGCGCCTGCACCGGTACTACCACGCATGATTTTATTATAGAGAAATCGGACGAATTTTGCAAGTCATTTCCTGTAAAAAATGCAGCCGGGTTTTACGGTCATCCGGCGCTAACTGTCATTTCCACCGCTTTATACAAATCAGTCGTCAAGTTTTTGTCAATTCTGCCGTAAGCACCGGCAAACTTTTTGCAGCCTTTTCTTTTTGCGCGTTTCAGCGCGGGTCTTTCTGCACCGGATGCAGCGCCCAGATGGCTGCAAAACCCGTCGCCGCACCGGCTATGGCAAGCAGGTGCCGCCCGTTCTCCAGCGCCAGCAGATTGGCTGCAAAGGGGAACGCAAGGCTGCCCACGCTCTGCCCCAGTGCCAGAAAGCCGTAGTTCACCCCCGCATGGGGCAGGCCGAACAGGTCGGTGGAAAGGGCGGGCAGCACCGCCGCCAGCGCCGAGTAGCAGAAGGTGAGCCCGGCGTAGCACACCACCACCCACCAGCCCTGCGCCGCCCAGAACGCCGCCGACAGCCCAAGCGAGGCCGCAAACAGTCCAAGGTCGGTAGCGCGGCGGCCGATGTGGTCGCTGAGCATGGGCATCAGCATCCGACCTGCGGCGCTGCCCACGCTGCCCAGCACGATGCTCCATAGCGCAGCGGTCTCGTCCAGCCCGCGCTCCATGCCCAGTTTTAAGATGATGGGGCTGAACAACAGCACCGCCGGGGTGGAAAAGCACACCGCGCCCGCGCACAGCCAGTACTGCTTTGTGCGCAGCATCTGCCCCGGGGAGAGGTCGATGCTGTTTTTACCGCTCTTCTGTTGTTTTTGCTGCGGCGGATCGCTGAGCACCGCGCTGCCCGCAAGGCACACCGGCAAGGTAAGCGCCCCCAGCGCCCAGAACGCGCCCCGGATACCCTGCACCGGGCCAAAGCCCCGCAGCGCCGCCCGGACGAACAGGGTAAGGAACGCACCGGAAAGCCCCACCGCCCCGCCAATGACCCCGGTCGCCAGCCCCTTGCGCCCCGCGTACCACTTTTGGGCACAGGACTGAATGGACGGGTACAAAAACGCCGTACCCAGCCCCGCCGGGATGCTGAAGGCCAGAAAGAACCCCCACCCTGCCCAGCCCGGCAGAAAGGCTGCTGCAAAAAAACCGCCGCAGAGCAGGGCTGTGCCCCACAATGCTGCGCAGCGCGGGCCCTTTTTATCCTGCAAAAAACCGCCCAGCACACACCCCACCCCAAAGGCGGCGATGAGCAGTGCAAAGGCATAACCCGCCCCCTGCTCCGAAAGGCCGTACTCCTCCATGACCGGCTGCTGAAAAACGCCCCACGCCGCCGGTAAACCGGTAAGCACCTGAATGGCTGCCCCCGCAGCCAGAATCGTCCACGGGTGTTTTGCTGCAAACTGCTGCTTCATACTTTCACCTCAAAGATTTGTGCAATTTGCGATAGTGTGCCCATTTGGATTGACAATCCGGCATTATCCTTTATAATGATAAAGTACTGAGTTAAAAACGCTCCCGCCCCTTTTCAAGCATCGAGGGCGGGTACAATTTACAGATAGCGAGGAATTACTGTTATGAAAACACAGGCTTTGAAGGGTATGCGGGACCTGCTGCCCGCTGAGCAGACCCTGCGCGATTACATTCAGGGCAAGATTCTGGAGACCTACCGCTCCGCCGGTTTTGAGCGCATCTCCACCCCCATGCTGGAGGATATGGAGAATCTGGACAAGTCCGACGGCGGCGACAACCTGAACCTGATCTTCAAGGTGCTCAAGCGCGGCGACAAGCTGACCGCCGCCCTGAACACCGGCGACCCCAAGCAGCTGTCCGACATGGGTCTGCGCTACGACCTTACCCTGCCTCTGAGCCGCTACTACGCCGCCAACAAGGATAAGCTGCCCAGCCCCTTCAAGGTCATCCAGACCGACCGGGTGTTCCGCGCCGAGCGCCCGCAGAAGGGCCGTCTGCGCGAGTTCGTGCAGTGCGACATCGACATTCTGGGCGATGCTTCCCCCAACGCCGAGGTGGAGCTGATCGACGTGACCACCCGCGCGCTGCTGAACATCGGCTTTACCGGCTTTACCGTCAACATCAACGACCGCCGCATCCTGCGCGGGATGCTGGAGAGCATGGGCTTTGCCGCCGACACGCTGGACTCCGTCTGCATCACCTTTGACAAGATGGACAAGATCGGTGCCGAGGGAGTAAAGGCCGAGCTGACCGAGAAGCAGCTGCCGGAAGCTGCCATCCGCGCACTGGCAGACTTTATTGCCACCGGGGACGTAACGCTGGACGCCGTAGCCGCCCGCTGCGCCGACCCCGCCATCGCTGATGACCTGAAGTATGTGCTGGCCACCGCCAACACGCTGGCTGCTGGCCGCTATCAGGTGGCCTACTGCCCCAGTCTGGTGCGCGGTCAGGGCTACTACACCGGCATGGTGTTCGAGGTGACCTGCCCGCAGTTCAGCGGTGCTGTGGCAGGCGGCGGACGCTACGATAACATGGTGGGCAAGTTCCTTGGCGTGCAGGTGCCCGCCGTGGGCTTCTCCATCGGCTTCGAGCGGGTGTGCGGCATTCTGCTGGAGCAGGGCTACCAGATCCCCGGTGCAAAGCAGAAGATCGCCCTGCTGTACGGCAAGGACGTTGACTTCCCTGCCGTGCTGAGCAAGGCCGCCGCGCTGCGCGAGCAGTACAATGTCACCGTGCTGCCGCAGGGCAAAAAGCTGGGCAAGCAGCTGGGTCAGCTAGAAGCCGCAGGCTTTGCAGGTGCCGCCTTTATGGACAAGGACGAGGTAAAGATCTTCGCCCAGCAGTAACCTGCCTGATGATTTTAAAATTTGTGGCTCAGAAACATCTGCGGATGTTTCCGGGCCACTTTTTCACAGGAAGGGTCGCAGAGAGTAGCGGCATCTGAAGCCACAAGCAGCCATCACAACACTAAAAAAGCAGCCCCGCCGGTGCACCGGCGGGGCTGCTTTTGCGTAGCAGTGTATTTTTTTAGAACTCAATCTTGCTTTCGATGTAGCTCTTCAGCTCGCTGATAGGCATACGCACCTGCTCCATGGTGTCGCGGTCGCGGACGGTGACGCAGTTGTCGGCAGCAATGCCCTTGGCCTCGTCGCCCACAGTGTCAAAGTCCACAGTGATGCAGAACGGGGTGCCGATCTCGTCCTCACGGCGGTAACGCTTGCCGATAGAACCGGTATCGTCGTAGTCTACCATAAAGTACTTGCTCAGCTCGTTGCGGATCTCCATGGCCTTTTCGCCCAGCTTCTTGCTCAGGGGCAGCACGGCGCACTTGTAGGGAGCCAGAGCCGGATGCAGACGCAGCACGGTGCGGACATCCTCCTTGCCCTTGCTGTCGGTCAGGTGCTCCTCGTCGTAGGCCTCGCACAGGAAGGCCAGCGCCACACGGTCGCAGCCCAGAGAGGGCTCGATGACGTAGGGGATGTAGTGCTCGTTGGTCTCGCTGTCGAAGTACTCCAGGCTCTTGCCGGAAGCCTCCTGATGGCGGGTCAGGTCGTAGTTGGTACGGTCTGCAATGCCCCACAGCTCGCCCCAGTCGGTGAACGGGAAGGCGTACTCGATATCGGTGGTAGCGCGGCTGTAGAAGGCCAGCTCTGCAGGCTCGTGGTCACGCAGGCGCAGGTGCTCCTTCTTGATGCCAAGGCTCAGCAGCCAGTTCTCGCAGTAGTCCTTCCAGTAAGCGAACCAGTCCAGATCGGTGCCGGGCTTGCAGAAGAACTCGCACTCCATCTGCTCGAACTCGCGGGTGCGGAAGGTGAAGTTGCCCGGGGTGATCTCGTTGCGGAAAGCCTTGCCCACCTGACACACGCCGAAGGGCAGCTTGCGGCGGGTGGTGCGCTGGATGTTGGCAAAGTTGACAAAGATGCCCTGTGCGGTCTCGGGACGCAGATAGCAGGTGGAAGAGCTATCCTCGGTCACGCCGATGGCGGTCTTGAACATCAGGTTGAACTTGCGGATGGGGGTAAAATCGTGCTTGCCGCAGACGGGGCAGACGATATCCTCGTGCTCTGCGATGAAAGCATCCATCTCGTCAAAGCTCATGGCGTCCACGTTCACCTCGGGGTGCTCCTCACCGATCAGCTTGTCGGCGCGGTGGCGTGCCTTG
The DNA here is from genome assembly GCA_934512105.1 of uncultured Faecalibacterium sp. Lineage (GTDB taxonomy): Bacteria > Bacillota > Clostridia > Oscillospirales > Ruminococcaceae > Faecalibacterium. Next base: position 5,639 of record CAKSWQ010000029.1, on the reverse strand, counting down.
CAGGCGCGGCAGTCCAGCAGGGGGTCCGAGAAGCTGGACACATGGCCGGTGGTCACCCAGGTCTGGGGGTTCATGATGATGGCAGCATCCAAGCCCACGTTATAGGGGCTTTCCTGCACAAACTTTTTCAGCCATGCCTTTTTGACGTTGTTCTTGAACTCCACGCCAAGGGGGCCGTAGTCCCAGCTGTTAGCCAGACCGCCGTAGATCTCGGAACCGGGGAACACATAACCACGGTTCTTGCAGAGATTGACGATCATATCAAGGGTCTTTTCGCTCTGTTCCATTGTAGTACATCCTTTCCGTCCGCGGCTGGTTTGCCGTGTCGTATCGTGTTGTGTGCCGACGGCTTTCCCCACCGCCGGGCGTGCCTGCGGCTTGCACAAGCACAGTATATTTACTGTACCATGTTTTGCCCCGCTTGTAAAGCCCGGCAAATGGCTCAGCCGCGCTCTGTCAGGTATTTTACCAGCAGGCGGTACAATTCATCCGGGTCGATGGGCTTGGGCAGGTGCTCGTTCATACCGGATTCCAGTGCTTTACGGCGATCCTCTGTAAAGGCGTTCGCCGTCATGGCAAAGATGGGGATGCTCTCTGCGTCCGGGCGGTCCATGGCGCGGATGGCGCGGGTGGCCTCGTGGCCGTCCCGCACCGGCATCATCACGTCCATCAGGATGGCATCAAAGCCGCCCACCGGCGAGGCCGCAAAGGCCTCCACCGCCTGTTGTCCATCGGTGGCTTTGGTCACCTTTATGCCCACATCGTTCAGCAAAAACTCCATGATCTCCATGTTCAGGGCGTTATCCTCGGCCAGCAGCAGCTGCCGCCCCTGCAGCACGGTAAGGTCTGTCTGCTGCCGCTCCGGTTCTGCGGCCTCGGTATTGTCAATCGTAAAGGGCAGGGTGATGGTGTAGGTGGTGCCTATGCCCTGCTTGCTTTCCACCCCGATGGTGCCGCCGATCTTATCCACAAGGCTTTTTGTAATGGACATTCCAAGGCCGGTGCCGCCGTATACCGAGCGCGCCCCGGTATTCTCCTGCGCAAAGGGCTCAAACATCCGCTTCTGGAACTCCTCGCTCATGCCGATGCCGGTATCTGCACAGACAAAGCAGATCTGCACCTTGTCCCCGGTGCTGCTCAGCTCAAAGCAGTCCAGCATCACCCGGCCCTTTTCCCGGTTATACTTGATGGCGTTGCTGAGCACATTCATCAGCAGCCGCTTGACGTGCAGTGGGCTGCCCACCAGCCGGGGATGCGGCAGCCTGCCGTATTCCCGGTGCAGCACGATGCCGCGCTCTGCCGCCTGTTTTTCCAGCACGTCCGTGATCTCGTGCATCAGCTCGGGCAGATCAAAGGGCACACTTTCCAGCACGACCTCGCCGGACTCCAGCTTGCCCATGTCCAGCACCTCGTTCACCAGCTCCAGCAGCAGGGTGGAGGCCTCCCAGATCTTTTTGCGGCAGTCGGCCTGCCGTGCCATATCCTCCGGGCAGCGGTCGCCGATCTCCACCATGCCCCGGATGCCGTTGATGGGAGTGCGGATATCGTGGCTCATGCGCTGCAAAAACTCGGTTTTGGCAAGGTTTGCGCTCTCTGCTTTCAGCGCAGCTGCCTTGAGGGTCTCCTGATACTCCTGCTCCCGGCGCAGCTGCTGCTCCCGGTAGCGCTGGTCGGTCTTGCCGCGCAGCAATTGCAGCAGAAACAGGACGACCATGTAAGCAAAGGCAGCCATGCTCACATTGCGCATGGTAGAGACATACACCTCCCGCTCCGGGCGGTAGACGTAGATATAAAAGCTGCGTCCCTGCCCCACGATGCCGTAGGCATACTGCTGTCCGGTGGTGCTGTGCACATGGATCATGCCGCCGTTGGTGCTGCGCGCTTTTAAGGCAGAAAGAGTGGGGTTTTCGTCTACGGTGGTATCCAGCAGAGAGGGGTCATTGCTGGCCACGATGCGGTCACCCCGGGTCACCACAATGGTGCCGTCCACGGCAGGGTTATAGCCCTGCACGCAGTTCTGGTAGGAAAGGCTGTAATTGCGCACATATTCTGCCGTGGTGCAGTAGTACACCACGATCACCCCTTCCCCGTCCTTCCGGGCGCAGGCGGCGGTGTCCACATAGGAGCCATCCTCATTTTCCGTCCGCCCGGCGTAGATTTGCTCCGGGTGGTCGGCCACCTTCAGCACGATAGAACCGGCCAGCTGCGCTTCCATCTGCTCCCGGATCTGCGGGTCAGCTGCCCGGCCATCCTGGGAAGCACCGCACAAGATTTTGCCCTCTGCCGAAAGCACAAGAATGCCGCTGAGGGTATAATCCTGCAAATATCCTTCCATAGCAGCATCGTCCAGCACCCGCCCGGGGTCCTCCTGCCGGTCCCGGGCGATCTCGCTGCACAGATGCTGGGCGTTTTCCATCATCCGCATCAGACTTTTGGTCTCGGAGGCAAGATTCAGGTTGTCGTAGCCGGTGCACTGCTCCTTAACATAGCTGATGGTATCCTCAAACTGCTTTTCTGCATTTTGCAGGTCGCTGTGGGCCGAAAGCCCCAGCACGCCGCCCAGCATCAGCAACCCGGCAAGCGCACAGATCAGAATGTGCTGCTTCCGGCTGATGACCTGTGAACCTTTTTCCATTCCGTCATGCATGGGTGCTGTCCTCCAGTCCATCCAGATAGTGCCCGGGGTCGTCCAGATAGCGGCTCACGATCTGCCGGACGGTGCCGTCTGCCAGCATCCCTTGGAAAACCTCCGTCAGCTGCTGCGGCAGGTCATCGCTGCGATCCTTGGCAAAGGCAACGCCCAGCCGCGCCGTCATCAGCGGCTCCGACAGAATGCGGTATTCTACGCTGTAATCCTTCATGAACTGCCGGATGGCGCTTTCGTGGGCGGCCAAAGCATCCGCATAGCCCTTGATGAGGGTGGTGTAGAGCAGATCCCGGTTCTGCAGGGAATACAGCCTGCGCGGCCGGGGCAGACCATTCTGCTCTGCGTTCAAAAACAGTTCCTCCGGCTTTGTGGTGGACTGCACCGCCACCACCTTGCCGTCCAGATCCTGCAAGGTGTAGATGTCGCTGTCAGAGCGCACGGCCACCACCTGACGGCTGTACAGATAAGGCCCTGCCCAGTGGTATTCTTCCTCGCGGCCATCCATGGAAAAGCTGCCCCAGATGCAGTCGATGGTGCCGTTTTCCACCAGTTCCTTTTTCTTTTCCCAGTCGATGGTCACAAATTTCACCCGGTAGCCCAGCCGCCCGAACGCCTCGGTGGCCAGTTCCACGTCAATGCCGGTGGGCGCACCGTCCGTGCCCATATAGTTGAAGGGCGGGTAGTTATCGCTGCCCACCACGATGACCGGCATTGCAGCCGTATAGTCGTCAGCTTTTCCGGTGCGCCTGCAGCTGCAAAGCAGCGCCGCACACATTGCCAGCGCCAGCAGACAGGCCGCCAGCCGCAGTCCTCTTCTGTGTTTTTTCATGGTTCTTCCATCCTGTGTTTTTTGCTGCTTTTTGTAATAGAATGCTCCACGCTATCAGTATAATAAAAACTGTTCCAAAAGAAAAGCCAAAAATTACTTTTCCGGCAGGTTTTACATGTTTTTGTAAAAAGAACTCCCGGAGCGCCTGCGAACGCTCCGGGAGCCAAAAATGATCCTTTACTTGTGGTACTTCATGCCCGCATTGATGGTGCAGGCGCGGTAGATCTGCTCGGTGAGCACCAGCCGCGCCAGCTGATGGGGCATGGTGATGCGCCCCATGCTGAATTTGAGGGCAGCGGCTTTTTTCACCTCGTCGGACAGGCCGTGGGACGAGCCGATAACAAAGGCCACATCCCCTGCCCCGCTGCCGGCGCGCTGCGCCAAAAACTGCGCCAGTTCGTCGGAGGAGATCTGCTTGCCCTCGATGCACATGGCCACGATAGCAGCACCCTTGCGCACATTGGAAAGGATGGATTTTCCCTCCTTATCCAGCGCCTTTTTCACCACGGCGTCCGAGGCATTTTTCTCCTCGATCTTTTCCTCCGGCAGTTCAATGATGCGGAAGGCGGCAAAGGCCGCCAGACGCTTCTGGTACTCTGCCACGCCCTCGGCAAAATATTTGGCGTTCAGCTTGCCCACACAGATCAGGTCGATATTTTGCATGACTGCTTCCTCTTTTCAGGCTCAACGATTTAAAATTGTCTCCGCTTCGCTCTGACATTAACAGCGGAAATTTTTTATAATTTGTAATTCCGAAACGACTGCGGTCGTTTCGGAATTACTTTTTCACGGGAGGGGACTTTTCGGAAAGGCGGCGGGGAGTTTCCTGAGCAAATTCCGGCGAAGTGGGGCCCCGGCGCGCAGCACTGGGGCGGAACAGGGGGTTCCGGGCTCATTTGCGAAGGAAAACTCCCCGCTGCCTGCCAATCAAAGCAGACTCATCTGCTCGCCCTCGTCCTCGGCGCGGATCAGCGCACCGGTGGCGGGCAGGCTGCGCACACGGTAACGGTGGGGGTTGGCCAGTTCCAAAGTATCCGCCGACACCACCGAGGCGATGGTCTGGTTCTTTTTCAGGGTGACCACCGCCACGCCCTGACTGTCGCGGGTGGTCTTGGCGGCGATCTGCGCCGTGCCCACCAGCAGCATTCGGCTGGCGCTGGTGCGGATAGCAAGCTCGGTCTCCTCCGGCAGGTAGAGCATCATGGCAAGCGGTTCCTTATCGCTGTACGCCTTCAGCAGCTTGCGGCGGTTCTGCTTGGTAGCGTAGGAGCTGAGGGGGATTTTAGCGCACTTGCCGCTGGCAAAGAAGAACAGCATAAAGCCGCTGTAATCGCCGGTGATGACCATGCTCAGCACGTTTTCGCCCTCGTCCATGCCCAGCCGTCCCGGGATGAAGATGCCCATCTGGGCCACCTTGCCATCCTCCAGCTCTGCCAGACGCACCTTGTACACCTGCTGTTTGTCCGTAAAGAACAGTGCCTCCACGTTGTTGCGGGTCTCCAGCTGCTGGATGATCTCGTCGCCCTCCTTCAGCTTGTGAGCACCGGCAGTACGCAGGCTCTGGGGCGGGATCTTTTTAAAGTATCCCTCCCGGGTAAAGAACACGGTCACCGGATAGTCCGGCACGGCCTCTTCCTCGGCGGCGGCGTCCTCCTCCGGCAGGTCGTACAAAATTTCGCTGCAACGGGGCTTGCCGTATTTTTTCGCTACATCGTTTAGTTCATTGATGATGATGCGGCGGATGCGGGCGGGCTTTGCCAGCACATCGTTCAGGTCTGCAATGTCCTTTTCCAGCTGCTCGATCTCGCCGGTGCGCTTGAGGATGTATTCCCGGTTCAGATGGCGCAGCTTGATCTCTGCCACATAGTCTGCCTGCACTTCGTCAATGCCAAAGCCGATCATCAGGTTGGGCACCACCTCGGTCTCCTCCTCGGTGGTGCGGATGATATGGATGGCCTTGTCGATATCCAGCAGAATGGCGGCCAGACCCTGCAGCAGGTGCAGCCGCTTTTCCTTGCCGTGCAGGTCGTAGTAGGTGCGGCGGCGCACGCACTCGACGCGGAAGGCCGTCCACTCCTTCAAAATCTCCCGCACGCCCATGACCCGGGGCTGACCGGACACCAGAATGTTGAAGTTGCAGCTGAAGCTGTCCTCCAGCGGGGT
>CAKSWQ010000028.1 GCA_934512105.1 uncultured Faecalibacterium sp. | reverse complement strand
CCTCCGTGTAAATGTCTTTTTTATATTGTATCCAATTTTACAATAAAAAGCAAGACTTCCTTTATGACAAACAAAAATACCCGGCAAATCATTTACAAAAAGATTTATCGGGTATGTGAATCGAATACTCTTTTATATCATCTTAAAATGCTTCAGCGCTTCCCGGATGGCTCTTTCCTTCTCCGGCGGACACTTGAGCTGCTTGGGGTTCTCGGACTTTTGCTTGTTGTAGTTCTCCCGCTCCTTGATGCCGCATTTCTGCTTGACCTGTGCAATATAGAGGTTGCTCACGTTCAGACCGGTGTGCTCCTTGACGTACTCCCGGATTTCTTCATAAGTAGCCTTGGTCTCTGCAGCAGTCACGTCCAGTTCATCCATCTTCAGGTCAACCGTGATCTTCTGGTAGACATCTAGTTTGGACAATGCGCATACCGTTTCGATATGCTCCGTATGCGGGAACATATCCACCGGGGTAAAGCCCTCGGCCTTATAGCCAAGCTTTGTCAGGGTGGCAAGGTCGCGGGCGAGGGTGACGGGGTTGCAGCTGACATAGACCACCCGCTTCGGGGCCATACGGGCCACGCTGGCAAGAAATTCCGGGGTAGAGCCCTCACGCGGGGGGTCCATAAAGATCACGTCTGCCTTCTCCCCTGCTGCGGCTGCTTCGCGGATCCAGCGGGTGGCGTCGGCGGCAAAGAAGCGGGCGTTCTTTACGCCGTTGTGCCTTGCGTTGCCAATGGCATCCTGCACGGCGTCCCGGTTCAGCTCCACGCCCACCACCTGCTTTGCATGGTCGGCGGCGGTCAGGCCGATGGTGCCGATGCCGCAGTAGGCATCCAGCACCACCTCTTTGCCGGTCAGCTTCGCGGCCTCCACCGCAAGGCCGTACAGTACGGCGGTCTGCGCCGGGTTCACCTGATAAAAGCTGCGCGGGCTGATGGCGTAGGTCTTGCCGCAGAGGGTGTCCAGAATGAACCCCTTGCCGTACAGCACCTTTTCCGCTTCGCCCAGCACCACGCTGGTCTTGCGGCTGTTCACGTTCTGCACCACGGTGGTCACGGTCACGCCGCGCTGCGCCGCCTCGGCCAGCAGTGCCTTTACAAAGTTCTTGGCCCCCGGCAGCACCGGCTGCGCCGTCACCAGCACCACCATCACCTGCCCGGTGGCTACGCCCCGCCGCAGCAGGCAGTGGCGCACAAGGCCGGTGCCTTTGTCCTCGTCGTAGGGCTGGTAGCGGCAGGCGTTGGCGGCAGCCCGCACCGCCTGCATGGTCTTGTCCAGCACTTCGTCCTGCAGCAGGCAGCTTTCCACCGGCAGCACCTTGTGGCTGTTTGCCGCATAGATACCAGAGGTCAGTTTTCCACCCCAGCCGGGGGCAAAGGTGGAAATCACCTTGTTGCGATAGTGGTAGGGCTGCTCCATGCCCCGGATAGGGTGCACCGGGCCGTATTTGCCCACAAGAGCACGCACTTTTTCTTCCTTCTGTTTCAGCTGCGCGGCATAGTCCAGCCCCAGCAGGGGGCAGCCGCCGCAGTTTTTGGCACGCAGTTTGCAATCCATGGCAGTTTCTTCCTTTATATTAGATACTCTTCTTTCAGGATATCACAGGGCGGGGTGGATTGCAACCGCAAGCCGGGGCGATTTTTTGCAGTTTTCATTTTTGCCGCCGGGGCTTTACTTTCCCGCGATGATTTGCCATAATAGGGACAGAAAACGACCGTTTGCGGGAGGGTTATAAGATGAAGGTCATGGTTTTTGATGTAGGCGGCACCGAGATCAAATACTCGGTCATGGACGAGCAGATGCACCGCACGAACAGCGGCGCGGTGCCCACGCCGCAGGATACACAGGCGCAATTTCTGGATACGCTTTACCAGCTGTATGCGCCCCATAAAGACGAGGTGACCGGCATTGCCATGGCGCTGCCGGGCTTTGTGGATAACCGCACCGGCTATGTGTCCAACGGCGGGGCACTGCTGTACAACACCGCCACCCCGGTGGGGCAGCTGCTGGCAGAAAAGTGCGGCTGTCCCGTTATCCTGGAAAACGACGGCAAGGCCGCCGCCATGGCAGAGCTGGCAAACGGCGCGCTGAAGGGCTGCTGCAACGCGGCGGTGTTCATCATCGGCACCGGCGTGGGCGGCGGCATTATTGCCAACGGGCAGCTGGTGCGCGGGGTGCACTTTACCGCCGGGGAGTACAGCTTTGTCAACACCAACGCCGAGGCGTGGGACGCCCCGGACCAGAACATGGCCTGCCAGTGCAGCACCCGCAACCTGCTTATATGGTACCGCGCCCGCAAGGCGCTGCCGGAGGACGCCCCGCTGGACGGACGCAGCTTTTTTGCCGCCGCCAACGCTGGGGAGCCGGAAGCACTGGAGGTGCTGCGGCGGTTCTGCCATGCCGTGGCGGTGCAGATCTTCAACCTGACCGTTCTGCTGGATGTGGAAAAGGTGGCCATCGGCGGCGGCATCAGCAAGCAGCCCCTGCTGCTGGAAAGCCTGCGCAGCGCCTACGATGGACTGTTCGCCTCCCGGGCGGGACAGGCTTACATGGAGGGCTTGCCCCGCTGCCAGATCGTGCCCTGCGCCTTCAGCAGTGAAGCCAATCAGGTGGGCGTCGCCGCCGCATATTTTGAAGCCATGCAGAAAAAATGTTGATTTTCAGCCGGTTTCATGGTACTATATCTGCCGTGCGCTCTGCACGCAAAACACGAAACAAGGAGATCTTGAACCATGAATACTCTGCATAAATTTGCTGCCCTGACCCTCAGTGCTGTGCTGTCCGTCTGCCTGCTGGCAGGCTGCGGCGCTTCTGCGTCCTCCACTGCTTCCAGCGCAGCTTCCGATGCCGCTTCTTCTGTGGCTTCTTCCGTGGCCGCTTCTTCCTCTGCCGCCGATGCACAGGCCACGGTGGAGTTCACCGTTACCGCTGCGGACGGCAGCGTGTCCAGCGTACTGCTGAACGTGACCGACGGCGAAAAGCTGAGCACCGCGCTGGCCGAGGCCGGTATCATCAGTCAGGAAGAAGCCGATGCAGGCTTCGTGACCACCGTGAACGGCGAGACTGCCGACTATGATAAGGACCAGGCCTGGTGGTGCCTGACCGACGCTGCCGGTGAGATGACCACCGTGGGCGTGGCCGACATCGAGCTCCACGACGGTGACAGCTATGCCTTTACCTACACCAAGGGCTAAAAAGCCGGTGGCACTGCACACCCGGGTGCTGCGGCTGGTACTCAGCGGCCTGATGGGTGCGCTGCTGGTGGTGAGCAAGCAGGCCATGAGCGGCCTGCCCAATCTGGAACCGGTGAGCCTGCTCATCATCCTGTTTGCGCTGGAACTGCCCCGGGAGACGCCCGGCGCTATCACGGTGTTCATCCTGCTGCAGGGCGTGCTGTACGGCTTTGGCCTGTGGTGGGTGATGTACCTGTATGTGTGGTATCTTCTGGCGCTGCTGGCATGGCTGCTGCGCCGCATGGACTACACCTTTTTCTGGGCGGTGTTCAGCGGGCTGTACGGCCTGTGCTTCGGCGGGCTGTGCGCGGCGGTGTATCTGTTTGCCAAAACACCCGCCTTCGCCCTGAGCTGGTGGCTCAGCGGGCTGAGCTACGATGCACTGCACGGCGTCGGCAATTTTGTGCTGATGCTGCTGCTCTACCGCCCGCTGCGCCGTGCGCTGCAAATGGCAAAAAAGCAGCTGCGGGTATAATATTTTCTTTATAAAAACACAGAGCCGGACAGCCCGCGGGCTGTCCGGCTCTGCTTGTATTCAAAAATATTTTTTCTGCATTGTTACGCATTCAGGTGGGCAAAAGCCTGCCGGACATCGCCGGAGAAATACAGCGTACCCAGTGCACACACCGGGCCTTCGCCGCCCAGTTCTTCCGCGCGCGCCACACCGGCCTCGATGCTGTCCGCAGCCTCGGCGGTGCAGCCGTAGGCGCGGATATGCTCTGCCAGCGTCTGCGCCGGCATGGCGCGGGGATTATGCGCCGTCACGGTCACGAACCGCTCGGCCAGCGGTGCCAGCAGCGCCAGCATCTCGTCCACGTCCTTGTCGGCCATGATGCTGACCAGAAAGACGAATTTCTGCCCGGGGAAGCGGTCTTTCAGGCTCTGCACCGTGGCGCGCATCCCGTGGGCGTTGTGGCTGCCGTCCAGCACAAAGGCCGGGCTGTGGCGCAGCAGTTCAAAGCGCCCGGGCCAGCTTACCTGCTCCAGCCCGGTGCGGATGGCGCTTTCCGGGATGTTCCAGCCCTGCTGCCGCAGCACCCGCAGGGCGGTGATGGCCAGCGCGGCGTTGCGGGGCTGATAGCTGCCGATGAGCGGCAGGCGCACCCCGTCCAGTCCATCAAAGCTGAAGGTAACTGCGTCAAGGTCGCCGCCGGTGATTTGCAGCTTGGCAAAATCCACCTCGGTAAAGGGGGCATTCTGCTGCGCCGCCACCCGGCGCAGCACGGCATCTGCCTCCGGTGCGCCGCCGTAGCTTACCACCGGGCAGCCCGGCTTGATGATGCCGGCCTTGGCGGCGGCGATATCTGCCAGCGTGGGGCCCAGCTCCTTGACGTGATCCATGCCCAGTGCGGTGATCACCGCGCAGGCAGGCTTTTCAATGACATTGGTGGAATCCAGCGTGCCGCCAAGTCCCACCTCCAGCACCACGATATCGCACTGCTGCTGCGCAAAGTAGAGCATTCCCAGCGCGGTGATGATCTCGAACTCGGTGGGCACATCCTCCATGGCATCGGCGGCGGGCTTTACCTGCTCCACCAGATCCACCAGCGCTTCGTCCGGGATCTGCTGTCCGTTGATCTGAATACGCTCGTTGAATCGGTTGATGAAGGGCGAGGTATACAGTCCCACCCGGTAACCGGCGGCTTGCAGGCAGGAAGCCAGCATTGCCGCTGTACTGCCCTTGCCGTTAGTGCCCGCCACATGGACAAATTGCAGCTTTTTGTGCGGGTCGCCCAGTGCAGCCAGCAGGGTGCGGGTGCGGGTAAGCCCGGGCTTATGCCCCGCCCACTGCACCGCGTGGATGTATTCCATTGCCTGTTCGTAGTTCATAGATACTGCCTCGATTCAAGATTACGATTTGGAATGCGCTCCGCTTTGCTCTGCGCATAAATAGCGGAATAATTATTTGATATTTCGCGTTTGTCGCGCTCTGCGGAGCGCTCCAAACGTATTTTCACGGGAGGGGTCGTAACCCCAAACTGCATTTGCAGCGCCGCTTTCTGCGAAAGCGCGGCGCTGCGTGGGAAGGTTTTTGCAGAATTTCAGCGGGCTGAACCCTCTCAGTCATCGCTGCGCGATGCCAGCTCCCCCGAAGGGGGAGCTGGCGCGGGAGCGCCTGAGAGGGTTTTCACAGCTTTCTTACTTCTTTGCCAGATTCATCAGGCTGCGGTTTTCCAGCAGGATGCGCAGCAGCACAACGTTCACGGCGCTGAGGATGAGGGCGTTGGGGATGCGCACTGCCAGCGTTGCCCACGGATAGCCGTAGAACAGGCGCAGCGCCAGCGAAGTGATGACCATGGAGCCCACAAAGTGCCCCAGCAGCACGCTGGCTGCCAGCCGCAGGTTGGTGGAAAGGCGGTTCAGCTTCTGCCATGCAAAGCCCGCCACCAAGCCGATGGCACCCGCGCCCAGCGTGATGAGCGGGTTGATGGCGTAGCCCGCCAGCACACCGCCGATGATATCGGCCACTGCGCCCACCGCAAAACCTGCGCCGGGGCCGAACACCACCGCTGCCAGCAGCACCGGCAGACTGCCCAGATTGAACCGGACGAAACCGGTGGAGATGCTCAGCACCCGGCTGAACACGATGCTCATGGCTACCAGCAAAGCCAGCATGGTCAGGGTACGCACCGAGGTTTTTTTGTCGTTCATCGTAGTTGTCCTCCTTAAAAAGGAACAGCAGGCAGGACGCAAAAACGCCCTCCCCTGTGACAGACCGCACAAAGGAGGGCGTGAATTCCAACAACATTCACTTCCGGGCAAAAACCGCAGACGGCTCTCGCCTGCACCCAAGTCCATGCAGCAGCGGGATGCAGACCCTGCACCGCGGTCAATACCTTCGTCCGCAGCACAACTCCCCGTTGATGCGGCACTTAACGCGCAGGGTCTTACTCTGTTGATGATGCCATTATAATCCTTTTTTTGACGCTCTGCAAGCGCTTAAACAGACATCTTTGCCAAAGGAGCGTTTATATTTTTAGCAGTGTTGTATAAACGTAGGACTTTTGTTTCCCTTATGGGAATCTGTTTTCCGAATGAAGTCTGGTTGTATTCCTCTTTTCTTTTGGCGCAGAACGTGGTAAGATGAACACAAGATACCAAAGGGGGAACTGCCCCGGAAAGGATTTTCCATGAAATTCAGCGAAATGACCTATACCCGCCCGGACATCGATGCCCTGCTGGCAAAATGCAAGCAGCTGGCCGCCAAGGCCGCCGATGCGCAGGACGGCAACGCCCTTATTCAGGTGTACTACGAGCAGAGCCGCGCCTTTGCAGACTACACTACCGCCTCCCAGCTGGCCAACATCCACTACACCTGCGACACCCGCGATGCCTACTGGAAGGCCGAACAGGACTTTTTTGATGCCAACGGCCCCGCTGTGACCAACGCCAGCGTGGAGATCAGCCGGGCGTTTCTGGCAAACCCCTATGTGGAGGCGCTTACCGAGCACTTCGGCACCACCTGTGTGGCCGGTATGAAGAACGCCGTGCTGGGCATGGACGACCGCACCGTGGAATTGCAGCAGGAGTTCAACGCGCTGGTCAGCCAGTACCAGCAGATCTACGGCGGCGCGCTGGTGGAGCTGGACGGCAAGCAGCTGACCATCCCCCAGCTGGGCCCCTACAAGGAGGATCTGGACCCCGCCGTGCGCCGTGCCGCCTACGAGGCCGAGGCCGGTTACTTTGACGCCCACCGGGACGAGCTGGACGCACTGTACACCAAGATCGTCAAGAACCTGAACCGTCAGGCCGAGGTGCTGGGCTACAAGGATTACAGCGAGCTTTCCTATGTGCGCATGAACCGCATCGGCTACGGACAGGCCGAAATTCAGGCCTTCCGGGATCAGGTGGCAAGGGACGTTGTGCCCGAGCTGCAAAAGGTGATGGCTATGCGCGCCAAGCGCACCGGCATCACCCACCCCACCTTTACCGACCTGCCCATCATCTTCAAGGACGGCAACCCCAAGCCCATCCCGGGCTATCAGGCACGCATGGATGCTGCCCGCACCATGTACCATGAGCTGAGCCCCGAGACCGCCGAATTCATCGACTTTATGCAGGACAACGAGCTGTTCGACGTGGAAAGCCGTCCCGGCAAGATGTCCGGCGGCTACATGACCAGCCTGCCCAGCTACAAGGCACCCTTCATCTTTGCCAACTGGAACAACACCTCCGGCGATGTGGACGTGCTGACCCACGAGTGCGGCCACGCCTTTGAGGGCTATGTAGCCGAGCGGGACCCCAACGTGCCCGCCGATCTGGAATGCCCTGCCATGGAAAGCGCCGAGATCCACTCCATGGCCATGGAGTTCCTCACCGCGCCGTGGCATCACCTGCTGTTCGGCAAGGACACCGAGAAGTACGCCCTGCTCCACACCGAGGACAGCTTTGTGTTCCTTGCCTACGGCTGCGCCGTGGACGAGTTCCAGCATATCATGTACCAGAACCCGGACCTGACCCCCGACCAGCGCAACGCCGAGTGGCTCAAGCTGGAAAAGAAGTACCGCCCGTGGATCGATTTCGACAACCTGCCCTTCTACGGCCGCGGCGCCGGGTGGCAGCGCCAGCTGCACATCTACGAGTGCCCCTTCTACTATATCGACTACTGCCTGTCCACCATGGCGGCCTTGCAGTTCTTCCTGCTGAGCCTGGACGACCACAAGGACGCATGGGAGCGCTACCTCAAGCTGGTGCGCCGCGCCGGTCTTGCCAGCTACACCGAGCTGATGCAGACCGCCGGGCTGAAGGTGCCTTTTGAGGAGGGCAGCGTCAAGGGCATTGCCCAGCAGATGACCCGCTGGCTGGAAGAGCATCAGGTGGGCTAAAGTCGTTTCGTGACTGCGGCAGGGCGTTTCGTGACAGTTTTCTTGCTTTTCCGCCGGGCTGCGGTATACTGAAACCAGAGATCCCCCTTCGAAAATGGAAAGGAGTACTGACTTATGAGATCAACCCGTTTATTCCGGCGCGTCGTTGCCGGTCTGTGCGCTGCCGCCATGCTGTGCGGCGGCATGATCGCCTCGGCTGCTGCACCCGCACTGCCCGCCGCTCCCGCTGCGGTGGAGGCTACCAACGCCGCCCCCAGCGATGCCGAGCTCAAGGCCGCTTTTTCCAAGTTCACCGTCACCTACGACGAGGAGACCGGCGGCTGGGATCTTTCCTCTCCGCAGGAGCAGGCCAGCATGGATAAAAAGTCCTGCGGGCTGTACCCCTATATGTTCTTGCAGGACGACGGCGTTGCCTTCAACATGATCCTGACCTATGTGGGCAGCAAGAAGCTGGACATCAAAACGGTCAACGTATCTGCTGATGACGAGCTGTACACCTTCACCTGTGACGAGGAGTACGGCGGCGGCTACGATCAGGATCTGGGCTGCTGGTTCGATCTGGAGCTGTTCCAGCTGAGCGACGAGGAGATCAGCTGGCTGAGCGAGTGGCTGAACGCCAAGAGCGTCACCGCCGTGTTCGTCGGCCGGGACGGCACCATCCAGAGCTACGCCCTGACCAAGGAGAACCTCACCGCCATTCAGGAGATGATCACCGCCTACAACCTGATGCTCTCCTCCACCGTAGAGCAGTGCGACCCCATCCTGACCAGCTTGGCAAAGTAACCGCAATTCACAGAGCCCCGGAGCGTGTGCGGATGCTCCGGGGGCTTTTTTGCGCAAAAATATTATTTTTTGCAAAAAATGCTTGCAAAGCAGGTCAACCTGTGCTATACTAATCGAGCTGTGATGTGCTGCTATAGCTCAGTTGGTAGAGCGCATCCTTGGTAAGGATGAGGTCTCCAGTTCGAATCTGGATAGCAGCTCCAGCTTAAACGCCTTGAAGTTTAGGACTTCGGGGCGTTTTTCGTTTACTACACATAAACCAAAAAGCATCCGCAGCACTTGCTTTAGAAAATCAGCGAAGCTCGTTGCGGATGCTTTTATTTTTAGCGGGCCGAGCCCTCTCAGGCGCTGCGCGCCAGCTCCCCCGAAGGGGGAGCTTCATCGCTGCTGACGATAGATGCTAAAAAGCTCCCCCTTCGGGGGAGCTGGCAAAGCCGCAAGGCTTTGACTGAGAGGGTTTCGTGCGGCGGCATTTTTCATTCTTCCCCGTCAGGGATATTCTCTGCATCCAGCAGATACTCGGTCTCGGTCTGCTGCTCCATCTGCTGCGCTGTCCAGTCCAGCTGCACAGCGCCGCTCAGGTCCAGCGAATAGTCCTCGGTGTACAGCAGACTGCCGGTGTTCAGGCTGCTTTCTGCCGGGCTGCGGGCATCCCATGTAAAGTGCAGGCTTTCCGGCGGCACGGTGCACTGCTTTGCCAGTGCGGTCAGGGTGTAGCAGTCCCGGGCAAAGGCGGCGGCGCTGTCGTAGGGGCCAAACAGCTCCACGGTCAGGGTCAGGCAGGTATCTCCGGCAGGCAGGGCGGCAGCCTGCTGCAAGGTCTCAGCCTTTGCACCGTTCAGGTACAGCCATCCGCTGATGTTCTGGATGGCAATGTCCTGCGCGTCCTGCTTGCAGGCGGTGTACAGCTCGTCAATGGCCTGTGTGCTCAGGCGGTTCATGGCCTGCCGGTTTTCGCCGCTCAACTCGTCCCACAGCAGGGGCAGCATCGCCATGCAGAAGCAGCCCGCCATCAGCACCAGACAGACCAGCACGGACACAAAATCGTACTTCCAGCGGCCGGGGCGGGCGGCAAAGAAGAGCACCTCGCACCCCAGCAGCACCAGCGCCACCGCCGGGGCAATTTTCAGGGTCAGCTGCACATCAAAGCCCGGCACAAAGAAATACAGCAGGAAGAACACGCCCGCCGCAATGAGGCACGCGCCCAGGGTCAGGCTGCCCACCCGGCGCAGGGGCTTTTCTGCGGGCTTCTGCTCCGGCGGAGTAGGCGTTACACTCTTATTCTGCTCGGTCATCGTCATCCTCCGCAGGGGTCTCGTCCTGCTCTGCGCCGGTCACAGGCTCCCCCAGCAATGCCGAAAGCTCCGGCATGGCAAAATGGGTGTCCGTATCTGCGGTGTCCTCGGCGTCCGCGGCATCCCCTGCCTGCGGCGCAGCTGTGTAGGCGCGGAAGTCCTCGGCCTCTTCTTCGGGGGGCTGCCCGGTCTTTTTGTTTTTCGGGCCGCGTACCAGCCACATGCCGCACACGATCAGCGCCACGCAGACCACGATCTGCGGCAGGGAATCCAGCATCAGGTAGATGGCGCGGAAGATGGGGTTATCCTGTCCCCAGCGCCACATCACATCGCCCAGCACCCGCATGATGATGTTGTTGTAGAACACGATCGCGCCCAGTGCGATGAGCCCCCAGCCCACCAGCTTGTGGCTCTCGCCCATGAACTGGGTCATGCGGGCATCGTGCCAATTAAAGTGCACCAGATAATCGTCCTCCGGGGCTTTTTCCGCTGCCAGCTGTGCGCGGAGGTTGAAGGTATCGAAAAAGCTGTACATATACACAACGAAGCAGCCGACTACCAGCGCGTCCAGCCCCGTGGTGCTGCCTAAAATAATGAACAGGCAGAACATGGTGATGAGCGAGAGTCCCCGCTTCATATAGCCCTGATACATCTGTCCCGCACCGGGGATGCAGGCAAACAGCAGGGTCAGGATCCCGTTTTTCTTCATAATCAGTTCCCTCATTTCTCAGTGGTGTCTGCACTGCGGTGCAAAAGCGCATCCAGTGCGTCGGATAGTTTTTCGGTCAGCTGCTTTTTGTCCTCTATGGGCTTGCCCAGCGGGGCGGTGGATGGCTGCGGGGCTTTGTCGTTCACCGGCTTGCCCAGCAGTTCCGGTTCGGTCTGCTGTGTGGCCTGCGGCAGCCATGTGTTCAGCTGCTGCCCGGTGTGCAGGATCTGTTCCAGCGTACCAGAGCGCCACAGCGTCAGCGCCAGCACGGCGGCTACGGTGGCCACGGCGGCGCGTCCCCATGTGTTCTGCATCAGCCGTATCCAGATGGTGCCCATCACCGCGCCCCGGGCGGAGCGCGGCGGCTGCTCCAGCACATCATCGGTCAGCAGGGCGGTGTAGCGGTCCATGCAGCGGTCGCAGTAGGCAAGGTGTTCGGCGACTTCCAGCCGCTGCGTTTCGTCCAATTGCCCGCCGACCAGTGCCTGCAAGCCTTCCTCACTCAGACAGCCTTTTGCGTCAAACAGTTCCATGTACGCTCCTCCTTTCACAGGGTATGCGGTCGTTTTGCAAGATCTGCTGCGCCAGCATCTTTTTGGCGCGGTAGATCTGCGCTTCCACCGTTTTGGGCGGGCGGCCGCACAGCCTTGCAGCTTCGGCTATGGTGTGCTGTTCCAGCAGCACCAGACGGCAGGGTGTGCGGTAGGGCTCGCGCAGATCTAAGATCATCCCGGTAAGCTCCTCTTCGCCCAGCGCTTCCAGCACCTGCTGTTCCGGCTGCATACCGGGCGGCGCGCCTTCCAGCGCCAGCACCTCGTCGCCGGGGGTGTTCATCTTGCGCACCCATGCGCTGCGCAGATAATCCTTGGCTTTGTTGGCGGCGATGCGCGCCAGCCACTGCCTTTCAAAGCCCGGCGGGCAGCGGTCGATGGCCCGCCACGCCGCCAGAAAGGTCTCCTGCGTCAGGTCCTGCGCCTCCTGTACATCCGGTACCAGCTGGTGGCAGACCGTGTACACGAGTGCCTGATATTTCTGCACCATCGTGCTGAATTCCTGTGTTGTCAACGCGCTGCACGGCCTCCTTTCCGGTTCTGGATGCGGTGCTCTGCGCCGCCCTTCTGTCTTTAATACGAATTAGCGGCGGCGGTTCCTGCAAAAAACTAAAATATTTTCAAGCTTTTCTTCTTCCGCAGATATGGTACAATAGCAGTATAGCACACAGGGAGGATTTTCGCCATGGCTTCTACCACTCGTCAGGCGCTTTTACAGGCGCTGAGCGCCGCCGAGGGCACCTATATTTCCGGCCAGCAGCTGGCACAGCAGCTGGGGGTCAGCCGCGCCGCCGTGCACAAAGCGGCGGCGGCGCTTACCGCGCAGGGCTATGCGCTGGAAGCAGCCTCCCGCCGGGGGTACCGTCTGCTGGGCGGCGACCCCTTCTGCGCCGAGGCGATAGGCCCCTACCCCGCCCCGGTGCAGCTGTACGACACGCTGGAAAGCACCAACCGCACCGCAAAGCTGCTGGCGCTGGAAGGGGCTGAACACGGCACGCTGGTGCTGGCGGGCGGGCAGACTGCCGGGCGCGGGCGGCTGGGACGCAGCTTTGCCAGCCCGGCGGGCAAGGGGGTGTACTGCTCGGTGGTGCTGCGCCCGCCGCTGCCCGCCGCCAACGCCCAGACCGCCACCATCGGCGCGGCGGTAGCGGTGTGCCGGGCGGTGCAGACGCTGTGCGGGCTGGAACTTGCCATCAAGTGGGTGAACGACCTGTATTACAAGGGCAAAAAGGTGTGCGGCATCCTGACCGAAGCCGGCACTGACCTTGAAAGCGGCCAGCTGGAATGGCTGGTGGTGGGCATCGGGCTGAACCTGACCGCCACCGCCGAGGACTTTCCCCCGGAGCTGACCGCCAAAGCAGGCAGCTTATACCCCGGCGGCCCCGCCCCGGTAAGCCGGGCGGCGCTGGCGGGTGCCATCGGGCGGGAGCTGTTGGCGCTCTGCCCGGGCTTTGAATGTCTGGACGAGTACCGCGCCCGTTGCTTTGTGCCCGGCCACTGGGTGACCGTGTGCACCGGCACCGAGACCTACGCCGCGCAGGCGCTTTCCATCGACGATGCCGGGCGGCTGGTGGTGCAGCGGGAGGGCGGCCGCACCGAGGCGCTGCGCTGCGGCGAGGTGACCATTCGCCCTACTAAGACGGAATAAATGGGAAAGCGGACCATTTATAATGCCCTCCGCGTTGCTCTGGGCATGATTTAAGGAAAGTTTATTTTAGATTTTGGCAGAACGGAACGCCTGCGGGCGTTCCGTTCTGCCTTTTTCACAAGAAGGGTCGCAACGGTAAACTGCATTTGCAGCGCCGCTTCCTTCGGAAGCGCGGCGCTGCGGAGTGCGTTGCTGTTTGCCTTTACAGCCCCCTGTGAAAAAAGCGTTTGGAGCGCTCCGCAGAGCGCGACAAACGCGAAATTAAAAATAATTATTCCGCTGAAGATGCCCAGAGCGCAAGCGGAGGGCATTCCCAATCATTTTTTATACCAAAAAGCCCGCCGGGCATTGCTGCACGGCGGGCTTTGGTTTACAGTTTACTCTGCCTTGGTCTCGGGCTTTGCCTCAGCCTTGGCCTCCGGCTTTGCTGCGGGGGCAGCAGCGGGAGCGGCGGGCTTCACCACGGGCTTCGGGGGATTGGGGTCGTCCTTCAGCGGGAACAGGATGATGTGCTTGGGGCACTTCTGGGCACACATACCGCAGCCCTTGCACTTGTCGTAATCAACGCGTGCCACGCCGTCCACAACATGGATGGCGTCGAACTTACAGGTGCGCTCGCACATGCCGCAGGCGATGCAGGAGGTGGTGCACAGCTTGTTGGCCACAGCACCCTTGTCCTTGTTGGAGCACATGACCACCGGCTTGCGGGGGCCGCCGGCGTCGATCATAATCACCTGCTTGGGGCAGATGTTGGCGCAGGCACCACAGCCGGTGCACTTGTCCTTGTCCACCTTGGCCACACCGTCCACGATGTGGATGGCGTCGAACTTACACACCTTGGTGCAGTCGCCCAGACCGATGCAGGCGAAGGAGCAGGTCTTGGGGCCGCCGTACAGGGCTGCAGCAGCAGCGCAGGTCTGGATGCCCTTGTAGTCGTAGGCGGGCTTGCAGTGCTCGGAGCTGCCCTGACACTGCACAACAGCCTTCTTCTCTACGGCGCTTGCCTCGCCGCCCATGATCTTGGCAATGGCAGCGGCAGCCTTGGGGCCGCCGGGTGCGCACTTGTCGCAGGGCACGCCGTCCAGAACAACTGCCTTGGCGTAGTCGGCGCAGCCTGCGTAGCCGCAGCCGCCGCAGTTTGCGCCGGCCAGACAGGCGGAAACTTCCTCAATGCGGGGGTCTTCCTCCACCGCCATGAACTTTGCGGCAGCCACCAGAATGATAGCACCCACAGCGCCCACGATGGTGCACAGGATAACAGCAGATACAATATTCATAGTCCTGTTCCTCCCTTACAGCGTAACATTGAACAGGTTTTCGACGATGCCGCCGAAGCCCATGAAGGACAGGCTGGTGATTGCAGCTGCGATCAGGGTGATGGGCAGGCCCTTGAAGGGTGCCGGGGGATCGCAGGCTTCCACGCGCTTACGCACGCCGCTGAACATGACCATGGCCAGCATAAAGCCGCAGCCTGCGCCGATAGCGCAGATCAGAGCCTCGATGTAGGCGTAGCCGAAGCCGTGTGCAGCCACATCGGCGCCGTAGTCGCCCACGACCAGAATGGTCACGGCCAGCACGCAGCAGTTGGTGGTGATCAGGGGCAGATAAACGCCCAGCGAGTTATACAGTGCAACCATGTACTTCTTGAGGAAGATCTCGATGAACTGCACCAGCACAGCGATGACCAGAATGAACACGATGGTCTGCAGGTAGCTCAGACCAGCCTGGTCCAGAATGAAGATCTGGATGGGGAAGGTAACGGCCGTTGCCATGAACATGACAAAGATGACAGCACCGGACATACCCACAGCGGAATCCAGCTTTTTGGAAACGCCCAGGAACGGGCAGATACCGTAGAACTTCACCAGCACATAGTTGTTGACAAGGATCATGCTGAAGAAGATCGCAGCGAGTTTGACGAGCATCTTATTCCGCCTCCTTCTTCAGATTGTCAAGATCACAGCAGCTCTTGCGCTCGATGCGGGCGTCCAGCTTGCCTTCCAGCCAGATGCAGCCTGCCATCAGGATGCCGTAGCAGAAGAAGGCGCCGGGAGCCTGCGTCATGATGGAGACCTTGGCAACGCTTTCCGGGATCACCTGGAAGCCCAGCCAGGTGCCGCTGCCCAGGATCTCACGGATGGTTGCCATCAGGGTAGCGGTGAGGGTGTAGCCGATGCCCATGCCCACACCGTCCAGTGCGGAGTCCACGACATTGTTCTTGCAGGCGAACATCTCGGCACGGCCCAGAATGATACAGTTGACAACGATCAGGGGCAGGAACACGCCCAGTGCGTTGTACAGGCTTTCCATGTAGGCCTGCATGAACATCTGCACGATGGTCACAAAGCCTGCAATGATGACGATGTAGCAGGGCAGATGCACCTTGCCGGGGATCACCTTGCGCAGCAGGGAGATCATGATATTGGAGCACACCAGCACGAAGGTGAAGGCGGCGCCCATGCCCAGAGCGCTGGAAACTGCGGTGGTAACTGCCAGAATGGAGCAGGTACCCAGAACCAGACGCAGAACGGGGTTTTCTTTGATGATGCCGTTGGTAAGGATGCTTACCTTGGACTTATTTTCTTGTGCCATTTCTTACCAACCTCCTTTTATGCCAGCTCGTTGAAGCAGTTGATGCAGTCATTGATGGCAGCAAACAGAGCGGTGGACGAAATGGTTGCGCCGCTGTACGCATCGAAATCCTGATTCATCACAATGTTCTTGGTGCCGTCCATGCCGTTGAACTGTGCCAGATAGTCATCGGTGGACACATTGGAGCCGATGCCCTTGGTCTGGGTAGAAGCGTCCACCCAGATGCCGGTCTCGGCGCCGTTGGCGTCGAAGCCCATGATCACGGTCAGGATGCCGCCGTCAAAGCCCTTTTCCTCGGCCTTGATGGCAATGCCGCCATCGGGAGCCTTCACCACGCCGGTAACATTGGCGGTGGTGTAATCGGTAACTTCCTCCAGCGTAGCTGCGTCCGAAACAGAGGGCATCACGCTGACATAAGCAGCCAGCGTGGTGCGGCGGGTGTTCTCCTTGATAACGGGAGCGGTCATGCCGTTCACCAGAGCCAGCAGCAGGCTGACGATCAGAGAGATGACGGTCAGCACAACGATGGGCTTACCGGTGGTTTCCCAGCTGGAATTTGCAGTCTTACTCATTTGCCAGCACCCTCCTTCGCTTTCTTTGCAGGCTTCACATAGCCATACGGGGTCTGACGGGTCAGATCATTGATGTACGGGACCCACAGGTTCATGAACAGCAGTGCGAAGGACACGCCCTCGGTGTAGCTGCCCCAGTAGCGGATGGCAAAGGTAACGATGCCAAGGCAAACGCCGTACACCAGCTTGCCCTTCAGGGTAAAGGGGCTGGTAACGTAGTCGGTAGCCATGAACACAGCGCCGAACAGCAGGCCGCCGCTCAGCACGGCAACCAGTGCGGTGTGCAGATCCTTGGTAGCGATCAGGTAGAACACGAACACGCTGCCAACGTAGGAAGCCGGGATGGCGATGCTGATGGTCTTGGTAGCCACCAGATAGATCAGACCCAGCACGATAGCCAGTGCGCAGGTCTCGCCCAGCACACCGCCGTGGATGCCCATGAACAGATCCAGCAGGCTCAGCTTGGAGGGATCTGCCACAGCCAGCGGGGTAGCCTTGGACAGCTGATCCACCGCTGCATCCGGGAACACCCACTGATTCATGGAGCCTGCAAAGCTGATGAACAGCACGATACGGCCCACCAGAGCGGGGTTTGCAAAGTTCATGCCAATGCCGCCGAACAGCTGCTTGACAACGATGATAGCCACCAGATCGCCGATGATCAGCTGACCGATGGGCATGCCCACGGGCACGTTCATGGCCAGAATGATGCCGGTGACCACAGCGGACAGGTCGCTGATGGGGTTCGGACGCTTCAGCAGCTTGCAGTACAGCCACTCAAAGACCACACAGGCCACCACGGAAACGGCGGTGACCAGCAGGGCGCGCACGCCGAAAATGATCGCAGAGGCAACCACGCAGGGGCACAGTGCAACGATCACATTCGCCATCAGGCTCTGGGTGGTCTCGTCACTGCGGACGTGCGGGGAAGCCGAAACAATAAGCTTCGTATCCATTACTTATTGCCTCCTTTTTTGATTTCGCCAAGATAGAAGGCCTTGGCCAGACTCATCATCTGGGTGACCGGGCGCTTTGCCGGGCAGACGAAGGAGCAGCTGCCGCAGTTGAAGCAGTAGTCAGCATGCAGCTTGCCCAGCTCCTGCACATCGCGGGCGGCGTAGGCCTGATTGACCTCCACGGGCTCCAGACCCATGGGGCAGTACTCCACGCAGCGGCCGCAGCGGATGCAGGGGTTGACCGGTGCAGGCTGTGCAGCTGCCTTGCTCAGCAGGATCAGACCGGAAGTGGTCTTGGTGGTGGGGTAGGAAAGGTTCTCCACAGCGGGGCCCATCATGGCACCGCCGGCAACCACCTTGCCCAGCTCGCCCTTGACGCCCACATAGTCCAGAATGTCCTGATAAGCGGTGCCCACGGGCACAACAACGTTCTGGGGCTTTGCGCAGGCATCGCCGTCCACGGTGATGGTACGCTGGACCACCGGCATACCGGTAGCCAGATACTTGCCCAGCGTGGAAACGCTGGTCACGTTCATCACGATAGCACCTGCATCGGCGGGCAGACCGCCGTGGGGCACCTCGCGGCCGAGGCACTTCTCGATCAGGATCAGCTCTGCGCCGGTGCCGTAGACACTGGGCAGGGGCTTTACCTCGATAGCGCTGTCGTCCTTGGTCTTTTTGCACAGCAGGTCGATGCACTCGGGCTTGTTGTTCTCAATACCAATGATGCACTTGGGGATGCCGGTATACTTCAGCACAGCCTTGATGCCGCGGATGATATCATCGCTGCACTCCAGCATCTCCTGCGTGTCGCTGGTCAGCCACACCTCGCACTCGGAGGCGTTGATCAGCAGGGTATCCACCGGCTGCTTGGGCTGCAGCTTCACATCGGTGGGGAAGCCTGCGCCGCCCAGACCGACCAGACCGCACTCGCGCACGGCAGCAAGGAAGCTGGCCTTATCGGTGACTTCCGGTGCCTTGACAGCCGGGTCTACGGTCTGCTTGCCATCGGTCTTGATGACCACAGAATCGCACATACGGCCATTGGACAGACGGAAAGCCTCCACCGCAGCTACCGTACCGGAAACACTGGAGTGGATATTTGCGGAGACAAAGCCGCCCGCCTCACCGATCTTGGTGCCGACGAACACTTCATCGCCTTTTTTCACCAGTGCCTTGGCGGGTGCGCCAATGTGCTGGCTCATAAGGATGCGTACCTGCGCGGGCAGAGGCATCGGGACAGGTTTGCTTGCAGCAGTTGCCTTGTCATGCGGCGTATGCGCGCCAAGCGCCGCACGTTTCAGCTTGTTCAACATGGATTTCAAATCCCCCATTCTGCTTGAATTGCCATCCCCTCGCCCATGCAGGCGCACTGGTACAGGGACAGCAGCTGCTTAACACACTTATTGTATCATTTTGACGCGGGAAGTCAACGACATCACGCCCCAAATGATGAATTTTCCTGAACTTTCTTATTCGTTTTCGGTGATTAGTTTTAACTAACCTCCGTATTTTTCTTTTTGCTCTCCCCACTCTGCCGTTTGCCTTTGCTGCGGGAATATGCTATACTATACCTAACATGACAGGCGGAACGTCCCCCGCTCCGCTCCCGAACTTCACAAGGAGGCACCAAACCATGAAAGTTCTCAAAGCTCTGCTCGCCGTCCTCACCACACTGGCTGTCGCCCTGACCGCCATTCTGCTGTTCTGGCAGGATAAAAGCGCCCCGCGTTATATCAAGATCTACGAAAACGAGCAGTAATATTTTCTTGCAAAACAACACCCCGGCCAAGCGGCAGAACCGCCCGTCCGGGGTGTTTTTGCGTTGTCCGGCAGACCACACAAAAACGCCGCCGACTTTTCGTCAGCGGCGTTTGCGTGGTTTTAAATTACAACTCAGTAAGTCATAACGACCGTAAAGTACTCACCGTTGCTGATCTGTTTTATAACAACGCCAACATATTTTGCCTCGGCGTTGCGCACGATCCGGCAAGCACCAAAGTCCATATTGTTAAAATCATACTTTTCCTGCCAGAATTTCTCGGTCAGGTACTTCTCGCCCGATCTGTGAGATACAGATATCAGATCGCCGTCGCGGCCTCTTCCATCCACCTGAATGAGATACAGCTCACGTATTTCCTTTGTGTAGTCCTCTGTCGAAATCAGGTTCAGTTCCCTCTTTTCATGTAGCGCTAAAATTTTACTAGCCACATCCGTTGCGTCTGTGTTGACCTCCAGTGCCGACAGGCCATTTTTCGTCCGAACCGCATTGATGTTGTCCACAATCTGCTTTGCTTCATCTGTTGCCTCTGGCACGCTCGGTGTACCGCTGCAAGCGGTAAGCATAGCCAGCGCCAGCACAGCAGCCAGCGTAAGCGCAACCAGTTTTTTGATACATTTCATACGTTTTGCCCTCCTGTAAGTAATAAATACCCCGGCAGACCATGCAGTCTGCCATATAGATATGGTACCCCCCCCCCGCATGTTTTTGTCAATATGCGGATTACACAAAAACGCCGCCGACTTTTCGTCAGCGGCGTTTGCACGCACTCAGTAGGTCATCACGACCACCATAATGGGGTATTGATCCTTCGTTTTGGGGTCGGTGTTCTGCACAACGCCCACGCCCACAAGGGTGGCACTGCCATCACTGACCAGTGCCTTTTTCACGGTACTGCCGTTCTCTGCCCAGTTGCGGATAACTGTTGCTGTGGGATACGCACCGTAGCCGCCTACGCCCACCAGCTTTTTGCCCTTTACCGTCAGCTTGCTGATGGCGTTCCAGTCCTTCGTATACTGCTCGCTCTTCATCGGGTCGCTGCCGTACTTGCCAAGCAGACCGTCCAGCTGCAATTGTGCCATTTTTTCAGCCATGGCGCAGGCCTCGGCATCCTTGACCAGCGGAGTCTCCTTGCCGTAGCTCTTGCGCACCGTGTTCAGCACTTCCACCACTGCGGCCTTCTTTTGTTCCCCGGTATTTTCCTCAGAGGGGTCTTTGCCGGGCTCTCCTGTGCCGGGGTCGGCGGGGTCCTTGCCGGGTTCGCTGCTGCCCGGCTTATCCGGCGCATCCGGTGCGGAAGGGCCGGAGGGCCCGCAGGCTGCTAAAAGCAGCAGCACCATTGCAGCTGCAAGGACCGCTGCCGTCCATCGTTTCCAAAGCTTCATCTGTGGTCCCTCGCTTTCTTCTTATGGGAGCGCGTTGCTCCCCAGTTTTATCTTATCCCCTGCTGCGGTGCGCTGTCAATGGGCAGATGCGCCAAAATATGGAAGAAATATTTGTCAAGGCGTAAAAAAGGCGGTTTGCCTTTACGCCCCTCCCGTGAAAATGCGTTTGGAGCGCTCCGCAGAGCGCGACAAACGCGAAATTTAAAATAGTTTTTCCGCTGAGGATGCGCAAAGCAGAAGCGGAGCGCATTTTTAATCGTTTCAAGCACGCAAAAAAGGCTGCCGCACGGAATATGCAGCAGCCTTTTGGGCTTAGTAATCGGTTTCGCAGCCAAGCAGGAATTTCATGTAGGCAAAGGTGCGCTCCTGCCCCAGGTCCCGCACCATGCACAGCAGCTTTTCCAGCAGTGCCCGGGTCTCCGGGTGCATCAGGTAGTGATCCTTGCTGCGCTGGTAGTACTCCCACGCGGAGGCATCGGTGTACTTATCGCCCAGATAGATCTGGCTTGCCGCCACCCGGTCGCACACCATCTCGCAGACGTACCGCAGGGGGATCTTCATGCCGGTCAGGCCGGTCTTGGTGGTGCTGTAATCGATCCAGTATTCCAGATGATGCTTGTTGCGCCCCTTGTGGTGCAGCCACGCCGAGGTGTAGCCCTTGGCTGCGCGCTCGGCCTCGTTGGGGCTGTGGTCGCCCTGATAATAGATGCACCCGGGGATGAACTCGGTGGGGCTGTACTTGCTCAGGTCGTGGGCAAGCCCCTGCTCGTACAGCCCGCATTCAAAGCAGTATTTCATCACCAGCAGCTTGTGCCGGGTGATGGTCTCAAAATGGCCTTTGATGTTCATGCTGTTATTCCCTCCACTGCACCGTGATGCGTCCCTCTTTCAGCCCGCGCAGATCATCGCTTTCGGAAAAATCCTCCCGGTCCATGGTCAGGTTGGGGTTGTAGTAGGGGTCGTGCAGGATGTTCGCCCTGCCGTGCACCTCGTACAGGCGCTGCTGCTCGGCGGCAAAGCGCCGTGCCTTTACCGGGTCTTTTTCGTCCCCGCCGCGGCTCTTGCTCTCGTAGTGGGTCAGCTGGGCGTAGGGCGTCCACGCAATGCGGTAACCCGCATCCCGCACCCGCAGGCAGAAGTCCACATCGTTGAAGGCCACCGCAAAGGCTTCGTCCAGCCCCTTTACCTTGTCCCATACGCTGGTCTTTACCAGCAGGCAGGCACCGGTGACGGCGGAAAAATCCTGCACCGTGGCGGTGCGGAACATATAGCCGCTGCCGCCGGCCTTTTTGTACTTGTGGCTGTGCCCCGCGTAGCCCCCCAGCCCGGTAATGACCCCCGCGTGCTGGATGGTCTCGTCCGGGTACCAGAGCATGGCGCCGCACACTGCCGCCCCGCCGGGGTGGGCGCATGGGCGCAAAAGCTCGGTGAGCCAGTCGCCATTGCGCACCTCCACATCGTTGTTCAGCAGCAGCAGATACGCGCCGGTGGCGTATTTGCGGCCAAAGTTATTGATGCCGGAAAAGTTGAAGCCCTTTTTCGGGTAGGTAACCACCCGCAGGCCGTCGTAGCGCTGCTGCGCCTTTTTATAGTAGGCAAAGGTGGCGGGGTCGGTGGAGTTGTTCTCCACCACGATGACCTCAAAGTGCTCCCACGCGGTCTTTGTCCAGATGCTGTGCAGACATTTTTCCAGGTCCTCGGTGTGATCCTTGTTGGGGATGAGGATGCTCACCTTGGGTTCGCCCACGATGTCCCACTTTACCCGGTAGGTGCTGGGGAACAGGCCGTCCTCCACCGTGCCGGTGCGCCCGGTGCGGGTCAGGTGGTCAGCCAGCGCCTTTTTCGCCGCTGCCGCAACGTATGGCTTAGCGTCGGCGCCGCCGGAGGTAGACCCTGCGTGCACCCGCCAGTAATAGAGCACCTGCGGCACATGGGCGGCACCGCCAGTCTTTTCAATCAGCCGCAGGAACAGGTCATGGTCCTGACTGCCGTCGCATTCCGGGCGCTCGCCGCCCAGCTGCTCCCACAGCGCTTTCTGAAACACCGCCAGATGGCAGATGTAGTTGCAGCACAGCAGGTAGTCCGGGGCGTAGTCCGGCTTGAAGTGCGCCACCATGGGGCGGCGGATGCTCTTGGTGAACAGTGCCTCGTCGCTGTACAGAAAGCCGTCCGGTTCGCCGCGCTGCCGCAGCTGCAAGATGGCCTTGCCCATGGTGTACAGGGCATGGGGTGCCAGAATGTCATCGTGGTCAGCCAGCGCCAGATACTCCCCTGTTGCCAGCTGCGCGGCGGCGTTGGTGTTGGCCGCAATGCCCTGATTTTCGATCTTTTTATATACGATCTGTTGATTCTTTTGCTGATATTCCTTTACGATCCGCTCCACGTCCCCGTGGGCGGCGTCCGAAGCATCGGCAAGGCAGAGCTGCCCGTTGGGCGCAGTCTGCCCCGCAAAGGAATCCAGAAATTCCCGCAGGTATTTTTCCGGGGTATTATACAGCGGGGTCAGCACCGAGATGGTGGGCAGACCGCAGTCTGCCGCCGTTTTGCCCGCCATCTCTGCGCGCTGGGCCTCCAGCACCTTTTTGGCGGGCAGGTAGCGTGCACGCTTGCCGAAGCAGCGGCGCTTCACAAAGCCCGCGCCGCGCCTGACCATGGTGGGCAGGCCCTCGTCCTTTGTCAGCTGCACGGCGTAGCCGGCAAGCTCCTTGGCGCGTTTCAACCGTACATTCATATCAGACCTCGCCGCGCTGGGTCGCCTTGTAGGCGGCGCAGACTGTCTGGGTGTCCCCGTTCATTTTCAGGTGGCCGTGGCTCAGCCATGCCACCTTGGTGCACATCCGCTCGATCTGCTCGATGGAGTGGGACACCAGAATGACCGTGGTGCCGCCCGCCATCAGCTCCTGCATCCGCTTTTCGCACTTCTGCTGGAACAGGAAATCGCCCACCGACAGCACCTCGTCCGCGATGAGGATATCGGGCTTGGTGATGGTGGCAATGGCAAAGCCGATGCGCGCCACCATGCCGGAGGAGTAGTTTTTCAGCGGCACATCCAGAAAGTTTTCCAGCTCGCTGAATTCCACGATCTCGTCAAATTTTTCGTCCAGATACTTGGGCGAGAAGCCCAGCACCGTGCCGTTGAGGTAGATGTTCTCGCGGGCGGTCAGGTCCATATCAAAGCCCGCGCCCAGCTCGATGAGCGGGGCGATGGTGCCGTTTACGGTCACCTTGCCCTTGCTGGGCTTGTACACCCCGGCAATGGTCTTGAGCAGGGTGGATTTGCCCGAGCCGTTCAAGCCCACAAGGCCGTAAAAATCGCCGGGCATAATGTCCAGACTGACGTCCTTTAAAGCGTAGAACTCGTCGTATTGCAGCCGCCCCTGCACCATAGCCAGAAAGTACTCCTTCAGGCTCTCATGCTTTTCCTTGGAAAGGTTGAAGCACATGGAAACATTGTCCACTTTGATGATCGGTTCCATTGTTCACCCCTCCTTAAATATGCAGCACAAAGCGGTCCTGTGTTTTGCGGAACACCCACAGCCCTACCACCATGGACAGCACGGCGCAGATACCGCAGACAAGGAACATGTTCAGATCCAGCGGGATGCCCCACATCACCGTGCGGCGGAAGCCCGTGATATACCAGTACATGGGGTTCAGCTTGATGATCTGCTGCATATTGAACCCGCCGATGGAAAAGGTCATCTGGGTGGGGTCGTAGAAGATGGCGGAGAAATACAGCAGCGCGGTGATGAACACGCTCCAGATGTGCATGATATCCCGGAAGAACACCGTAGCCGCCGCCAAGAACATACTGACCCCGAGGCTGAAGAAAAACAACGTCACCAGCGGGTACAGCGCCTCGAGAATGGTCAGGTGGAAGGGCGCGCCGGTAAAGATCATGACCAGCAGCAGCGCCACAAAGCTGAACACGCAGTTCACCATGGCAAAGCAGCATTTTTCCAGCGGGAAGATATACTTGGGGATATACACCTTTTTCAGCAGCGGGGCGGCGCTGAGCACGCTGCTCATACTGGTGGAGGTAGCTTCGTTGAAGAAGTTGAACAGCAGCTGACCGCACATCAGAAAGACGGCAAAGTTGTCGATGCCGCTGCCCCGCATATCCATCAGGCTGCTGAACACTGCCCAGTACACAAGGCACATCAGCAGCGGGTTCAAAACGCTCCACACCACGCCCAGCACGCTGCGGCGGTATTTCAGCTTGAAATCACGGCTTACAAGGTTCCACAGCAGATAGCGGTAGCGCCAGAAGCCGTTCCACATCGCTTTGAGTTTTGCCACAGGCGATCACCACTTTTCAAAATATTCGAACTTCTGGGCGGCAAAGGGCTCGTGCAGCTTGTCCTTTGCGCTGGTCTTGTGCTCACAGCCGCAGTCCGGCCACTGCACGTTCACGGTGGGGTCGTCGTAGGGGATGCCGCCCTCGCTGGTGGGGTCGTAGACATCGGTGCACTTGTAGCAGAACTCTGCCACATCGCTCAGCACCAGAAAACCGTGGGCAAAGCCCTCCGGGATATAGAACATCTTCTTGTTATCCTCGGAAAGGGTCACGCCCACCCACTTGCCAAAGGTAGCGCTGTGGGGGCGGCAGTCCACGGCTACGTCATACACCTCGCCCTTGGTCACGCGCACCAGCTTGCCCTGCGTGTGGTTCTTCTGGAAGTGCAGCCCGCGCAGCACGCCCCGGGTGGAGCGGCTCTGGTTGTCCTGCACAAATTCCTTGTCGATGCCGGCCTCTGCGAACTGATCCTTCTGGTAGGTCTCCATAAAATAGCCGCGGTCGTCGCCGAACACCTGCGGCTCAATGACCACCACGCCGGGGATCTCGGTCTGCGTAAAAATAAACTTACCCATGATATTGTACCTCTCTTTTTCTGAAAGCTTTTTCTTTATCTGGAAAAGTCTGGTTTGGAACAGGCTTTTACGCTTTGTTGCGGCGTCTTGCCGTTTTGCGGCGCTTTTTGATGCGGGAATGCAGCCGCAGCACCAGCACCGTGACCACGGCTGCGCCTATGGTGCAGCCCACCGAGATGCCCGCCAGCAGCCAGGCGCTGCTGCCCGGCTCCACGTCCTTAGCGGCTTCCAGCTTTGTGCCGGCGCTCTGCTCCAGCAGCTCGGCAAGGCCCGTGATCTCGGCCTTTACCCGCACGCTGGTGCTCTCCTGCTTTGCGCCGCCGTTCAGGGTGTACACCGCATACACGGCGGGGTCTGCGCCCAGCAGATACTGCTCCGGCAGCTCCAGATCCACGGTCACGTCCTGCGCGGATAAGCCCTCGGCCAGCAGCAGCTTCACCCCGGGGTCGGCCACGGTAACGGTGCCAAGGCTCTGGCCGCCGCCCGCCACTGCCAGCTGTGCGGTGACGCTGCCGCCGGGCAGCTGGGTGTAGTTTTTATAGGTGGCAAAGGCGTAGTCCAGCAGGGTGCGCACATCATTGTATTTATCGGTGCTCAGCTGGCTTTGCATGGTCACGCAGATCAGCCGCACCCCGTCCTGCTCCGCCAGACAGGCATAGCTGTACCGGGCGGTGTTGGTGTAGCCCAGCTTGGAGCCCTGCACGCTGCCGACGTTGTAGCGGCTGGAGCCGATGCGAATCTTATCCTGCTGGGAGAAGTAGCGGGTCACCGGCTGGATGTTGGTGGGCTGCATGGTGTACATCTGGTTGCGGGTGAACACATCCTCAAACCCGGGCTGCTGCAATGCCCAGCGCAGGATCTGCGCCATATCGTAGCAGCTGGTATAGTGGTCGTCATCGCTGATACCGTGGGGGTTTGCAAAGTGGGTGTGGACAAGGCCCAGCTCCTCCACCTTTGCATTCATGGCCGCCACGCCGTCCGCGATGGTGCCGCCGCCGAAATACTCCGCCAGCAGGTTGGCACCATCATTGGCGCTGGCCATCTGGGTGGCGTACAGCGCATCTATCAAGGGAACTTCTTCCCCTTCCAGCAGGGCGATGTGGCTGGAATCCGTGCCCGCCAGCGAGTAGACATCCTCGTGGGTCACGGTCAGCTTTACGCCATCCCAGTCCCCCTGCGCCTTTTCGCAGGCAAGACCAAGGGTCATCACCTTGGTGATGGAAGCCGGGTGCAGTTCCTCGTCCATATTCTGCTGCGCCAGCACAAGGCCGGTGTCTGCATCCATGATGCAGTATGCCCGGGTATTGGCCAGCGCCGGGCCGGCTGCTGCCGCGCCGGGCACCAGCACAGCGCCTATCAAAAGCAGCACAGTGCACAGTGCTGCGGTAAATTTTTTCATCAGGTATTCTCCGCTTGTCAGTTTTATGCCAGCAAGGCATCATTTGGAGTATACCACATTTTCTCCCCGCTGAAAAGAGATTTACGCATTCCTTTGCCCCAGCAGCACCGGCTGCAGCTGCTTGCCCCGCAAGGCGGCGTCCACGGCGGCGGGCAGCTGGGCAAGGTTCGCCTTCAGGCTCTGGGGCTTGGCAAAGGGGTCGTCCTGCCCGTAGGGCACAAAGTAATAGTGCTTGCGCTGGCACAGCCGCGCCATATTTTCGCCGGAAGCGCCAAGGCCGTCGTTGGTGGAGACCGCCAGCACCACCGGACTGCCCACCCGCAGCAGACTTTTGGCAGCAAGGGTCACCGGCGTATCGGAAAGCCCCGCCGCCAGCCGCGCCAGCGTTGCGCCGGTGCAGGGGGCGACCACCAGCGCCTGCGCCAGCCGCCGGGGGCCCAGCGGCTCCACCGCCTGCAAGGTGTCCAACACCGGTTGCCCGGTAACGGCCTGCAAGCGCTGCCGCCAGCTTTCCCCGGTGCCGAACCGGGTATCCTGCTGCGCGGCAAAGCTCATGATGGGCAGCAGCGTCCAGCCCTGTGCCGTCAGTGCCTGCGCCGCGCCCAAGGCGTCCTCCAGCGTACAAAAGCTGCCGCACACCGCAAAGGCAAGACAGCCCTTTTTCTCTGTGGTCATACCTTTCCCTCCCGCTCCTGCAAAATGGCGTGCACCGTGCGCGCCAGTGCCTCCCCAGCCGTTTCCGGTGCCCAGACCGTCGGCAGGCTCAGCGCGTGCAGCGCCGTGTGCCCCAGCCGCCGGGCAGCAGCAAAGTCTGTACCGCCGGGTCTCGAGGCCAGATCCACGATCAGACACCCCTTTGGCAGCGCTGCCAGCACTGCCGCCGTCAGAACCGGCGCGGGGATGGTGTTCACCACCGTATCAAAGGCGGCAGCTGCGGCGGCAAGCTCTGTCAGCGGCACCGCCCGCAGCCCCAGTTCCTCTGCCATCGCCCGCTGCACCGGGCGGCGTGCCGCCACAGTCACCTGCGCACCCAGTGCCGCCAGACGCACCGCAAGCGCCCGCCCCACCGGGCCAAAGCCCAGCACCAGCACCGCTGCGCCCCACAGGGTACGGCTGCGCCGTTCCAGCAGAATGCCGATGCAGCCCTCGGCGGTGGGGATGGCATTATACACGGTCAGTTCCGGGCGGGCAAAGTAATCCACCAGTTCCACCCCCGCCGCCCGGGCGATGGCCATCGCGCCGTCCGTCACCTTACCGCCCAGCGCCAACGCGCCGGGCTTTGCAGCGCCCAGCAGCCGTGCCAGCGGCAAATCAGCCTGTTCCAGCGGGAGCGGCAGCAAAATGCAGTCTGCCTGCGGCAGCTGCTGCACGCCGCCCACCGTATACCCTGCCCGCGCCAGTGCCCGCCCTGCCGCCGCCTGCCGGGCATCGCTGCCCACCACCGCAAACCGCTTTGTCTGCTTCATGCCGTCATCTCCCCTTTTCCGCTGTGCGCTATCCTATGCGGGCGGGCAGAAATGCGTGAGGGGGAGCCGATATTTCACTATTTTTTACACTCTGCACAAACTTTTCTGCAAAGTTTGTGCAATGATGTAGCCGCTGGCGCACAATGTGTGTTATCAGCGCACAGTTGTGGAATCAGTCTGAACAAACTATGAAATTTTACTATATTTCGGTGGAGAATTGATTGCAATATCCGACGCTTTGAAGTATACTGAGGGCATAGACTTTTTGGCTGCCTGTCCATCTCTGGCAAGACTTCCAGATACTGGAACATAGGCAGCACCTGCAGAAAGGAGCGGCGCAGAGCTTGAAGGGCTGGTATAAAGCTTTGGAGGATCTGGTCTGGCTGACCCAGCTGGGGCTGAATATGCTGCTGCCGCTGGTGCTCTGTCTTGCCGGATGCTGGTGGGCCGTGGAGCACTGGGGCTGGCCGGAATGGCTGTTTTTGCCTGCTGTGGGGCTGGGGCTTGCCGCCGGGGCGCAGAACTTCTGGGTGTTCTGCAAGGAACGGCTGGAGCGCTCCAAACA
>CAKSWQ010000027.1 GCA_934512105.1 uncultured Faecalibacterium sp. | reverse complement strand
GGCGCTCAAGTATAATACCACACCCCCGGACGATTGTCAACACTTTTTGACATCTTTTTTAAAAGAAAATTGAGTTTGCTTCACTTATATTGTAATTGTCCCCTCTTTCCCATGCAAAAAGGCCGTCCATGCACTGCACAGACGGCCTTGGGTCTATATATAATTACTTATATAATATGCTTTTAGCGGATCTCGATGCCCAGCTTGAACTTCAGGTTGCCGAGGATCTTCTTGACCACGCGCTCCACTTCCTCAGCGGAGACTTCCTTCTTGGGATCAGACAGGGACAGGCTGAAGGCCATGCTCTTTTTGCCTTCGCCAAGGTTTGCGCCGCGATAGATATCGAACAGCTTGACCTCGCTGACCAGCGGGCTAGCCTTGCGGATGGTCTCCTCGATCTCGCCGCAGGACACAGCCTCGTTGCAGACCAGAGCCAGATCGCGCTTGACCGGTGCATAGGGGCTGAGGGGCTTATAGCGCAGCTCGCCCTCTACGCAGGACATCAGAGCCTCGTAGTCCAGCTCGCCCAGATAGATGTTCTGGCTGTCCTTCTGCTCCTTGGCGATCTCCAGCTCGGCGTTGATCTCGTTGGCCAGTTTGCCGAACACGCCCAGACGCTTGCCATTGCAGTACACGGCGGCACTGATGCCGGGGTGCAGCCATGCAGCGGTCTCACGCTGATAGTCGAAGGTCAGGCCAAAACCGGCTGCCAGAGCCTCCAGTGCGCCCTTGACGGTGAAGAAATCCTCCTCGGGGCCGAAGGCACCGATGCAGAGTGTCTGGCGCTCGTGGGGATGCTCATTGATGGGCAGTTCCTTGGCCAGATAGACCGGTGCCATCTCGAACAGGCGACCCTCGGCGTTGCCCTTTTTCAGGTTGTCCACGATGACGTTCAGCATGGAGGGGGTCAGCAGGGTGCGCATGATGGACAGGTTCTCGCTGATGGGGTTCAGGATACGGATAGCCTTGCGGGCTTCGTCCTCGGCGGGGATATGCAGCATATCCAGCTCGGCGTTGGAGTAGAAGGCCAGCGTGGAGGCCTCGTAGAAGCCCTGTGCAGCCAGCAGGCGCTTGGTCTTGAGCTGCTGCTTCTGGTCGTAGTTCAGGCCGCCGTTGGTGACAGAGGCAGTGTTCAGGAAGGTGGGCACGATATGGTCGTAGCCGTACTCACGGATGACCTCCTCGGCCAGATCCGGGAAGCTTTCTACGTCATCGCGGTACAGGGGTGCGGACACATCCCAACTGCCATCGGCCTGCACGTCCACGGTGAACTCCAGACGCTGCAGGATATCGATCATGGTCTGATCGGGCACAGTGATGCCCAGCACGCCGCAGATCTTAGCCGGGGTGGTGACGATGCGCTTGCTCTCCAGCGGGCGACCATCGGTCAGATCGTATTCCAGCGTGGTGATATCACCGCAATCCAGCTGCTGGATCAGGTGCAGAGCGCGTGCCAGACCCAGCTGCGGAGAGTAGCGGTCCACGCCCTTTTCGTAGCGGGCGGAGGAATCGCTGTTCTGACCCAGTGCGCGGCTGGTCTTACGCACGCTGTCGCGGGCAAAGGTAGCGCACTCAAACAGCAGGCTGGTGGTGTTATCGTCCATGCCGGAGTTTGCGCCGCCCATGATGCCTGCCAGTGCCACCGGCTTTTCGGCATCGCAAATGACCAGATTGTTGGGGTTCAGGGTAAATTCCTTCTCGTCCAGCGTGACGATCTTTTCGCCCTCATGAGCGCGGCGCACATCGATGGTGCGGCCAGCGACCTTGTTCAGGTCAAAGGCGTGCATGGGCTGACCCATCTCCAGCAGGGTGTGGTTGGTGATATCCACCACGTTGCTGATGGAGCGCAGACCGCACAGTGCCAGATGGCGCTTCATCCAGCGGGGAGACTCGCCCATGCGGATGTTGCGGACATAGTGTGCCATGTAGCGGGGGCACAGTTCCGGTGCCTCCACCTTGACGGTGATGGGAGCGTCCGGCTCGCAGACGGCCTTGTAGTCCATGGCGGGCATATGCAGGGGCTTGCCCAGAACCGCTGCCACCTCGCGGGCGATGCCCAGAACGGACTGGCAGTCCGGGCGGTTGGCGGTGATGGAGATATCAAAGATGTAGTCGTCCAGACCCACCACAGGGGCGATATCGGTGCCAGGGACAGAGTCCTCGGGCAGGATGAGCAGGCCGTAGACCTCAGAGCCCGGGAACAGGTCATCGTTCAGACCCAGCTCTGCACCGGAGCACAGCATACCGTTGGACTCCACGCCCTGCATCTTGCGGGCCTTGATGGTGATGCCGCCGGGCAGGGTGGAGCCATCCAGTGCGGTGGGCACACAATCGCCCAGCTTCATGTTGGCGGCACCGGTGCTGATGCGGATCTCGTGGCCGTAAGCGCCGCAGTCCACCACACACTTGGTCAGGTGGGTGCCCTCCTGCTTTTCCATCTCCACGATCTTACCGACGACCACCTTGCTGATGCCGGCATCCAGCGGGATGAGCTCTTCCACCTCGAAGCCGCAGGAGAACAGCTTCTCCTCCAGCTCCTGTGCGGTAACATCGATATCAACGAATTCTTTTAACCAACTGAAAGGTACTTTCATTGTTTGTTTTCTCCCCTCTTATTCGTGGAACTGCTTGAGGAACTGCAGATTATTCTCGAACATCAGACCAATGTTGTTGATGCCGTACTTCAGCATGGCGATACGCTCGATGCCGATGCCGAAGGCGAAGCCGGAGTACTCGTCCGGGTCGATGTTGCAGTTCTCCAGCACCTTGCGGTTGACAACGCCGCCGCCCAGCACCTCGATCCAGCCGGTGTGCTTGCACAGCGGGCAGCCCTTGCCGTGGCACTCGAAGCAGCTTACGTCCACCTCCACGCTGGGCTCGGTGAACGGGAAGTAGGAGGGACGCAGGCGGGTGCGGGTGTCGGCACCGAACAGCTTCTGCACGAAGGTGTTCAGCGCGCCCTGCAGATCGCCCAGCGTGATGCCCTTATCCACGACCAGACCTTCCATCTGGTGGAACATGGGGCTGTGGGTAGCGTCCGAGTCAGAGCGGAACACGCGGCCGGGGATCAGCACCTTGATGGGAGGCTTCTGGCTGTCCATGGTGCGGATCTGGCCACCGGAGGTCTGGGTGCGCAGCAGGAACTCATCAGACAGATAGAAGGTATCCTGCATATCGCGGGCGGGGTGATCCTTGGGCACGTTCAGGCGGGTGAAGTTGTGGTCGTCATCCTCGATCTCCGGGGCATCTGCCACAGCAAAGCCCATGCCGGAGAACACGTCGATGATCTGGTTGGTGACCAGCGTCAGCGGGTGCAGACCACCCACGGAGCGGGTCTTGGCGGGCAGGGTGATATCCACCGTCTCGGCGGCGTTGCGGGCAGCAAGTTCTGCCTGCTTCACGGTCTCGGCGGCGGCATCGTAGTCTGCCTGCACCTTCTGCTTGAGTTCGTTGATGATCTTGCCCATGGCGGGGCGCTCTTCCGGCGCAACGGTGCGCAGGTTCTTCATCAGGGCAGGGATCTTGCCGTTTTTGCTGAGGTATTCCTGCCAGAAGGAAGCCAGCGTCTCCTTGCTGGACACCTGACCAAGGCTTTCAGCGGCCTGCTTGGCCAGCTCATCGATCATTGCTTGCATGGATTTTCTCTCCTTTATTCTTTGTGTTCATGGAGCGGAGTATAACAAAAAAGCTTCGTCCCCTGCCCGACTGCTCAGGCAAAAGGGACGAAGCTGTAACCATTTCTGCTCCGCGGTACCACCCGGTTTCCGTCTGCACAAAGGCAGACGGCGCTCAAACGCCGTAACGGGGCGCAACCGTTCTGTGCTAATAGATGCGCTTTGCATCGTTCGCGCAGACCGCTCGGGAGCGAACTTCAGCCCCTGCCGCACATGGAAGCCCTTTCAGCCGGTGAAGCTTCTCTCTTTGCCGTGCAGACAGCGCCTACTCTCTCCGTCGCTGCGTTTGGTAATATGATAACCAAGAGTTATGTTACCACATTTTGCGGCGGTTTGCAAGCCGCTGAGCGGTTTTTGTTTGCCGGAGCTGCATTTTGCGCCTTATTTTGTGCCTTCTTCCCGCCGGTCAGGCGGCAGGCCTCGCAGGCCGTGATGCAGCACACCGCGAACACCAGCAGGGCGCAGTCTGTCGGCACCCGCTGCATGGGCACCACCCTGTCGCACAGGGTATTGAAACTTTCCACTGCGCTCTGCGGCAACCCCAGATAAAACAGCGCCAGCGAAAGCGGCAGGTGCAGCACCCTGCCCCACAATAAGGGTTTGAATGAGACCTCCGGCGGGCAGAGGGTGCGCACCTGCAGCAGCACCGAAGCCCCCTGCACACTGAGCGCGGCGCAGCACAGCCCGCTTGCCCACAGACCGGTGCGGGCGGCGTAGTCACAGCCGGAGCACACCTCCAGCAGCATCGCCGGAAAAGGCGCACGCGCTGCGGGCAGCAGCAGCCCGCAGCCTGCCGCCAGCAGCCGGAAATACAGCACAAAGCCGCACAATTTCAGGTAGGTCACCGCTGCCTGTGCAAGGATGGCATCCAGCGCGGGTGGCGGTGCTGTTTGTGCGGCAGCGGGCGGTGCGGGCAAGGGCTCCGGTATGCCGCGGACACGGCAGAGCAGTGCCGCCGTCAGCCAGCCCGCCAGCACCTGTGCGGCAAACAGACACACCCCCGCCGTGCGGTTGCCCAGCAGCTGCTCCCCTACCGTCAAAATGACAAAAGACGGCCCGGAGCAGATGCAGGCGGGCAGCAGAGCCGAAGCCTCCTGCGGGGTCAGCTCTCTGCTGCGGACTGCCTCGGCAGCAGCGGCGGCGGCAGGGGCAAAGCCGCCCACAAGGCCGATGAGCAACACACTGCCCGCGCTGCGGCTGCGCAAACCGATACCGCGCACCACCGGCCAGAGCAGCACGCCCAGCACCTCGCCCGCGCCGCTGCGCATGATGAGCGCCGACACCACCAGAAACGGAAACAGTGACACCAGCAGCGGCCCGCCGCAGAGTGCAAGCCCCTGCCGCAAGGCTGCCGCACAGGTCTGCGGCGCGGCAAATACCAGCGCCGCAGTGGCTGCACCCAGTAAAAAAAGCCCCGGATACAGCGGTTTGCAGCTTTTACTCATAAGCACGCCCTCCCCCTCCATATATATGGAAGCATGGGCTGTGCAATGTACAAAGCGCGGGACGGGAGGGACAGCGATGGCCAGAGCACACCACGACCGGCGCACCCCGGGCGACTGGCTGCGCGGGCTGTTCCGACAGCCGCCGCCCGGGTTTTACAGCCGCCCTGCCGTATACCTGAGCGGCGACCGGATGGAGATAGAGCATTTTTGCACGGTGTTGTTTTTTGATGAAAACAAACTGTGCCTGCGGCTGGCGAGGGGGCGGTTCACGGTATACGGCAGCGGGCTGCGCATCTGCACCCTGACCGCCGCCCGGCTGACGGTGCAGGGGCAGTTTTTGCGCACCGATTTTTCCGATGATTAGGAGGCCGTCATGGAAGCTGCAAGCCTTTGGGCCGGGGTGCGCTTTACCGCCCGGAACGGCAGCCCCGAGGCGCTTTTGACCGATGCCGCCGGGCAAGGGCTGCATTTGTATGGTATTTCTTCCCTGCCCGGGGGCTTTTGCGCCCATTGTGCCGCGTGGCAATACCGGCGGCTGGCCGCACTTGCCCGGCACAAGCGGGTACGGCTGCGAGTAGAAAAACGGCAGGGGCTCTATTTTTTGCTGCGCCCGCTGCTGCGGCGAAAGGGGCTGTGGGCGGGGCTGGCCGCTTGGGGGCTGGTGCTGGTCTGGCTGCAAGGGCTGGTATGGGCGGTGGACTATGGCAGCCTGACCACCGGGCAGCGGACGCGGGCGGGTGCGGTGCTGCGCAGCTGCGGCTTGCAGCCTGGCACTGCCGTAACCGAAGAGCTGCTGCGCACCGGAGAGTACGCCCTGCTGGAAAGCGGCGAGTTCTCATGGGCAAGCCTGAATTTTGAAAAAGGGCGGCTTGCGGTGGAAGCTGCCCCTGCCCGCGCACGGCCCGAGATCGCCGCAGGCACCCTGCACGGGCTGCGGGCAAGATGCAACGGGACGGTGCTGCGCACAAATCTTACCAGCGGCACCATGCTGGTAGCCCCCGGGCAGACTGTGGAAGCCGGACAAGGGCTGATCGGCACGGCGCGCAGCGAGCGGGACGGCACCTTGATCTTTGCCCCGGCAGCTGGCGCGGTAGTGGCGCAGCTGGAGTGGCAGACAGAACAGAGCATTCCGCTGATAATGACCCTGCCGCAGCTGACCGGCGAAAAAGCAACAAATTACAGGCTATTTTTTGCGGGGCACTCTGTCGCGCTTTCCCCTTCTGCACCTGATGGGGACGGGCTGTGCTGCACCCGGCATCTGCAATTAGAGGTTTTCGGCCTGCCCCTGCCCTGCGCGGTGGAGGAGACCACCTTCTATGCGCAGCAGCAGGAGACGATGTACCGCACCGAGGCACAGGCGCTTACGCTGGCGCGGATGCAGGGGCTGCGGGCGCTGCACGATGCTTTCCCGGACGCCGAGATCTTCGCCCGCCGGGAAGCGTGCACCGTGCAGGAGGATATACTGCATTATCATGTAGTGTATACCGTGGCGGCAGATATCTGCACATGACAAAAAGCGGCTGTACCTAACTGCACAGCCGCCTTTTGAAAAGCGTTTTTTGATTTTACTGGATGGTCTGAGCGGCCTCAGCAGCCTGCGCGGCCTGTGCGTCGTACTCGGCAAGCAGGGCGTTGAGGTCATACTGGTACTTGCTGTGGCAGAAGTGGCACACCACCTCACAGGTGGGGTCCTCGTCCCGCATCCGCTCAAGCTCGGCACGGCCAAGGCTGAGCAGCATCTCTTTGGTGCGCTCGGCACTGCAATCGCACTGGTACTGCACCGTGCGCTCATCCAGCACGTTGGGTTTGAAGCCTGCCAGCGCCAGCTGCATCATATCCTCGGGGGTCTTGCCTGCATGGAGCAGTTCGGTGACAGAGGGCATGGCATTGATGTTCTTTTCCAGCTGGTCGATCTCGGCATCGGTAGCGCCGGGCAGAAGCTGCACCATAAAGCCGCCGGCGCAGAGGATGGACAGGTCTTTGTCCACCAGCACGCCCAGCGCCATCACGGTAGGCACCTGCTCGCTGTACGCATAGTAGCTGGTCAGATCCTCAGCAATCTCGCCGGATACCAGCGGCACCTGCCCGACCGTGGGCTCCTTTTGCAGGCGGTTATCCCGGATGACGGTCAGCACGCCATCCTTGCCCACGGCGGTGCCCACGTCCAAGTGGCCATTGGCTTTGGCGGGCAGCTCCACCAGCGGGTTATCAATGCAGCCCTTCACGTTGCCGGTACCGTCGG
Source organism: uncultured Faecalibacterium sp. (assembly GCA_934512105.1). Taxonomy (GTDB): domain Bacteria; phylum Bacillota; class Clostridia; order Oscillospirales; family Ruminococcaceae; genus Faecalibacterium. Next base: position 22,844 of record CAKSWQ010000027.1, on the reverse strand, counting down.
TGCAGGCGATGAGCACGCCCGCAGGACCACCGCCCGCCACACGCAGGGTGATGCGGTCGCGGTCATCCTTGAGCATAGAGCCCATCAGGGTAGCACCGGTGAGCAGACGGCCCAGTGCCGCGCTGCAAGTAGCGCTTGTGGTGTGAAGCTTTTCTGCTTTACGGACAATTTCAGTAGAATCCACACCGCAGAACACGACACCGCCGTTCTCGGACAGGCCGCGGATCAGGTTTGCCATAGGTTATTCCTCCAGTTGTGTATACTGTTTTGTTGCGCAGAAGAAGTAGCGCTGGCTTTCCTCGGTCAGCGGGCCGAAGGTCTCGCCGTCGCAGACGCTTTCCAGTGCAAAGCCGTGCTTTTCCAGCGATGCACGGATCGTGTCCAGATCGTAGGTATACTCGCAGAATTTCTCGTGGAAATGCTCACCGGTCTCGTGATAATCAATGTCCACCGTGATCTCCACCCTGCGGTCGGCAGCGTTATAGTGGTTGCGCCACACACAGGCGGCGTCCTCTTCCTCAAAGGTGAATTCGTTATCGCCCAGAATCTTCTGGTGCTTATAGGGGGTGTTCATATCAAACAGGAACACGCCGCCCTTTTCCATAAAAAAGCCCGCGTTGGCAATGGCCGTATCCAGATCCGGGATGTGGTTGAAGGTATCAAAGGTGGATACTGCCGCCCGGATGGTTCCGTAGAGATCCAGCTTGAGTAAATCCTGCCGGAGCAGCAACAAGCGGCCGGAAAGCCCCAGCTGCTCGGCCTTATCCCGCACCACACAGAGCATCTCTTCCGACTGGTCGATGCCGATCATATCATAACCCGCCTGCGTCAGCATCAGGGTCAGTTCCCCGGTGCCGCAGCCAAGGTCGGCTACAATGCCGTCCTGAATGCCATGGGCTTCCAGCTTTGCATGGATCTGGCTGTACAGGGCGTCGTAGTCCGCCTCGCCGTTGAATTCATCGTAAAAATAGGCAAATTCGTTGTAAGCCATGGCGTTACTCCGCTTCTTCGTTTTCCGCAGCCACTGCGGCGTTGAGCACCGCTTGCAACTCCGGGATGCCGTAGCCGTTTTCGCCGCTGGTCAGCACCACCTTCTGGCAGCCGTAGGGGCGGCAGATGGTTTCAAAGTCCTCCTGCGTTTTGGCAAGCTGGCTCTTTTTCAGCTTGTCCGCCTTGGTCAGCGCCACCACATAGGGAATGCGGTGGTAGTGCAGGTAGCGCAGCATCTGCAAGTCGTCTGCGCTGGGGGCGTGGCGGCAGTCCAGCAGCTGCACCAGCAGGGTGTGGTGGCGGGGTGCCTCGAAGTAGCTGTTGATCAGGTCATCCCAGCGCTCGCGGTCAGCGTTGCTCACCTTGGCGTAGCCGTAGCCCGGCAAGTCCACAAAGTAGCAGTCATCCACCGAATAGAAGTTGATGGTAGCCGTTTTGCCCGGCGTACTGGACACGCGCGCCAGATTTTTGCGGCTGCACAGCTTGTTGATCAGGCTGGATTTGCCCACGTTGGAGCGCCCCGAAAAGCTCAGCTCCGGGCGGTCGCTTTCGGGCAGCTGGCTGGAAATGCCATAGCTGGCAATAAAATCAGCTTTATTGAAGATCATGGCGTGTTCCTTTCTGTTCTTTCAGCAGACAGCGCCCGGCTGGTTCTTCTCAGGCGCGGCGGGGATGCGCTTCTCCCCTGCCTTGGACTTTTTGGTGCGGGGACGGCCTGCGGTGCTTTTAGCAGCTTTCGGCTTGAGCAGAGCGGCAGCCAGCACCTGCGAGAGGTTCTGCATGGGCAGGAAGGTCAAGTTCTTCTTGACCTCCTCGTCCACATCATACAGATCAGGCTCGTTGTCCTTGGGGATGAGCACAGTCTTCATGCCCTCGCGGTAGGCAGCCATGCTCTTTTCCCGCAGACCGCCGATGGGAAGCACATTGCCGTGCAGGGTGATCTCGCCGGTCATAGCCACATCGCCGCGCACCGGCACACCGGACAGGCAGGACACCAGTGCCGTGGTCAGGGTAACGCCGGCACTGGGGCCGTCCTTGGGCACAGCGCCCTCGGGGGCGTGGATGTGCAGGTCGCACTTTTTCAGCCGTTCAGGGTCGATGCCGTATTCCTCAGCGTGGACGCGCACCCAAGTGACTGCCAGCTGTGCGCTCTCCTTCATCACATCGCCCAGCGAGCCGGTAACGGTGATCTTGCCGGTGCCGTTGTCCATGACCTGCACCTCGATGGGCAGGGTCTCGCCGCCTACGCTGGTCCATGCCAGACCGTTGGCGATGCCCACGGCGTTGGTGCGGTTGAGGAAGTCCGGCTTGACGATGCGGGGGCCCAGCAGCTCCTCCAGCATGGCAGCGGTAACGGCTACGCTCTCCACCTCGCCGGAAGCGATCTTGCGGGCGCACTTGCGCAGCACACTGGTGATGGTGCGCTCCAGATTACGCACACCGGCCTCGCGGGTGTAGCCGTCGATGATGCCGTAGAGTGCGCTCTGGTTCATGGTGACCTTGCCGGTCAGACCGCAGGCCTTGAGCTGCTTGGGCAGCAGATGCTTGCGGGCAATATTGTATTTTTCCACGCGGGTATAGCTGGGCAGCTCGATGACGTCCATGCGGTCGCGCAGCGGGCCGGGGATGCTGCCCAAGTCGTTCGCGGTGGTAATAAAGAGCACATGGCTCAGGTCAAACGGGATATCAATGAAATGATCGTTGAAGGTGCTGTTCTGCTCCGGGTCCAGCGCCTCCAGCAGAGCCGCCGCCGGGTCGCCCCGGAAGTCCCCTGCCAGCTTGTCGATCTCGTCCAGCAGCATCAGGGGGTTGGAGGACTTGGCGGTGATCATGGCGCTGATAATCTTGCCGGGCATGGCACCGATGTAGGTGCGGCGGTGGCCGCGGATCTCGGCTTCGTCCCGCACGCCGCCCAGGCTGATGCGCACATACTTGCGGCCAAGGCTTTCCGCGATGGAACGCGCAATACTGGTCTTGCCAACGCCCGGAGGGCCGACCAGACAGATGATCTGTGCCTTCACATCCGGTGCCAGCTTGCGCACAGCCAGCGTTTCCAGAATGCGGTCCTTGACCTTTTTCAGGCCGTAGTGATCCCGGTCTAAAATCTGCTGGGCGCGGTTGATATCCAGATCATCCACGGTCATGGTGTTCCACGGCAGATCCAGACAGGTATCCAGATAGGTGCGGATGACCGTAGCTTCCTGATTGCTGCTCTGCATCCGGGAAAGGCGGTCTACCTCCTTGAGCAGCTTTTTCTCGCTGTCCTCGGCAAGGTGCAGCTCCCGGATCTTGCGGCGGTAATCATCAGCTTCGGCGTGGGTATCGTCCCCCTCGCCCAGCTCGTCGTTGATGATGTGCAGCTGCTCGTGTAGGTAGTAATCGCGCTGGTTCTTGTCCATGGACTCGTTGACCTTTTCCGCGATTTCCTTTTCGATCTTCATCACTTGACATTCGCGGCGCAGCATCTCCACAAGGCGCTGCAAACGGCCATTGAGGGTATTTTCGTTCATCACAGCCTGCTTGTCCTCGTAGCGGAACAGGAGGTTCGCCGGCATATACTCGGTGAGAAACATAGGGTCATCGCTGGAAACGATAGTGAACACCACGTCCTTGGCAAGGCGCGGGTTCATGCCCAGATATTCGTCAAAGCCGGTCTTGAGGGCGCGGAGCAGCGCCTCAGTCTCCACAGCTTCTTCGGGCTTCGCGGCACGCACCGGAGCGGAGCGCACGGCAGACAGCAGAAAATCGCCGGTGGTATCCAGCTCGGTCAGCTTGGCGCGGTACTTGCCCTCCACCAGCACCTTGACCAGCTCGTCCGACACGCGCAGCACCTGTTTGACCTCGGCTACTACGCCGTAGGTGTACAGATCCTGCTGGGTGGGCTCGCTGGTTTCCATCTCCTTCTGGGCTACCAGAAATACGTTGGAGTTATTGGCCATGGCCCACTCCACGGCGGCAATGCTCTTTTCCCGCCCGACTTCAAAATGAACAAGGTTGTTGGGGAACACCACCAGCCCGCGCAGTGCGATGGTGGGCAGATGGAGCTCCTTGCGCTCGACCTTGATGGTAACTTTTTCAGACATATACAAACACCTCCCGACTGCCGTTTGCGTCCCTGTGCTGCGGCAGCGCTATCCTTTGGGGTCATTTTAATAAAAATACAGTTGTTTCCTTATTATACAGATTTCCGGCCAAAATGCAACTGCCCTGCCGGAATGGTCGGTCATTCGGGGCGGTTTTCGTGGGTATTGAAGCCCATTTTGCCCAGCGCGGGCAGCAGCGCCCGCAGGGTGACTGAGGTGAGTGCGCCCATGACAAGCCCCAGCACCAGCATGACCGGCGCATAGTAAAGCGACAAAGACGAGGAGATGATGACCCCCGCGCCCAGCAGCTGCCCCACGTTATGCGCCAGTGCGCCGCAGACCGACAGGATGAACCATGTTGGGCGCACCGGCAAAAGATAGTACAGCACCCACATCACCGCAAGGGATAAAAGCCCGCCGCACAGCGAAAGGAAGCCTGCCGTGAAGCCGGACACCAGAAAGACGAACAGCGCCTTGAGCACATCCAGCACCAATGCCTGCCGGGGGCCCATAAAGAACAAGGCATACATGACCACGATGTTGGCAAGCCCCAGCTTCATGCCCGGCAAAAGCCCCGGGATGACCAGCGTGCCCTCAATGAAGGAAAGCGCCATGGCCAGCGCAAACAGCAGACCAGACAGGGCGATATGCCGTGTTTTTTGATAGTTGCGGTGATTTTTAGGCATAGAGGATACGCTCCTTTATTCTTCGGGCTGCTGCGTCTGCTCGTAGGCTTCCTGCTCTTCCATGGCGGCTTCCCATGCGGCAAAAAGTTCCTCCTGATGGAAGCGCAGGTCGCTCAGCTCATCGCTTTTCTGGCGCAGCAGGTCGGGGTCGTTGTACACCTCCGGGGAGTTGATCTCGTTGTCCAGCTCCACCTCGCGTGCGCCGCAGGCCTCCATCTCGTCCTCGCAGGCCTTGATCTTGGCGCGCAGCTCAGCGCGGCGGCGGCGCTGCTCCTTGCCGTAGCCGGTCTTGGCAGGCTCGGCAGCTTTCTGGGCAGCCTGCACCGGGGCGGCGCGTCCCATCAGGGCATCGTAGCTGGGGTAGAGCACCGCCTTGCCGTCCTCAAGGTAGAGGATGGGACAGGCCAGGCTGTTCATCAGGTGACGGTCGTGGGTGACCAGCAGCAGGGTGCCGGTGTAGGCCATCAGCGCCTCGGTCAGGTTCTCGCGGGTATAGATGTCCAAGTGGTTGGTGGGCTCGTCCAGAAACAGCAGGTTCGGCCGTTCCAGCACGATCTCTGCAAAGCGCAGACGCGCCAGCTCACCGCCGGACAGTGCCTCACAGGGCTTGAACACGGTATCGCCCCGGAAGCCCAGCTTTGCAAGGTGGCTGCGCACCTCCAGCTCGGTCATACGGGGGTACTTGTTCCAGATGACATCAATGACCCTGCCCTGCCCCAGACGGTTCTGCTGCTGGGCAAAAATGCTGGGACGCGCCCCGGTGCCCAGCCGCACCATGCCGCCGGAGGGACGGCGCTTGCCGTCCAGCACCTGCATCAGGGTAGATTTTCCTGCGCCGTTGGGGCCGGCAATAATGAGCCGCTGCCCGCGGCAGACCGTATAGGTGAAGGGCTCCAGCAGGGTGCGCTCCCCGATCTTGATACTGAGATTTTTCAGCAGCACCAGCTCGTTCCACGGTTCTACGTCGTATTCAAAGCGGAACTTCAGCTGGTTGGTCTCGTCCTTGGGTGCCTCGGTGATCTCCAGCTTTTCCAACTGCCTGCGGCGGCTCTGCGCCATTTTGGTAGTGGAGGCGCGCACAAGGTTGCGGTCCACATAATCCTGTAACTTTTCGGCCAGTGCCACATCGGCATCATGCTGCTTCTGGCGCAAGGCATCGGCAGCTTCCTTCTGGGGCAGATAAGCCGAGAAGTTGCCCTTGTAGGTGGTCATAGTCTGGAAGGACACCTCCCAGATCTTTGTACACACGTTATCGAGGAAATAGCGGTCGTGGCTGACCACCAGCACGGCGCCGGAATAGCTCTTGAGGTAGTTTTCCAGCCATTCCATGGTAGCAAAATCCAGGTGGTTGGTGGGCTCGTCCAGAATGAGGACATCCGGCTTTTCCAGCAGCAGCTTTGCCAGACGCAGCCGCGTCAGCTCGCCGCCGGAAAGCACCGCAATGTTCTTTTGCCATGTATCCTGCGCAAAGCCCATGCCGGACAGCACCTTTTTGATGTTCACGTCCATGTTGTAGCCGTCGGCGGCGTCCACGATGTTCTGCAGGGCATCGTGCTGCGCCAGCAGGTCGGCATTATCGGGCTGGGCAGCCATGCGGCGCTCCAAGATCTGCATCTGCGCCATGGCATCCAGCACCGGGGCAAAGGTGGCGCGCATCTCGCCGTAGATATCCAGCGTGGCGTCCAGCTTTGCGTTCTGCTCCAGATAGCCCAGTGTTACACCGTGGGTCACGCTGAACTCGCCCTCGTAGTCCTGATATTCGCCGGTAAGGATCTTGAGCAGGGTGGTCTTGCCTGCGCCGTTTTGTCCCACGATGCCGATGCGGTCCTCCCGCTCGACACTGGCGGTCACATCGTGCAGCACCACCTTTTCGCCAAAGGTCTTACCCAGTTTTTCCAAATGTATCAGCATAGTTTTGATCCGTTATCCGTTCTTCTTTAAGTTTCAGCACTGGTGGCGGCGGTTCTTCAGGCCAACATTGGCCAGTTCCTCCGGCTCCATCACCAGCGGATACAATTCTTCCAGACTGGCGATTTCGTAGGTGGGGATCACCTTACCGGGGTTCTCGGCGTGGTTGGGGTTGTACCAGCAGGTATCCAGCCCGGCGTTGCTGCCGCCCTGAATATCGCTGGCCAGGCTGTCGCCCACCATCAGAACGTGCTCCCGGTTCTCCACGCCCAGTGCGCGCAGAGCAGCATCGAAAATACGGGCATTGGGCTTTTCGCAGCCCATTTTCTCAGAGATGAACACGTCCTCCATAAAGTTCATCACGCCGCTTTCCGCCAGACGGCGGGTCTGCACCTTCTGGGCACCGTTGCTGACGATGGCCAGCGTTGCCACCTCGGAAAGCTCCCGCAGCACGTCCAGTACCTCGGCGCTCATCAGGTCGGGGTGGGTGGACAACTGCTCCAGATAGTAACGGTTCATCTCCACGCCGTCACCGGCGGCATCAATGGCCTTTAAAAAGCGGCTGAACCGCTCACTGAACAGCTTCTCGCGGCGGATCTGGCCTTTTTCCAGCTGCCGCCACAGCTCCTCGTTGATGGTGCGGTAGGTCTGCACGGTCTCGGCGTCCGGCTCGATGCCGTAGTTCACCAGCGTTTCGGCCAACGCCTTGTTTTCGGCTGCGTCAAAGTTGAGCAGCGTATTGTCCGCATCGAACAGGATGCAATAATATTTTGCCATAGTATCTCACTTTCTTTTCAGCATTTCCCACTTTGGTGTATCAACAGGGAGAAGCCAGCCCCACCCCCGGCAGAGCTGGCTTCCCGTTATTCAGAAACGATTTCATACGCAGACAGGTCTGTTTGTGCCGGGGTGTTGTCCGGGCACGTTGTCTTTCCCTCGCAGGGCGTCAGACCGCATTTCTGCATTTCCTCCTCCAGTGCGCTGTTATCCACGTTTTCCCAGTCAGTGTCGTAGTAATCCACGCTGCCGTCGGTCACGTCATCCTCCCCGGGCAGGGAGGGCGTGCGCATCTCTTGCCAGTACATAGGGCTCCACCTTCCTCTCACGCCAACCTATGCGGCGCGGGCGCGGAATGTGCCCTCAGTTGGCAGCTTCCTTGCTGGCGCTTGCCTCGGTTTTGGAGGAAGCGGACTTTTCTTCTTTGGCAGAAGCGGCCGGTTTTTCTTCCTTAGAAGAAGCCGCGTGCTCCTGCTTAGAGGAGGCAGGCTTTTCTTCCTTGGAAGAGGTGCTGCTCTGAGAAGAAGAGGCCGGTTTTTCTTCCTTAGAAGAAGCCGCGTGCTCCTGCTTAGAGGAAGCAGGTTTTTCTTCCTTGGAGGAGGTACTGCCATGAGAAGTAGAAGCAGACTTGTCCTCCTTGGAGGAAGTACCGCTCTGAGAAGCAGACTTTTCTTCCTTAGAGGAGGCAGGTTTCTCCACCTTGGAGGAGCTGCCGGTGCTTTCGGAAGTTCCGTTTGAAGAGGAAGAAGCGGTAGGCTTTTCTTCTTTGGAGGAAGCCGGTTTATCCTCCTTGGAGGAGGACGTTTCGTCCTTGGAAGAAGCAGGCTTATCCTCCTTAGAGGAAGCACTGGAGCTGCTGGACGAGCCGGATGGTGCACCGCTGACCGTGAGTTCCAGCTTATTGCTGGTGACCGTGCAGTCGTTATAGCTGGCGGTAGCGTACACCCGGAAGGTACCTCCCACCATGGAGGGATCCACCTCGCCCTTTACGGTGGTCTTACCGGCAGCCTGTGTTACCTCGGTGCCGTTGACATACCAGCGGATGCTGGAAGCATCCAGATACTTGCCCTTGAGGGTGGCTTTAAAGGTGTAGGAACTCCCCAGCACAGCCTTGCCGCTGCTGCTGATCTGGATGGAAGCAGCTGCAAACACAGCGGTCACATCCACGTTCTGGTCAAAATTGGTATCGGTGCGGGTGCTCTTGGTCACGCCATCGCTCCACTTGACGAACACATAGCCGTCCTCCGGCACAGCGGTCACCGTAACGCTTTGGGTGGCACTGGTCACCTTGACCGTAAGAGACTTGCCGCTCTCGCTGCCGCAGGTCAGGGCGCCGCCGCCGGTTTTATCCACACGGTAACCGGCCTGATATTCCGTTTTTTCCTCAACAACAGAGGAAGCGACCTCCTCCGAACTGCTGGGCGCTTCCACAGCAGAGCTGGGGTTGGCGGTATACTCGGCGCGGGTGGGGATGTTATTGGTATCCGGGCGGCGATCCTCCGTCTCGTAGGCGTGGGTGCGCAGGTACTTCAACAGCACCTTCAGGCCTGCGGGCTTGAGATGGATATCCCCGCTCTGGTAGTAATCGACATTGCCGTAGCCGTTGGCGTCCTTGAGCGCCTCGGCAGAGTTGAGGAACTTGACGCCCAGCTGCTCGCACATGGTCAGCAGCGCCATGTTGAAATCATCGATGCGGGTCTGATCCATGTTGGGGTAGTTGGAATGGTTGGACGGGACCGGCGGCACCGTGTTGACGATGATATCGGTATAGGGATAGCTGGCCTGAATGGCCTGTACCAGCGCGGTGTAGTTGCTGATAAAGTCCTCGGTATTCATGCCGTTATCGTTGGTGCCCAGCATAATGACCACACGGCGGGGCTTCATTTTTGCCACTGCCTGCGCGATGGTGTAGCGGTTATCGTCCCGCTTAAAGGTGACGATGCCCTCGTTCAGAGCGGCACTGGTGCCAATGCCCTCCTTGGCACAGAACTGCTGCAATGAGATCAGTCCGTTGGCGTACAGACGCACCGTGTTGGAGTCGCCGATAAAAAGGGTCTGCTCCTGATAGGTATTCCCAGCATCAGCAGTCCCGGTGAGCAGTGCGCTGGAAGTCTCGTTGATCTGGTAGTGGTCGGAGATATCCTCCTCTCCTTCCGGGGCGGGCGCGGGGGTAACAATGGAAGAATCCCCCGGCTGCTCCGTTGGGTTCTTGCCCCGCTTGAGCATGGTAAGGGTGATGCCTATGGTCAGCAGCGCCGCCAGTGCACACACGATGCACACCAGCACCGCCTGCTTCTGCATCGGGGTCAGCGCCTGATTCTCCTGTTGGTTATTGCTTCTCATATTCTATCCATTCTCCTTCCGAAGGAATGAAACTTCCTGTCATGCCCGGGCTGCCAGCAGCCGGTCGGTAAGGTCGGCGCAGCTTTCGGCCAGCAGCACCGGATGGAAAGCCTCCAGCTCTTCCCGGCTGCCGTAGCCGTACAGCACACCGGCAGCATCCAGACCGCAGTCAGCAGCGCCCCGCATATCGTCGTTGCGGTCGCCCACCATCAGCACCCGCTTGCCCTGCAAGGCGGGCTGGCTGAGCACATAACGCACGACCTCGGTCTTGGTGTCCCGGCTTTCGTCCATAGAGGCACCGCCGATAAAATCAAAATACTGTGCCAGCCCCTGCTCTTCCAGAATGGGCGTGACCACCTTTGTGGGCTTGGAGGTGGCGGTGCACAGGAGAAAGCCGGCGTCCTTCAGAGTTTGCAGCATCTGCGGAACGCCCGGGAACACGGCACACTCGTGGCTGCCCTTCACCGCGTAGCTCGTACGGTAAAGGTCGGTGGCTTTTTCGATCAGTGCCGGATCGGTGAAGTGCTCGCCAAAGCTTTTGCGCAGGGGCGGGCCCAGATACCGGCGCAGGTTTATGCCGGATACATCCACACCCATGGTGCAGAAAACCTCTTGCAATGTATGAATGATACCGGGGGCTGAATCGATCAGCGTCCCGTCCACATCAAATAGGATCGCATCATAATGCAGCAATGTTTTATTCCTCGCTTTCATGGTGATACATCCAATAGTATAGCACAGATTTGATACATCAGCAATTCCAACAAAAGATTTTTCTGTCTCTTATGCAGGATTTTCATAAAAAGGGAGGCTGCCGCACCCTGTTTTGTGTGGCAGCCTCCCTTGCGGCAGAATGATTCAGAGCAATGCCGGGCAGCCTGCGGGCTGCCCGGCATTGCATTTTCACGGGTTAGATTGCAGTAAAAATCGTCCCACGCAAAAGCATTACTGCGCAGGCGATGGGCAGCTGCTGTCCCCCGGGACATAGAGGTTGTTGGAAACGAACTCCAGCTTATCCTTGAGCACCAGTTCAAGGTTTGCGACGGCGTGCACCATGTTGGTAGCAGAGTCGTTCACCTCCAGCAGCTTGCAAAGATCCAGACCATCCAGATCCATGGCCTTCTGCATCTTCCGGCTTTCGGCACACAGAATGTGGCTGAGCGCCGTTTCCTGCAAAGCAATGCTTTCCATCAGGTCCACAACAGCCTGATCCAGGCTGACCTTGGGCATCTCCGGACACTGAGAGCGGGCACAGGGTGTATCGAGCATCATAGGGCAAAACCTTCCTTTCCGGTCGTGTGCCCTATCCTATGCTGCTGCGGGTGCAGCTGTTACTGCTTTTCCGCCTGTGCACGCACCTTCTCAATGGTGTCGCGGTAGCCGCCGGAGCCGTACTGGATGCAGCGGTTGATGCGGCTGATGGTGGCGGTGCTGATCTCCACCGCCTTGACGATCTGCTCGTAGGTGGCACCGTCCAGCAGCAGCTTTGCCGCCTGCAGGCGCTGTGCCATATCCGAGATCTCTTTTACGGTGCACAGATCCTCAAAAAAGGCATAGCACTCTTCCCGGCTCTCCAGACTGAGGATAGCGTCAAACAGCGCATCCGTCGTCTCGTTTCTTCTGGAATTTTTTTCAGCCATTGTTCTTCTCCTTATTATAACAGCGGCGGCAGCGGGCAAAACAGACGGTACTGCCGCGCGGGATATTCTGCACGCTATTACTTTAGCACTTCAAAGTGTGAAAGTCAAGTCCTGTGCGTGAATGCTTTTCAATTATAAATGTGTTCAGTTTTATTCTCTTCACACATGAAAGAAAATCATCTAAAAATTATTCCCGGAAAATGGTTTGAATTGGCGCATCCTCTGAACTTGTTACAAGAATATTGACAATTGGTGAAAACCGGAATAAAGTAGAACACAATCATTCAGCAAATGCAAGGAACAGGACATGATCTTCTGCATCACCCTCTTTCAGCGAGCCGCTTCTCGGGTGAAAAAGCGGCAGTCAGGAGTAGAAGACCCTCGCCTGCGAGCAGCCTGTGTGAACCGGGTTTTGTGCCCCTTAGTAGCGCAGTGCCGTCCAGCCCACGTTATCGGGCAGCATGGTCAGTGTGCCATGCGTGGGAGAGTGGCTGTTTTACACAGCAAGCGAAGTGGTACCGCGGAGTATTGCCCCTGCCCTGGCAGGCGGGAGCAGAAGCCTTCGTCTTCGGAATGTGACCGGAACACGGTCATGTGCTGAGGACGAAGGTTTTTTACGCTCCGGGAAAGTACTTTGCCGGACGGCAGCCTAACGTTCCAAACCTGTTGCGGAGTGAAAAAAGGAAAGAGGTAGAAAACTATGAATACGCTGGTCATCGTATTGATCGCAGCGGTGTGCCTGTTTGGCGCTTATGTGCTTTACGGCCGCTGGCTGGCTAACAAATGGGGCATCGACCCCGCTGCCAAGACCCCGGCAGTCGTCCACGAGGATGGCCGGGACTATGTGCCCACCAACGGCTGGACGGTGTTTGCCCACCAGTTCAGCTCCATTGCCGGTGCAGGCCCTGTTACCGGTGCCATTCAGGCCGCAGCTTTCGGCTGGCTGCCGGTGCTGCTGTGGGTGCTGCTGGGCGGCATCTTCTTCGGCGCTGTCACCGACTTTGGCGCCCTGTATGCTTCCGTTAAGAACGACGGCAAGAGCATGGGTATGCTGATCGAAAAGTACATCGGTAAGACCGGCCGCAAGCTGTTCCTGCTGTTCTGCTGGCTGTTCTGCGGCATCGTCATTGCAGCCTTTGCAGACATGGTTGCCGGCACCTTCAACGCCTTTGGCGCAGACGGTGCACTGGTGGATGCCGCTAATACCAACGGTGCTGCCGGTATGGTCTCCATCATGTTCATGGTGTTCGCTGTTATCTTTGGTCTGCTGCAGAAGAAGTTCAACTTCTCCGGCTGGAAGGAAAGCGTTGTCAGCATCGTGTTCATCGTGCTGTCCTTTGTCATCGGTGCAAACCTGCCCCTGATCCTGGGCAAGGCCGCTTGGAGCTATATCACCTTTGTATACATCTTCTTTGCCGCTGTGCTGCCCATGTGGCTGCTCAAGCAGCCCCGTGACCACATGACCACCTTTATGTTCGTGGCTATGATCGTGGGCGCTGTGGTCGGCCTGCTGGTGGCACACCCCACCATGAACCTGCCTGTGTTCACCGGCTTTACCAACGAAAAGCTGGGCACCATGTTCCCCATCCTGTTCGTCACCGTGGCCTGCGGTGCAGTTTCCGGCTTCCACAGCCTTGTTTCCTCCGGTACTTCCTCCAAGACCGTTGAGAACGAGAAGGATATGCTGAAGGTCGGCTATGGTGCCATGATCCTCGAAAGCCTGCTGGCTGTTCTGGCTCTGTGCGTTGCCGGTGCTGCCGCAGCTGCCGACGGCACCCCTGCCGCCGGTACCCCGTTCCAGATCTTCAGCCGCGGCGTTGCCGGTTTCTTTGAGATGTTCGGCGTGCCCGCTTACGCTGCTACCGTGTTTATGACCATGTGCGTTTCTGCACTGGCTCTGACCAGTCTGGATGCCGTAGCCCGTATTGGCCGCATGAGCTTCCAGGAGCTGTTCAGCGTGGACGACATGGAGCACGCTGAGGGCTGGCGCAAGCTGTTCTGCAATGTGTACTTCTCCACCTTTATCACGCTGGTGTTCGGTTTCATCCTGACCAAGATCGGCTACGCCAACATCTGGCCGCTGTTCGGCTCTGCCAACCAGCTGCTGAGTGCACTGGTGCTGGCTACCCTGTGCGTGTTCCTGAAGGTGACCGGCCGCAGCAACAAGATGCTGTTCCCCCCGCTGGTCATCATGCTGTGCGTCACCTTTACCGCACTGGTGCAGCGCCTGATCGCTATGGTCAAGGCCATCAGCACCGCCGCTTCTGTCACCATCCCTGCCGGTGAGACCACTTGGGGTGCTGTGTTCATCGCAAACGGCCTGCAGCTGATCCTTGCCGTGCTGCTGATCGTGCTGGGCCTGAACATTGTGTTCCACTCCTTCTCTGCTTACAAGAAGGCCGAGCACAACAGCGAAGCAAAAGTCTGATCCTGCCATTCACAATCCTGTTTTCAATAAACAAAACGCCGCTGACGATGCACAAAGCCGTCAGCGGCGTTTTGTTGTGGAAGAGTTTATATGTAAGCCCGGAAAATCCGCAGATTTTCCGGGCTTACATTTTCACAGGCTCGAGAAAGGGAAACTGCTTATTATAAATGATAGCTTTCCCAGCCTTGCAGAGCGGCCAGCTGGGTCTCAGTATGGAACCAGTGTTCCCCGCCCTCCAGAATGGTCAGGTGCGCCCCGGTCTGCTGCCGGAACTGTTCCATGGCCGTGTGCCCGGTAAGGGGATCTGTATCGGCATAGAGCACCTGCGTGGGCACCTTCCAGTGCAGCGGGTGCTCCCGCACCCAGCACAGGTACGGCCACGAGAGAGTCTCTCCCATGGCGGTTGGGATTTCCCCTGCCGTGCGCAGCTGCTCCTCCGTTACCCCTGCCTGCTGCATCAGGGCAAGGATGAGCTTTTCCATATCCACCACCGGGGAGACAAGCAGCGCCTTTTCCGGCTTTTGCGTCTGCAACGCCTGCATGGCAAACCACGCCCCGATGCTGACCCCGTACACCCGGATGTGCTTCCACACCGGCTGCATCCGGGCGTAGACTGCCTGCAGCTCCCGGGTGACCACCCATGGCACCAGCTTTTCCGGGCTGTTTTTCCGGGTGCCGTGCTCCGGCAGATCAACAGCCAGCACCTGCCAGCCTGCTGGGCAGGCTGTGTGGGCAAAGCGGGCAGCCTCGGCCGCGCTGCCATTTTTGCCATGGACGTAAAGATAGACCCTGCGGCTACGCTTGCCGTACAGGACAGCCGGAATGCCTGCGACCTCGAGCTTGATTTTTTCCATAACGGCTCCCTCCTGTTTTAGGGGCGTTTTGCGCCCTGTTTTTCTCTATGATAGCACAAGGAGCTGACAAACACAAACAGGAAAAAGCCGCTATCAGCCCTTTGGGTAAAACGATTTTGAATGGCCTCCGCTGCGCTCTGACCATTGTTCAAGGAAAGTATATTTTAATATTTGAGGTTCTGAAACGCCTGCGGGCGTTTCAGAACCTCTTTTTCACAGAAGGGGTCGTAGCTGGAAACGGCAGCTTCCGCGCTGGTTTCCCCCTCAGTCTGCTCACTGCGTTCGCAGCCAGCTCCCCCAAGGGGACGCCTTCACACTCTCTCGTGAAAGTGTATTTGTTGCAGCCCGATGGCGGCGGCCATTTAAAATTGTTCTGCGCAAAAAGAGCCACCGCACGAGGCTGTGCGATGGCTCTTGGGATGGTGCTTCAGGATGTGATTAGCCGAAGATGTTGATCAGGATACCAGCAGCAACGGCAGAACCGATAACGCCGGCCACGTTGGGGCCCATGGCGTGCATCAGCAGGAAGTTGGAGGGGTTCTCGCTCTGACCGACCTTCTGGGAAACACGAGCGGCCATAGGCACAGCGGAAACGCCTGCAGAACCGATCAGGGGGTTCACCTGACCGCCGGTCAGCTTGTACATGACCTTACCGCACAGCACACCGGCTGCGGTGCCGAAGGAGAAGGCGATCAGACCCAGCACGATGATGAACAGGGTGCGGGTGTTCAGGAAGGTGTTTGCACTGGTGGTGCAGCCAACAGACAGGGCAAGGAAGATGGTGATGATATTCATCAGCTCGTTACCAGCAGTCTTCTGGATACGATCCACAACGCCGCACTCCTTCATCAGGTTGCCCAGCATCAGCATACCGACCAGAACGGCGGCATCGGGCACGATGAGGGAAACGATGATGGTGACCATAATGGGGAAGATGATCCTCTCGGTCTTGGAGACGGTGCGCAGCTGCTTCATAACAACAGAGCGCTCCTTGGAGGTGGTCAGTGCCTTCATGATAGGCGGCTGGATGACGGGCACCAGTGCCATGTAGCTGTACGCTGCCACGGCGATACTGCCCAGCAGCTCAGGTGCCAGACGGGAGGTAACGAAGATCGCGGTGGGGCCGTCGGCACCGCCGATGATGGCGATGGCAGCGGACTGCTTCTGGGTGAAGTCCACCAGACCGGTAGCGGCCAGCAGACGGGCGCCCATGTAAGTACCGAAGATACCGAACTGTGCGGCAGCGCCCAGCAGCAGGCTCTTGGGGTTGGAGATCAGGGGTGCAAAGTCGGTCATGGTGCCGATGCCGAGGAAGATCAGCGGCGGGTAGATGCCCAGCTTAACGCCCATGTAGAGCATATCGGCCAGACCGCCGTTGTTCAGGATCTCGACCCACATGGGGTGCTCCAGACCGTCACCGACGAAGTACTGCATGTGGATGATGCCGCTGCCGGGGAGGTTGGCAAGGATCATGCCAAAGGCCATGGGCAGCAGGATCAGAGGTTCGAACTCCTTGACGATGGCGAGGTACAGCAAAAAGCAGCCCACGCAGATCATCACGGCGTACAGCCAGCCGCCGGGCTGGCCAAACTGTGCAAAGCCGGAGCTTTGGAAAATACCGACCAGAGTATCAATAAACTGTGTCATGCTCTTCCTCCTGTGTTAAAACGGGGCCGTGGTGTCGTTCACGCCGGCCTTGCCCCAGCCATTTTTGCCACGACGCACTGCTTTAAGGGTGTACTTGCCGTTGCCCATTGCATGGATAGCAGCCATAATGGCAGCCACCACATCACCGGGGATGCCTTCCTCCACCTGAGGAGCGGGCGCAGCCTGCTGTACCGGAGCGGCAGCGGGCTTTGCGGCAGGTGCCTGCGCAGCAGTCTTGGCGGCCTTCTTCTTGGCATTCATCGAGTCGAAGATCTTGCCCTCCAGCGTGATGATCGCCATCAGCAGCACGAGGATCAGGAACACCAGCACGATACCAGTAATGGTAACGACCACATCGAAACCTAAGTCCATGGTTTTTCCTCCTGTTTGTTGGATACTGCAAGCGATACAAGATCGTTAGCAGAAAATCAATTTGGGTATAGTATACCGTATTTTGCCATTTATTTCAACAAAAATTAACAATTTTTCTTTTTGCTGCTTTGTGATATGGCATGGACAAAACGACCCAACTTAGCGGCGGCCGATGCGCGGGGTAGCGTCCGTAAAGCCGGTTTCCAGCTTATCACCGATGGAAAGGCTCTGTGCCGTGCCCAGTGCAACGCAGTTTACGGGATCCGGCGAGACCGTGACCTCCACCTTCAGCTCCTGGCTCAGATATTCGGTCAGGCCGTGCAGCTGGGCGCCGCCGCCGGTCAGCATGACACCGTTGCGGTAGATATCGCCTGCCAGCTCCGGCGGGGTCTTTTCCAGCACCTGATGGGCTGCGGTGCCGATCTGCTCGCTGAGCATCATCACCGGCTCGTACAGGTCATCGGTGGAAACGGTCACGCGCACCGGCAGACCGGTGAGCAGGCTGCGGCCCTTGATCTCCATGCTCTCGTGGAAATCAGTCTTCTGGGGGCAGCAGGCAACGTGCTTTTTCAGCTCCTCGGCGGTGCGCTGGCCGATGGCAATGCTGTATTTGTTGCGGACGTGCTTGAGGATCTCCTCATCGTAGTGGTTACCGGCCACGCGCACACTGGTGGCCTTTACCTTGCCGCCAAGGCTCAGCACGGCGATATCCGTGGTACCGCCGCCGATATCAATGATCATGCGGCCGTCCGGCAGGGTGATGTCGATGCCGGAGCCAAGGGCGGCAGCGATAGGCTCATCGATCAGATACACCTGACGGGCACCGGCAGCCACCACAGCCTCCACCACAGCGTCGCTCTCGATGCCGGTAATGGCGGCGGGCACGCACACGGCCACCCGGGGCTTGACCATGTGGGAACTGTACACCTGCTTGACAAAGCGGCAGATCAGTTCCCGGGTCATGGTGTGGTCGCTGATGACGCCATCCTTCAGCGGGAAGATAGCGGAAATGTAGTTGGGCGTGCGTCCCACCATAGCCAGTGCCTTGTCGCCGGCCTCCAGCACGGTGTTCTTGCGGGTATCCATTGCTACAACGCTGGGCTGGTTGAGCACTACGCCCTTGCCCTCCTGCGCGATGATGATGGTAGTAGTACCAAGGTCAATGCCGATATCATTCTGTGCCATAATTGCCTGATTCCTTTCTCTGCGTTCCTCTATCATGTATGTAACGCCCGCAGCTGCGGGCAAAAAACAAAGACTGCTTTAGTATAACATAGTTGCGGCAAAAAGTATACAATCTTTGCCGCTGTTCTGTGCGGTTTTATCAGGGGCTCTCCCCTTCTGTGCTGAGCTGCTGTGGCGGCTGTCCGGCCTGCAGCAGGGCGCACAGGCCGCTGTAACGCAGGTTCTGCCGGATGTTGCTCATCATGCTGTTCACCACATCCCTGCGTCCTGCCACAACGCACAGCCTGCGCGCGCGGGTAACGCCGGTGTAGAACAGGTTGCGGTAGCACAGCCTTGGCGGCACCTGCGCCACCGGCAGGATCACCGCCGGGAATTCGCTGCCCTGACTTTTGTGCACCGTAATGGCGTAGGCGATCTCCAGCTCGTTCAGGTTTTCCGCCGGGTAGAGCAGCCGCCGGTCATCCATGCGCACCACCATGGAGCGCTCCCGCACATTGATGCTTTCCACAATGCCGATATCGCCGTTGTAGGCGCCTACACCCTGCTCGCCGCCGATGCGGTTCCAGACGATCTCGTAGTTGTTGCGTACCTGCATCACCTTGTCCCCCACCCGGAACACCCGGGCGGCGCTTTGCAGCTGGGGCTTGCCCTTCTGGGGCGGGTTGAGCAGATTTTGCAGCTCCACGTTCAGCGCCTGCGTGCCGGTGGGGCCAAGCTTTGTGGGGCACAGCACCTGAATGTCCCGGATGGGGTCAAAGCCGTAACTCCGGGGCAATCGAGTGGTAACAAGGTCGCACACCAGACGCTGCGCGGCCTCGCCGTCTGCTTCCAGAAAGAAGAAGTCGTCGGTCTTGCTGCCCTTTTGCAGCGGCTCGCCGGAGATGATGTGGTGGGCGTTTTCCACGATGAGGCTGCGCTTTGCCTGCCGGAAGATCTCGTTCAGGCAGACGGTGGGCACGCAGCCGGAGCGGATGACCTCGCTGAGGATGTTGCCCGCGCCTACGCTGGGCAGCTGGTCGGCATCGCCTACCATAATAATACGGCAGGTGTAGCGCAGCGCCGCAATGAGCGCCTGAAACAGCTTGACGTCCACCATGCTCATCTCGTCCAGAATGACCACATCACACTTGAGCAGGTTTTTGTCGTTATGGATAAAACTGACCACGCCGCCGGTGTAGTCCACCTCCAGCAGGCGGTGGATGGTGCTGGCTTTGCGGCCGGTCAGCTCGCTGAGCCGCTTGGCGGCGCGTCCAGTGGGGGCGCACAGGGCAACCCGCTCGGCCTGGTTTTCCAGCAACTGCAAAATGGCGTTGACGGTGGTGGTCTTGCCGGTGCCTGGGCCGCCGGTGAGCACAAGGCAGTTTTCGGTCATGGCCTTGCGGATGGCTTCCCTTTGCAGAGGTGCGTAGGCAAAGCCCTGCGTCAGCTCTAAGATCTGGATATTTTTATCCAGATCCCGGGCGGTGTTCTTGCCGCGCTTTGCCAGCAGATCCAGCCGGTCGGCAATGTCCTGCTCCGCAGCCAGCAGATCCGGCAGATAAATATAAGGTACGGCATCGAACATTTTTACGCACAGTTCTTCCGTTTCGATGCAATGATCCAGCGCCCGGGCCAGCTTTTCCGGCGGCTGATGGATAAAGTTGGAGGCAGTGGCCAGCAGCTGCGCCCGGGGCAGACAGGTGTGGCCGTTGCCCGCATTGTGGCGCAAAGTGCGCAGCAGGGCGGCTTCCAGCCGCTGGGAGCAGTCCCCTTCCATGTGGTAATACTGGGCGATGCTGTCCGCGTGGCGGAAGTCCAGCTGCAACGGCTCGCCGCACAGCAGATAGGGGTTTGACGCGATGGCCTGCATTGCCCCCACCCCAAAAGCCTTGAACACCTCCATGGCCTTGCGGGGGCTGATCTCGAACTGCGCCAGATAGGCGATGAGCTCCCGCATCCCGAACATCCGCTTAAATTCCTGCTGGATGCGGTCAGCTTTATCCGGCGAGATGCCGGGGATCTTAGTCAGCCGGGCGGGGTCGTTGGCGATGACCTCCAGCGCCTCAGCGCCGAACATATCAATGATCTTATCCGCAGTTCTTGCGCCGATATACGGCAGGGAGCGGCTGGCCAGAAAGGCATACACCGCTTCCAGATCCTTGGGCATATCGGTCTCGCATTCCTGCGCGTGGAACTGGCGGCCATAGGTGGCATGGTTTTCGTACCGGCCGCGGCAGATGACGCTTTCCCCTGCGTGCAACTCGCCTACGATGCCGCAGACCACGGTGAGCACACCGCCGCCGGAGATCTCGAACACCACATAGCCGTTATCCTCGTTCTCGTAGATGATATCCTCTACGACGCCTTCGATCTGTTCCAGCTGCTCGTCCACCAGTTCCACCTCCTTTTGCACAGATATTATAAGTATAGCCCTTTTGGCGGGATTTGTAAATTGTAGAATCCGCAAAATACCCGGGCGGCTCTCGCCTTTTTCCGGCGGTTGTGCTATACTGGGCGCAAACACTACGTCACGAAATGAGGAGCAACAATGGAGATCATCATTCATCAGGCCATTCTGCACGTTCTGGATACCACCATGGATGCGCCGGTGCTCAGCGGCGGGCCCATGGAACTGACTGCCGAAAAGAACGCCTACCTGCAGAACCACATTGAAAAGCTGCTGGCCAGCGACGAGATCCGCCAGTGCCGCCCGCTGCCGGACTCGGCCTTTAAAAATGAGCTGGAACACAATCAGGACTTTGTGGATCTTTCCTGCCGCATTGCCGGGGTGCTGTTTGACTATATGCACGCCCACACCACCATCCCCGGGGCAGACCTTGCCGTGGTGGATTTTACCCGAGACGGTGCGCCGTGGCTGGGCATCCTGAAGCTGAACTACAAAAACGGCTACACCCATTATATGGAGACCGTAGAGGGTGCCCCGGTAAACTCCATCATCCAGCAGCGCGCCTGCCTGCCCACCCAGAGCGGCAAGGTGGAGGAGGGTGCACTGGTAGACCTGACCGATTACTCCATGCGGCTGCTGGAAAAGAAGTACGATATTGACGGTCACAAGGAGTTTTACCTTTCCACCGTGGTGTTCCAGTACACCACTGCTCAGCCGGAAAAGAAGAAGCTGCAAGCCATTCAGGAAGCCGCCGTGCAGGCTGTGCAGGAAAACTACGCCGAAACGCCCCATGTGGAGGCACAGGTAGCCATGATGATCGCCAATCAGGCCGCCGACAACGACAATCAGGTGTCCATCCAGCAGGTGCGCCAGCAGCTGGAGGAGGAATACCCCCTCGCCGCCGTGCCCTTTGACGACTATGTGGAAAAGAGTGATGTCCTTGACGGCGCCGCCCAGCCGGTGACCGTGACCCCCGCCCGTATCCGCCGCATGGAGAGCCGCAGCCTGCGCACCGCCAACGGCATCGAGGTAAAGATCCCCACCGAACTATTGAACGCCGAATCGGAGGTAGAGTTTTTGCGCGCCGATGACGGCAGCATTTCCCTGCTGATCAAAAATGTTATTTTGTAAGCATTTTCTGCAAAATCTTGCAAAACCCTGCGTCCAGCCTTGCGCTCCGCAGGGTTTTGTGCTATATCTGTGTTGTATCTTTCGTGGTATACACGTTATGACTTGGAGGAGGAGAATTTTATGGAACTGGCTCTCATCACCGCGCAGCAGGTCGCGGTCTTGTTCCTGCTGATCGGCACAGGCATGGTGGCGGTCAAGACCGGTGTGCTCAAGCTGGAAAACAAACAGGCGCTTTCCAATCTGCTGGTGTACATTATCGTACCGGCCATGGTGGTAAACTCTTACCGCATGGAGTTCAGCGCCCAGATTTTGCGCAATCTGCTGGCAGCTTTCGGTATGAGTATCCTGTCCGTGCTGCTGGGCACCGTGATCACCCTGCTGCTCACGGCCCGCAAGACCGGCAGCCGGATGCCCATTTTCCGGTTTGCCTGCATTTTTTCCAACGCGGCATACATGGGCTTCCCGCTCATTTCGGCGCTGTTCGGCTCTGAGGGTCTTTTGTATGCCAGCGCCTACGTTACTGTGTTCAACATTCTGCTGTGGACGCTGGGCTACGGCCTTGTCAGCGGCGGCTCCAGTGTAAGGGAGGTCGCCCGCAGTCTGGTGCGCACTCCGGTGCTGTACGCCATTGTGGTGGGTCTGGGCATCTATCTGCTGCAGATCCCGCTGCCTGCTTTAATCACCCAGCCGCTGGAGCTGCTGGCCGGGGTGAACACCCCGCTATCCATGCTTATCACCGGTATGCTGATCGCCGCCGGTGACGTGCGCAGCATCGTGACCGACAAGCACATCTGGAAACTCGCCTCTGTGCGGATGCTGCTGATCCCTGCGGCTACGCTGGCACTGTTCGGGGTGCTGGGTTTCCACGGCACTGCCGCACAGGTGGTCACGCTGCTGGAATGCTGCCCGGCTGCCGCCATCACCTCGGTATTTGCGGTGCAGTTCGGCCACGATGAACATTTTGCCGCCGGGAGCGTGGTGCTGACCACCCTGCTCAGTATCGTCACCCTGCCACTGTGTGCACTGATTATTACCATGGTGATGTAATGTGCCGTGCGGCGGTGCCGCCATATTTATATTGTAAGAAGAGCCGCCGTGCATCGCGTTGTACGGCGGCTCTTTGCTATGGCAAGCGGGACGATTTGGAATGGCTTCCGCTGCGCTCTAGCCATGTTCAGCGGAAATAGTATTTAAAATTTCGGAGTAGCGGAACGCCTGCGGGCGTTCCGCTACTCCTTTTTCACAAGTGGGGTTGTGATGGACAACGGCAGTTGCAGCGCCGCTTCCTACGGAAGCGCGGCGCTGTGGGCATTCTCGGCCATTGCCACACAAAACAAAAAGCCATCGCTTTTGCATTTCTGCATCAACGATGGCTTCGTATTGGAGCGGCCGACGAGGCTCGAACTCGCTACCT
>CAKSWQ010000026.1 GCA_934512105.1 uncultured Faecalibacterium sp. | reverse complement strand
GCCCGACTTTGGTAATACTCAACAAGCACAATGTTTAGCATAATAGCTTGTATACATTGCACAAAAATGACGAATGATCCGAAAAATCGGAGCAAAACCCGGTGAAAATGCTGTGAAAAACCTGCAAAAACTGGCTCAGATGCCAAGGGCTTCCAATATCTCGGCCACGCCGTCATGATCACAGTCGGCCTTGCTGACAAGGTGCGCCAGCGCCCGGATCTCCGGCATCCCGTTTGCCATCACAGCGGCCACCCCGGCCTTTTGCAGCATGGCGCGGTCGTTCTCGCTGTCGCCCACCGCAAGGGTGCATGCGTGCGGGACGCCCAGCCGGTCTGCCAGCGCGCGCAGCGCCTCGCCCTTGTCCACACCGGCGGCGGTCACTTCCACGTTTTTCGGCGACCCCTGCACGATCTCCACGCCCGGGATGGCCCGGAAACGGGGCAGCGCAGCCGCAGCCTGCTGCGGATCCTCAAAGAACACGCAGAGCTTTTCAATGGCAAAGGCGTTGCGGCTCATCCACTCGGCGGCATCCCGCAGGATGGTAAAGCGGCCATCGTTGGGCTGGCGCGCTTCGGTGCTGTCCTTCTTTGCTGCCCGGGCAGCGGCCAGCGCAATGCTGCGGGCATCGGTGCAGGCGTATCCGTCCGAAAAAATGCGCAGGTCGGCGTGGAAGCTCTCGCAGACCGCAAAGGCTTCGCGGGCAGTCTCCACCGGCATCAGGCTGTGCAGCAGGCAGACCGGGGTGCTGGTGCGGTGCTCTTTCGCGTTGGAATAGCGGCTGTACACTGCGCCCACGGGGTCGGTGCCCAAGTCCCACACGGCGGCACCGTTGCAGGTGATAACGTAGCGGATGCCGGGCAGCTGCGCCACCTCCGGCGGCAGACTGGCCAGCGGACGCCCGGTGGCGGGCACGATGTACACGCCCTTGTCCACGGCGGCCTGCAGGGCGGCGCGGGTGCGGGGGGTGACGTGACCCTCACGGTTCAGCAGGGTGCCGTCCAGATCCAGCGCGACCAGACGGATGGCGGGAAATTGTTGTGGCATGACGTACTCCTTTTATAATAAGATCCAGCTTATTTTTATTGTATCGCAGGGGCAGCATTTGCGCAAGTGGACGGAATGTGCTATAATAACACGTCAATTCACATAAAAAATAGGAGAAACGACATGAAGCTTAGCCAACTGCGCAGCCGGTGCCGCCCGCACCTGTGGTACCAGCTGTACTGGGTGGTGTACCTGATCTGGTTCTTCTGGCTGGATCTTACCATCACCGCCCCGAAATATATCATTCACAGTCCGCTGGACGATCTGATCCCCTTCAACGAGTGGTTCGTGCTCCCCTATTGCAGCTGGTTTTTGCTGCTGGCGGGGGTGACGGCGGCACTGTGGTGGTGTGATACTGCTACCTACGATAAGCTCTGCCTGACCATGTTTTCCGGCATGACCTTCTGCCTGATCGTGTACATGATCCTGCCCAACGGGCTGGAACTGCGCCCCGCCGTGGAGACCCTTGGCAGGGACAACCCGGCGCTGCGGGTCATGCAGCTGCTGTGGAAAGCAGACGCCGCCGTAAACGTCTGCCCCTCCATCCACTGCCAGAGCTCCGCCTGCATGGCAATGGCTTTCAGCCACAGCAAGCTGGCAGAGGGAAAGCCTTTGCGCAAGGTGCTGGCATGGGCGTGGGCGGCGCTGATCTGCCTGTCCACCGTGTTCACCAAGCAGCACTCGGTCATTGATGTGGCCTGCGGCTTGGCGGTGGCTTTTGTGTGGCTGCCGGTGGTGTACCGCCCGGCGCGGGCACTTCATTGAACAAAATAGCAAAAAAATGTCCGCAAATTTCGGTTGCTCCTGCTATTGACAGTTGCCCGGCAGTTGGGTAATATGGTCATATACTAATATATTACCAACTGACCCCGAAGGGAGAACACTGCAATGGCATCTTTGAGTGCGAGGGAACAGGCATATCAGACCATCCGAAGCCGGATCATCACCATGGAGCTGAAGCCCGGCGACCCCCTGAACGACAGGGAGCTTGCGGAGCAGATGGGCATCAGCCGCACCCCCATGCGGGAGGCGCTGATCATGCTCAATATTGCCCACATGGTGGACATCAAGCCGCAAAGCGGCACCCATGTGGCCCCCATCGACCTGAAGCGGATGGAGCTGGAGCAGTTTGCCCGCTTTACCCTTGAAAAAGAGATCTTGAACCGGGTGCGCGGCCGCCTGACAGACCAGCAGGAGCAGGAGTACCGGCAGATCATCGAGAACTACCGTCTGCTGGAAGCTGACCTGACCCAGCCGGACCGGGAGACCCGCCTGCTGGAACTGGACAACCAGTTCCACCGCAAGGCCTTTGAGATCACCGGCATGGAGGCGCATTTTGACCACATGCTGGGCGAGCTGCAGCATGTGGAGCGCATCCGCAAGTTCAGCTTGCAGACCAACGAGAACAAGTCCGTCTGCGCTGCCCACACCCGCATTCTGGAAATGGTGCTGCACGGCACCGCCGATGAACTGGGCGAGGCACTGGAAAGCCACCTGAACCGCTATAAGCTTTCGGTGGAGCAGGCCCGCAGCGTCCACCCGGAATATTTCACCGAGGGGTAAAAAGAAATTGAATAAAAAGCCCGTCGGCAGAGCAGTGCATCGCTGTCTGTCGGCGGACTTTTTTGTTAAGCAGCGGAAAAACCGCAGGGGGAAAGCTTAGTTCTGCTTGCCGGTCTCGGCCTTCATGGCGTTGTAGCCGATGAGCACCGTCCAGACGTAGGCGCAGGTCTTGGGGATCATCAGCATACCGATCAGGGGGTTGACATCTGCCCACAGCACCACGGGGATATAGAAGCCGAAGCTCAGCACGATGGTCAGCCACATCCAGCGGAAGGCCTTATCGTTGTTCTGCTTGGCGCTGCGGTAGAACAGCACGATGATCAGAAGACCCAGCAGGGCAAAGGGCACATTGCGCAGGATGCCCCATGCCAGCGGGGTGTGGTTGGTGAGCCACTGGTTCTGCGGCATCATGCACAGCACAACGCGCACAGCGGACAGGGCGTACACAGCGGCGGTCACGTTCTTCTGTCCCTCGATCTGGTAGCGCTTGCGCCAGACGTAGTACAGCAGCACATAGAACACGGTCATGGTCACAGAGGTGATCCACTTGCCCAGACCCAGCGGCACGGCGTAGCTTTCCAGGCCGGTGGTGCACAGCGCCAGTGCGCGGGGCACCAGATGGAAGGAATCGCCCGCGCCCAGCACAACGGCCATCAGGCCGAACAGACGGAACTGGGTGCCGGCCTTGCTGCCGCAGATCATGCGGATGCCCACCGTGAGCACGGTGACCAGATAGAAGATGTCGAAAACAGTCTCAATAATAGCTCTCATACGTTTTTCTCCTTTGTTTGTTTTGATCGCAGGTGTTGTTTTTGATTTTATAGCGAACCGGCGCGGCCGAGCCGTACCGGAGGCATCGTAGGGAAAAGGGCTTGCAGTAGTATGGTCTGCGGGGCACAGAAGCCAAATTGAACTATGTTCACATTGAGGCTTAAAAAACTCCCACAGGACTGTGGGATGTTTTTTGCTTAATAAATGGTTCTGCGCACGATCTCCAGCACCGCAGAGGGGTCGAAGCTCTGCTGCACCACCGCAGACAGCATCAGGGAGAACAGGATGCCCGCAAACTGCTCCGGGGTGAACTGCTCGGTAAAGGCGTCAGGACGGACTTTGGCATCGTGGCGCAGCACGTTGCACAAAGCATCCAGAATGTGCTGCCATGTCTGCCGCATCTGCTGCTTGCCGTCATCGGTGTCCTGCTGCACAAAACCCAGCGCGTGGTGGGTGAAGAAGCCGGGATACTGCTGGCAGCCGTATTCCATCTGCCGGTACATCCACCGGATGCAGGACAGGGTATCCTGAAACACGGCTTCATCCTCCGGGTGGTGGAAGATGTCGTTCCAGATGCTTTCCACTGCCGCGCTTACCAGCTCGGTCTTGGAGCCGAAGTAGTTGTAGATGCAGCCCACGGAGACCCCGCAGGCTGCGGCGACCGCACGGATGTTGACCGCTGCCCAGCCGTTCTGCTGGATCAGCTCCCGGCTGGTTTTCAGGATGTCCGCTTTGGACGTTGCCATTGGATTCGTACGCTCACCTCCCAACATGAACGCTGTTCACGATGCACAGTATACAACGGCGGTGGGGCGTTGTCAAGGGGAAAAATAAATTTTTTTTCGTCCGCTCTCCGGCGGGCGCACAGGGGCAGACTGGAGCATTAACAATTTGCTTCAAGTTTACATCACCTAAAATGTTCCAAATTCATGTCAAAATGGTAACAGTTCTTGCTTCATCGTTGATTTTTAACGAAAAAAGCTTGCTATTTTCGTCAACATGCGTATAATGGAAGGACATCAGGCCAACCAAGGCAGTTGGTATGCTGCCGGAGGCCTGACACCAACAAAAGAAGAAAAAGGAGATTTCCCTATGAAGCTCAAGACTGTTGCAATTGCCGCTGCCGCTCTGGCACTGGCTGTCGGCATGACCGCCTGCGGCGGCTCTGCCTCTACTGCTGCATCCTCCACCGCATCCTCCACTGCATCCTCTGCTGCTGCCTCTTCCGAGGCCGCTTCCTCCGAGGTCGCTTCCTCTGAGGCTGAGGCTACTTCTGCCGAGTACACCGTGTACAACACCACCGGCAGCAAGGTGACCGAGCTGTACCTGTACGATGCAGGCTCTGAGGACAAGGGCGAGAACCTGGCAGGCGAGGGTCTGGCTGACGGCGAGAGCATCGTCATCACCCGCGACGTCGAGGCTGACAAGCAGAGTGATGTTGTCTACGTTCTGGAGTTCACCACCGAGGACGGCAATACCCAGAGCTTTGACACCCTGCACTACGAGGTGGCACCCATCTCTCTGAAGAGCGTGGACGCCGCTGCCGGTGCTACCGCCATCGCTTTCGAAGCTCCCCAGAAGTAAGAGCGACCCCTTACATCAGTAAACAGAAAAAGGCTGCTGCACCGTGCGTGCAGCAGCCTTTTTTGGCAGTGGACGATTTGGAATGCGCTCCGCGATGCTCTGCGCATCAATAGCGGAATTTTATTTTTATTTGTAAATCGGGAAAATCTGCGGATTTTCCCGATTTACTTTTTCACGGGGAGGGACGTGGCGGTTGACAGGTGGTTTCCCTTTATGACCCCTCCTGTGAAAATGGGATAGCGGAACGCCCGCAGGCGTTCCGCTATCCCAAAATTTAAAATAACTTTTCCGCTGAAAATGGCTAGAGCGCAGCGGAAGCCATTTCAAATCGTTCTCTTCCCATCACATTCTGAACCCACGGAAGCCCCAGCCGCCGCAGCAGCAGTTGCACAGCAGGTTCAGCAAGATCATGCTCCAGCACCAGCGCCCAAACCCGCCGGGCTGGGCGTAGGTGGTCTGGGTGCGGTAGGTCTGGCCGGGGTTCTGCATCCGGCGCAGGTGCATCTGGTACTCGGTGTTGTTCGGGTCCAGCTGCACAGCGCGGCGGGCGTCCTGCAGGGCGTCTACGCTTTTGCCAAGGCCCTGATTGGCCAGCGAGGAGAGATAATACCACCGCGCATTGCGTCCGGTCATGCCGTCCAGTACACGGCGCGCCTCGGCATAGCGGCCGCTGGCCACAAAGTTGCGGGCAGCCTGCATCTCCGGGGTGTCGGTACCGGAGGCGCTGGGCCCGGCCTGCTGGTAGCCGCCAAAGCCAAAGCCGAAGCCAAAGGGGTCGAAGCCCTCAAACCCATCAAAGCCGTCAAAACCGGTGTAGCCGTAGTTCTGCTGGCCGTAGCCCTGCTGACCATAACCTTGCCGGTTGTAGCTTTGCTGCTGGTAGCCGCCGTAGGGGTTGCCACCCATCTGGGGGCCGGTATCGCCCTTGGTAATGGCATCGTAGGCGGCCTGCACCTCCTTGAAGTGCTCCTCGGCCGTGGGGTCGTTGGGGTTCAAATCCGGGTGCCAGCGCTTGCACTTGGCGCGGTATGCTTTTTTGATCTCGTCGTCGCTTGCGCCGCGCTGAACGCCCAGCACCTCATAGGGATCTCTCATGCTCGGTATACTTCCTCACTCATTATACTGACGGTACAGCACTGCTGCACCATATCCGTTTTATTTTACCGGAACATCGGTACAAAATCAAGACGCATCGGGCTTTCCGGTGCGTTTTGCGTTTTTGCAGTTGTATTTCAGCCACACGCCGGAATACAGGATGTTGCGCAGCAGGTCTGCGTCCTCCACGCAGGGCAGACGCTCAAAGTTCTGCGCACAGCGTGCCAGCAGCAGCTCGAAGATGTCCAGCATCTCTTCCTCGTAGTCCGGGTGGGTGCTCAGCTCCCGCAGGGGATTGTACGCGCCCCGGCGCTTATCGCGGGGCAGGTCGTCGTAGGCGTCCAGCAGGTAGATGAACTTGCCCAGATGGAAGCCGATGCTGCGCAGCTCCGGCGCCCAGCGGTCCTGCCGGTAGTCGAACAGCTCTGCCATCAGGGTGCCAAAGCAGCCGGACACCGCGTCAAGGTCGGTGCTGCCGGCGGCCTCGTACTCGGCAAGCTTGGCGAGACACGAGCGGATAGCATTGCACTGGCGCGGCCAGCGCAGAGCGGCTTCGGCGGTGCTGTTGTCCAGCAGAGCGCTGTACCCCAGCGCCAGCAGGTTATGGTCATCCTGCCACTTGTCCTGTGCGTTATAGTAGTGCAGCGCCACGCTCAGGTCGGCGCAGTAGTCGGTAGGGTCGGCGCTGCGCCAAAGCACACCATGTACCGGGTGGATGGGGCAGCGGCTGATGCCGCTGTCTGCGGGGGTCTCGCCCTCGTACAGACTGCACAGCAGAATGTTCAAAAAGGTCAGGTCATAGCTCAGGCTGAACCGTCCCCGCAGCCCGTGCAGAGCATCGATGCGGCGGCACAGCCCGCAGTAGGCCGAGCGGTAGCGGCTCTGCGCTTCAGGGCTGAGGCCGGCCCGATCCGGGATCACATATCCGAACATGGCGGCTCAGCTCTTTTTGATGAACTGGGTGCCGCAGCGCGGGCAGGAGATCTGGATGCGTCCGCGTCCCCGGGGCACGCGCAGCTTTTGGCGACACTGGGGGCAGCGGTAGTAGTGGTACAGCTTGCGGTTGGCCCACTGCTCCTTCAGGCTGCGGAACTTGTTGCTGAACCGGTCCTTCAGGCTGTAAAAGCGGTAGTTCTCCTCGGTGCGCTTGGAGATGTTGCGGCTCAGGCTGCGGTAGTAGCACAAAATCAGCAGTGCCGCGCCCAGCCATGTGAACAGGGAAACGCGGGTAAGCAGCGACACCAGCAGCATCACGATGGAACTCATGCTCAGAAACTGGTTCAGGCCATCGGTGCCGTAGCGCCCGATCATGAATCGACGGAATTTTTCTCTCATAGGTTTTCGCATCCTCTTCTCTGGGGCTTTACACACGGAAACGCAGGGCAGCAGCGCCGCCCTGCGGAATACTTTGTACTTCTAGGATATCAGCCAACCATGATAAAATTTTGAACAGACTGCAAATCTATCATGAAAGGACGGCAATTAACCGCTTTGCTCCTCCCGGCTGCGCACGGTAAGCACCGCTTCCGTGTCCAGTGCGCCCTCCATGCGGCAGTGCAGCACGGCGCGTCCGGCCTCGCCAGTGGTGGCAAGGTAGGTGCCTGCCATGCCGCCCCGCAGGGGCACTACACTGGGGCCTAAAATTTTCAGCGGCCCTTCCACAGACAGGCAGACGGCCTCGCCGCAGTAGGGCAGCAGATTGCCGTTCTGGTCGATGGCGCGCAGGCTGACGGCGGCGCAGTCCCATGTGGGGCCATCGGTCAGCAGGGGATTATGCACGGTGCATTCCAGCCGGACGCTCTGCACCGGCTCCCGCACCACGGTGCGCACGGCGCGGCCATGCCATACCGCCTCGAACCGGTACACCGGCGCGGAACTGCCCAGCACACCGATGTACTTGTAGTACATCCGCATCAGCTCGTTCCAGCTCAGCCGCAGCGAGAGCATCCGCGCCTTGGAAAGGGGCGAAAGCACCATGGCGTCCCGCCGCAATTCGTTAAGGATGGCGGCAGCCTGCACGGCGGTGGCGTGATCCATGCCCTCGTACTTTTCCAGCAGCGAACCCACAAAATCGTTGATCTCGATGGGCGGGTGGGGCAGGGCGGCAAAGCGTCCCCGGCGGTCGGGGGCAAACTCGGCCACAAAGTCGTTGCCGCGGTACAGCCGCACGCTCTCGGCGTTGGTGAACACCCAGCAGGCGGCGGCTGCGCCGCCGGGCAGGTCGCCCAGCGTCATGGCAGAGGAGACCTCCAGCACGATGTCGGAGGGGGCACGGGGCGTTTTCTGGCTGGCGTAGACGGCGGCGGAGAGCTTCGGGTTGCGGAACAGATCCATCACGCCGTGGTAGCAGATGCGGTCGCCGCTGCCGAACTCCCGGTGGGTGTTGTAGTCGGTCATGCACCAGCCAAAGCTGCCCGCCACGCCCGGCTGGGCGATGCTGTCGTTGAGCACGGCGGCGTGGTGCAGCGCCTGCACCAGACGGTGTGGCTCGTCGTCAAAGGGCTTGGCGGGGAAGTTCTGTCCGCCGAACTCGCTGATAAGGTAGCCCTTGCGGGTGTCGGGGGTCACGGCGGCGCGGTTCTCGCAGCCTGTGCCGCGCCCGGCGTAGGAATAATCGTTGTAGGCGTACACGTCCTCCAGCAGCTGGCTTTTGCGGTTGCTGCGGCTGCCCGCCGTGGGGCGGGTGGGGTCCAGCCGGTGGATGGCCTCGTTGGTGCGCTTATAAAAGGCCTCGTTGTCGGGGCTGCCGCTGATGCGGGCACCCCACAAAAACACGCTGGGGTGGCTGCGGTACTGGCACACCATCTCCCGGCAGTTTTGCAGCGCCTGTGCCTGCCACACCTCATCGCCGATGTGCTGCCAGCCGGGCATCTCGGGGAACACCAGCAGACCCAGCTCGTCGCAGGCGTCCAGAAACGCCGGGCTGGGGGGCGCATAGCAGGTGCGCACGGCGTTGCAGCCCAGCTCCTTTTTCAGCAGCTGGGCGTCCAGCCGCTGGAGGCTGTCCGGCATGGCGTAGCCCTGATAGGGGTAGCTCTGGTGCCGGTCAAGACCGCGCAGCTCCACCCGCTGCCCGTTCAGGTACAGCCCGCCCGCCACAAACTGCACGGTGCGGAAGCCGAACCGCACGGTCTTTTCGTCCAGCACCCGGTCTGGCAGACCGCCGGTGCCGGGGCGGATGAGCCGCACGGTCAGGGTGTACAGGGTGGGGTGCTCCAGGCTCCACGGGTGCACATTGTTCAGCGTGCCGGTGATGGGCAGCGAAAGCTCGCCGCTGTACACTGCCCGGCTCCCGGCGGGGCTGCGGATCTCGGCTTGCAGGGTGCAGCCGACCGTCTCGCCCACGGTGGCGGTGTAGATGCGGAAATCGCCCTCGGCCTTTGCCTCAATGAACACGTCCCGCAGGTAGGCGGGCTCCTTGATATCCAGACTGACGGCGCGGTAGATGCCGCCGTAGGTCAGCGCATCCAGCTGCCCGCCGAAGGGCGGGATGTTCAGATCCTCCCGGCTGTCGCAGCGCACAGCCACCACGTTCTTCTGTCCCAGACGCAGCGCGCCGGTCAGGTCTACCGTAAAGGCGGTGTAGCCGCAGCCATGGTGGAACACCCGCCGCCCGTTGCAGAACACGGTGGCGTCGTGCGCCACCGCCCCAAAGGTAAGCAGCACGGTGCGGCCCAGCCACTCCTTGGGCGCAAAAAACTCCCGCCGGTAGCCGCACAGGCGCTGGTAGTCGTTCTCGCTGCAATAGTTATAGGGCAGCGGCTTGACCGTGTGCGGCAGCCGCACCGGGGTAAGGGAAAGCTCCGGGCACTCCGGGCGCACCAGCGCCGGGTCAAATGTGGGGGCAAACAGCCAGCCCTCGTTCCAATCGTAGTGTTCCATAGCAGGATCTCCGTCTGAGTGATAAGCTTATAGAGGTATGGTATCACAAAGTTATGAACGAAAAAAGCATTCGCGGGGCTGTTTTACAGCTTTTTGCGCAAAAAGTGGAGCAAGCGCAAAGAATGCGTTCTGCAAAAAAGCAAACTGCACAGAAACAAAATCGAAACTTTGGTGGTTTGGACGAAATGTGAAAATAGAAGCCAAAACTGCCAAGAACTGGTTGCGGAACGGAGGAAAACAGGTATAAAATAAGCACAGAAGTGCGCAAATGCACTTTAAAAATCAATAGAAAGGAATCATGAACGATGAAACGAATCCTTGCGGTGTTTCTGACACTGGCAATGGCGCTGAACATTGCGCCTGTGGCTGCTTTTGCGGCTGCGGACAGCGATGCGGCATCTATTGTTGCAGTGGAAGAAACCGACGAACCTTCCTCGTCCCAGCTGGACGAGGAAACGGCGAGAGCCATTGTGTCGGACCCGTTTTTGCAGGCAGCCTCTGCCCAAACGGAGCAGGAGCAGACCAGTCAGGCGAAAGTGGATACTTCTGACGTATCGATGGAGGCAACTGACAGCTTTGGCAAATTGCTGCTTGCTGGTATGGACGAGCAGCAGACCAACGGCACCGGTGACGGTACAAAAAAGATCATCGGTGTAACAGTCAGTGGCAATACGGCTACGGTGGAATATGTATCGGATATGATGGAAAACCTTGTGGTGGCTATCTATACCGATGACACAGAGCAGGAAATGGTTGCCAGCGGACGAATTGCAACGTTTTTTTGCCAGGACGGCAAAGCAAGAACGGACGAGGTCAAACTGACAGGCGATATTCCTTCCAGCTTTGTGGTAAAGGCATATCTGCTGGATTATAGTACCTATGAGCCGCTGTGCAATGCGTTTGTCAGCAACCAGTACACTGGCGGAATGCAGGAACTGGAAGATGCGACCATCAACGACTTTGATGAAGCGCGCACCATCAATCTGGATGGTGATGTGACGACGAACTTTGCAGTGGTCAACGAGGGCGTGGAACTGCTGAAACCGGAAGGTGCTGCACCGGACGAAAACCGGGTGGCAATGCAGGATGATGAAAGCCTGACCTATGTGATCGAAAATGCCGACAGCCGGGTTTTGGGTTTGCAGCCGGGTGATATTCTGGTATATCCGCAGGACGAGGGCGGAATGCTGATCGTAAAGGTCAAAGATATTTCGGTTTCCGGCACAACAGCTACCATTACGGGCGATGAAGATATCGACCTGAGTGAAGTTTTTGCTGTACTGAAGATCGAAGATTCTGCGTCCACAGAGGACTTTGAATATGAACAGGGCTCTGCAGAGGGCGTGACCTATGCCGGTATGACTGCTGTTCCGGCAGCTCTTGGCATGGAAAATGGCAAGGAAATCGGCAAAGATGATTCTATCGGCAAGGAGCTGGTAGTAAATAAGGAACTTGGCAGCCTGAAGATCACGGGCGGTGTGTATGCTACGCTTGGATATGGCATCAAGGTAATGCTGGATGGCGAAGAAAAGTACATCAGTACGCATCTGGATACCGGGCTGACAGGTACAGTTACCTTGACCGGTAAGTACAATGAAGCATTTGAGATCGGTGAATTGGGTTACACAAACTCGCTCATTGGTCTGTATGCAGGCATTAAGCCGACCATAGAGGTGACGGCAGATGCCTATGTGGAGTTTACTTTCAAGGCAAACAAATACAACGGTTTTGAATATACCTTTACCGGCACGGACGTGAAAAACGGTACCGTGACCGATACCAGCAAGCCTGCTGAGTGTGAGCTGTATACCGAGGCAAAGGGTTCTTTGTATGTTGGTATTAACCTGAATCCTGAAACCTATGTGCTGTGGAAAGTCGTGGATGTCACGATGGATGCACGCATTGGCGTTACCGGTAACTTTAAGCTGCTGGAAGCAGACGAAGAAGACCCGGCAAAGGAGAGCCTGCATACCTGCGATTATTGTATGACCTTTAACCTGACCGGTTCGGCAGAGCTTACCGTACACTTAAAAGTATCTCTTCAGGTTTTAGTCGTGTCGGTAAAATCGCAGTGGGATAAGCAGCTGTTTACCACAAACTGGCAGATCGGCGAGGCGTATTACTCGGTAGTACATGATGAATTTGGCTGGGGCGCCTGCCCCTATCGCACCTACCGCGTGAAAGTTGCGGCGGGCACTAACGGTGCAAATGCAGTGCTTAGCGTAACAAAGGGCGGCGGCGCAGTTCTCAGCAACAAGCTGGATGCAAACGGCGAGTACAATATGTTCCTTGAACCGGGCAGCTACACGGTAAAACTTTTTGCCAATAACAAGGAATATACGCAGGATGTCACAGTTGGCAACCGCGCACAGACCGTGGAATTTGCGGTGGATAATAAAAATCCCGATACCGGTGATACCGGCGAAACCGTTGGCTCCGGCAAGTGCGGCGATAACCTGACCTGGAAGCTGGATGCAAACGGCACTTTGACCATCAGTGGCACCGGAGATATGTATGAATATGGTTCCGGACTATTTGGCGATGCAGAGCGTGTGCCTTGGCTCAGCGATTTGATGAGTGAATCCCCGGTCAACAAACTGGTTCTGAACGAGGGCATTACCGGAATCAGTGACTTCGCATTCACGGCAAGCAAGATAGAGACCCTAGATATTCCCAGCAGTGTTACAAGCATTGGCAGTGCCGCATTCAGCGGCTGCAAAAATCTGGTATCAGTCTCCGGTGGAGAAAATGTTTCTTATATTGGCAGCATGGCATTCTTGGAATGCAGTTCTTTGGCATCCATCGATCTCTCAGACAAGCTAGAAGGACTCTACATGGGCACATTCAAGGATTGCAAGAGCCTGACCTCTATTACGATTCCTGGCAACGTTGCAGTATACGGATTGTCCGATTTCGTATTTTCTGGCTGCGAAAAATTGAAAACTGTAACGTTAATGTATGGTGTGGTATCAATTGACGGCGAGATGTTTAAGGATTGTACCGCATTGGAAACAATTACCTTACCGGACACGGTGACCAATATTTACAGCGATGCCTTTAAAAACTGTACCGCATTGACAAAAGTTTTCTATTACGGTACGGAAGAAGACTGGAATAAGATCAGCATAGCTGCGGGCAATGATGCACTAACCAATGCAACGCGTTCCTATATCGCGGAAAAGCATACTTCTGGCAGTTGTGGTGCCAATCTGACCTGGGCGCTGGATGATGCTGGCGTGCTGACTATTCAGGGTACAGGCAGAATGACTGATTACTCGCAGGCGTCCTGGAATACAGACGATGTGCAGAAGGTCATTGTAAAAGATGGCGTAACCAGTATTGGTGCATTTGCATTTTACAATTGCTCGAACCTGACAGAAGTGCAGTTACCGTCCAGTCTGCTGGAAATTGGAGACTCCGCATTTGCGAATTGCCATAACCTGACGAACGTACAGCTGCCCGCAAATCTGACTACGCTGGGCAGCCGGGCATTCTGGAACGACAACGGACTGCTTTCTATCAATCTGCCGGATGCGCTGGTATCCATTGGTGCGAGAGCCTTTGAATACTGCAGCGCACTGCAAGGTAGTCTGACCCTGCCTCAGGGCATCGTGGATGTGCCGCCCTATCTATTCCGCGATTGTGATAACCTGGAAAGTGTTCAACTTGCATCTGGAACAAAAAGTATTGGAGACTATGCTTTTGACCTGTGCAGCGGCCTGACAGCGATCAAGATTCCAGATAGTGTGACACAAATCGGGGATTACGCATTTGATTGGTGCTACAACCTAAAGGATGTGACTCTCTCCAAAAACCTGGTTTCCATTGGAAAGTCTGCGTTTTCTGGAACCGCTATTACTTCGATGGATTTGCCAGATAGTGTGACCAGCATTGGTACATATGCGTTCGAGCAGACGAACCTGACCGGAACCTTTACGATTCCGTCCGGCGTAACTGAAATCAGCGCAGGATTGTTTAAAGACTGCCATAATCTGAAAGAGGTCGTGATGCCGTCTGGCATCACCGAGATTGGTACATCTGCATTTTATAATACAGGAATCTCAAACTTTGTGATTCCGGATGGCATCACAGTGATCGGTATGTATACATTCTATGGTGCAGACCTTGAGAGCATTACGATCCCGTCCAGTGTAACAGTGATTGGAGAAAGTGCATTCCATTGCTTCGGACTAAAAGATGTGTATTATGCAGGCTCCCAGAGCGAATGGAGCGAGATCAAGATCTATTCGGAAAACGAAAAATTGACCGAAGCCACGATCCACTATAACTATTCCTCCGGCGGCACCTTTGGCGGCGGTGGCGGTGGCGGCCGGTTAAGTCTGGATGATGATGCCCCGTCGGTGGAGAACTCCATCACTACCGGTACTGCAACGGAAAAGAGCGGCACCTATTATGCAACCTTTAAAAATGCCAAGGCAGGAAAAGAGTATGTGGTGCTGGTCAGTCGTGAAAAGTACAATCCATTCGGTGCGAACAGCCTGATCTACATTAACCAGATTACGGCAGATGCTGATGGCGAGCTGGCTGTGCCGTTTATCACGACCGCAGGCGCGGAAGAAATGAAGTATATTGTTGCCTGCGCACAGGACGATGCAACGGTCGATCCCGGCAAGCCGGACAAGCCGGACAATCCTGGCGGGGACAAACCCTCTTCCGGCGGCGGTGACGGCGGCGGCGCGGCCATTATCCTGATCGGCGGCGTGGCAGCTGTGGCAGCGGTAGCCGGTGTGGTGCTGATGATGCCCGTAGAGGTCAGCGGCACGGTGAAGATTGCCGACCAGCCGGTGGCAAATGCCAGCGTGCAGGTGCTGAAGAACGGCAGCGTGACAGCACAGACCACCACGGACGCAAACGGCCACTTTACCGTCAAGGTGAAGCGCGGCGGCTACACCCTGCGTGTGCAGTGGACGGATGCCGAGGGTCAGCCTGTTGAGCGCACGGTGGACTTTAAGGCACCCAACGCAAACCTGAACGTGGCGGCATAAGCTGCGCGTAACAGAAAAGCAGACCCGATAAAAAGACCGGAACGGCCTTGCCCCTTGCGGGCAGAGCAGTTCCGGTCTTTTGCGTGATTTTCAGCGGATAAAGCTGGTCATGGGGCGGGGCGGGTTCTGCGGGTGGTCGATGCCTGCGGCCTTGCCGGCCTCGATGCAGCGCAGCAGCCATGCCATGTTGCGGCCCAGCTCCTGCATCACGGCGCAGCCTTCGGCGTCCTGCAGTACCTGCTCGGGGTTGGAGCCGTGCACCATGGCCCAGTAGGAGCTGTTGACCAGCGGCATGTGGAAGAACTGGGGGTACTTGACCAGCTGGTCAAGGGTGGAGGTGGTGCCGGCGCGGCGGGCAGAGCAGCAGACGGCAGCGGGCTTGTAGGCCAGATACTTGCCGCCCGCGTAGGCCAGACGGTCCATAAAGCTTGCCATGTTGCCTGCAGCGGAGGCGTAGTGCACCGGGCTGCCGAACACAAAGGCGTCGGCGGTCTTTGCCTTCTCGATGGCCTCGTTGACTACGCCGCCGAACACGCACCCGTTGCCGCTGCGGCAGCCGCCGCAGCCGATGCAGCCGCCCACGGGCTGGCCGCCGACGTGCAGGATCTCGGTTTCGATGCCCTGTGCTTTCAGCTCCCCGGCAATGAGGGAAAGGGCGGTGTAGGTGCAGCCCTTCTCGTGGGGGCTGCCGTTGATAAGCAGAACTTTCATGCTGTATACTCTCCTTTGCTGAAATGCGCCGTAAAATGCGCAATATTGCTGCTATGATTGTAGCACAAAGCCGCCCGCAGCGCAATGCGGGCTCTTGACAATGCTATGCAGTTGGGAGATAATAAAGGATACGAAAGAGTTGAAACCGGCTGCCGCGGGGGCGGCAGCTACGGCAAGGAGGTAACATCATGCGCGTGATCGCAGGAGAAGCCCGGGGCCGCAGGCTGGAAGCACTGCCCGGCACCGATGTCACCCGCCCCACCCTCTCGCAGGTGAAGGAGGCGATGTTCAGCATCGTGCAGTTCGACCTGCCCGGGGCCCGGGTGCTGGATCTGTATGCCGGCAGCGGCCAGCTGGGCATCGAGGCGCTGAGCCGGGGTGCGGCACGGTGCGTCTTTCTGGACGAGAACCGGGAGGCCGTAAGCATCGTGATGCGCAACTGCAAGGCCTGCGGCGTGTTCGACCGCAGCCGGGTAAATATCGGCGAGGCTGCACGGTTCTTATCGGCCTGCCGGGAGCAGTTCGATCTGGTGCTGCTGGACCCGCCCTTCCGCGGCGGCACGCTGGAAAAGATCCTGCCCGCCGTGGAAAAGTGCGTTGCCCCCGGCGGCATCGTGCTGTGCGAGAGCGAAACAGGCATCGTGCTGCCCGCGCAGGCGGGCAGTCTGACCCTGCAAAAACAGTATAAATACGGCAAGGTGCTGCTGTGGAAGTACACAAAGCCCATGCAGCCCGCCGCTGAGCAGGAGGGAGAAGCCTTATGAACGTGAACGAGCTTTTGGATACCATTGAGGATGCGCTGGAAGAGAGCGCAAACGTGCCCCTTTCCGGCGGCAAGCGCATCGTGGACGTGGAGCAGATCCGGGATTATCTGGACGAGGTGCGGGCGGCTCTGCCCGGCGAGCTGCGGCAGGCGCAGCAGATCGTGAACGACCGGGCGCAGATCGTGGACAGCGCCAACGCACAGGCACAGGCCATTGTGAAAAAGGCCGAGGAGCGCGCCCGCATTCTGGTCAGTGACGCCGAGATCGTCAAGGCCGCTCAGCAGCGCGCGGCTGAGATCACCTCCGCTGCCCAGACCGAGGCGCGCACCCTGCGCCAGACCGTGACCGACTACTGCGAGAATATGCTGCGCACCACCGAGGACACCATGGTGGAAAACGCCGCACAGGTCAAAAATATCCGTGCCAGCCTGCGCCAGAACGCCAAGAAAAACGGCTGATAACGGTCAACTTTCCACACAAATTCCACACATTGCGGAAAATGAAGTCCCTGCGAGCAAAAATGACGGCTCACAGGGACTTTTTTTGTGGACTTTTGCGGCAAAAAGCCGCCCGAAAACCCTTGCATTCACAGGTTTGATTTGTTACAATAAAGATGTATCAGTGGGGCAAAGTGGGTAAAAGTAGGGCGCACGCCCTGCAAACGCCCCTGAAAGGGGGCGCAGCGCGTGTTTTTTGGCCGTTATGATTACACCATTGATGCCAAAGGGCGGCTGAACTTCCCCGCAAAATTCCGCGATGCCATGGGCGAGAGCTTTGTGGTGCTGGAATGGGTGGACAGCTGCCTGTTTGCATTACCTATGGAGGAAGTCCAGCGGCTGGCGGACAAGCTGGAAAGCGATGAACTGATGGACAGCTGGGCCATCTCCGGTGATCTGTTCAGCACCGCCTGCGAGGTGGTGCCGGACAAGCAGGGACGTATCCTGCTGCCCGCAGAGCTGCGCGCCTATGCCGGGCTGGAAAAGGACGTGACCATCATCGGCAACCGCAACCATGCCGAGATCTGGGCTACCGAAGTCTGGAACGCCCGCCGCGCCGCCGTGACCAACGACCAGCGCGCCGAGCGGCTGCGCAGGCTGCACCTCTGATGCAAAAAACTAAAACCGAGAAAGGAGGCCGTGCCAATGGCCTTTGAAGAACAGCAGCCCTTTGACCCGGCCTCGTTTGAGCATATCCCTGTTTTGCTGAACGAGTGCCTGACAGGGCTTGCCATCGACCCGGCGGGCACCTATCTGGACGGCACCGCCGGCGGCGCGGGACATTCCCGCCAGATCGCCCTGCGGCTGGACGCTGCAAAGGGCGGCAGGCTCATCTCGCTGGATCAGGACCCGGACGCGGTACAGACCGCGCGCTCCCGTCTGGCCGGGCTGCCTGCCACCGTGGTGCAGATCAACTTCCGCTATGCGGGACAGGCGCTGGAACAGCTGGGCATTGAAAAGATCAACGGCGCACTGCTGGATCTTGGCGTTTCCAGCCACCAGCTGGACGATGCCGCCCGGGGCTTTTCCTACCGGGCAGACGCACCGCTGGATATGCGCATGAGCCAGCAGGGCGAGACCGCCGCAGACCTTGTGAACACCGAAAGCCGCGAGGAGCTGGCCCGCATCCTGCGGGACTACGGCGAGGAACCCTACGCATGGCAGATCGCGGGAAAGATCGTGGAGGCGCGGGAAGCTTCTCCCATCCTGACCACCCTGCAGCTGGCAGACATTGTAGCAAGCGCCATGCCCCCGGCAGAGCGCCGCAAAAATAAGAACCCCTCCCGCCGCACCTTTCAGGCACTGCGCATTGCAGTGAACCATGAACTGGATGCGCTGGAAGAGGGTCTGGATACCATTTTCGATCACCTTGCACCGGGCGGCCGGCTGTGCGTGATCACTTTCCACTCACTGGAGGACCGGCTGGTCAAGAACAAGTTTCGCCGCTGGTCCACGGCCTGCACCTGTCCGCCGGAGTTTCCGGTGTGTGTATGCGGCGGCAAGGCCAAAGCAAAGCTTATTACCCGTAAACCCATTGAAGCTGATACGCAGGAGCTGGAGGAGAACCGGCGCAGCCGTTCTGCCCACCTGCGTGTATTGGAAAAATGCTGAGATGCCGGAAGCACTGGCATCGTGAGGAGGAGAGGAACCATGGGTCAGCCAGCATACGACCGTAACGCGGCGCGCCGCCGTAAGGTGCCGCAGCCGCAGCGCAAAGCAAACCTGCGTGTAGCAAAGGGCGGCAAGCGGCGCCTGAACCCGCTGCAGGCCGCTGTACATAACGCTATGAATCTGGTGGCAGCAGCACTGTTGGTGGGCTTTGCCATCAGCCTGCTGTGGAGCGAGGCACAGCTGGTGGAGCTGAACGACCAGATCCAAGCCGCAAAGGCACGTCTGGTCAGCGAGCAGAGCCAGTATACCTACTATAACAGCACTCTGAACAGCAAGACCAACATTGCCAGCGTGGAGGAGACCGCAGGGCGGCTGGGTCTGATGAAGGTAGACCCCAGCCAGATCACCTACATCCGCTTGGGCGAGAGCGGCGCACTGGTGCGCCGGGAATCCACCGTGCGGCAATGGACCGACTTTTTGTACACCGGCGCGGTGAACATTCTGGGCACCGTGAGATAAACGGAGAAAGCGTGCGGCAGCGCACGCTTTTTTCGGTTTATGGACACCGCAGTCTGAACAAATAACAGCGCAGGGCGCGTGGAATGCAGTGTGCGCCCCGCAGGAGAGAACCAATGCAAGAACCTTTCCGTAACAAAAAAAGCAGGGGCTACCGCCTGTGTCCGGCCTCCGGCCGGGACCGGCTGGACAGCCGGGTGCGGCGGCTTTGCAGCCGTTTGGGCATCTTTGCGGTGGTGGTGGCGGCCGCCATCGTCATCCGCAGCCTGTATAATATCCAGATCGTCCACGGAGCAGAGTACCGCCAGTACGCTGCCCAGCAGCAGCTGCTGGATACCACCATCAAGGCCACCCGCGGCGAGATCTACGATGCCTCCGGCATCACCCTTGCCTCCACCAGCGTGGTGTGGACCATCTGGGCAGATCCCAGTTACAGCAGCATCCTTTATACCAGCAAGACCAACGATGACGACACCGTGACCAAAACGCTGGACCCCGCCATGTGCGCCGAGGTGAGCCGGGAACTGACCTTGCGTCTGCTCTCCGG
The DNA here is from genome assembly GCA_934512105.1 of uncultured Faecalibacterium sp. Classification (GTDB taxonomy): domain Bacteria; phylum Bacillota; class Clostridia; order Oscillospirales; family Ruminococcaceae; genus Faecalibacterium. Next base: position 10,622 of record CAKSWQ010000026.1, on the reverse strand, counting down.
GGACGGCGAAAGCATGGACAGCGTGGATACCTCCTCGGCAGAGTATCAGCAGCAGTACCAGACCGTGTACGATGCGCTTTCCCGGCTGGATTCTGCCTACGTCACCCTTGCCACCAAGGTGAACAACGCGGTGAAGCTTTCCATTGAAAAATACGTCACCAGCTTCAACAAGGCGCACAAAAAGGCCACCGACACCTCCCGCAAGGGGCGCATCTCGGTGTCCTCGGAAAAAAGCTTCCAGCGCAACTACCCCTACGGTGCCTTTGCCGCAGCGGTGCTGGGCTTTACGGATGCGGACGGCATCGGCACCTACGGACTGGAAAAATCCTACCAGTCCACCTTGGCCGGTGTGGACGGCCGCACCATCACCCAGCGCAACGCGGTGGGCAACGCCATTGCAGACGCCAACGCCACCACCTTTGCCGCCAAGGACGGCTCCAATCTGGTGCTGTCGCTGGATGTGAACGTGCAGGAGATCGCGGAGCGGTACCTGAACGAAGCCATTGCAGCCAACACGGTGGAAAACCGCGGTTGCGCCATTGTGATGAACGTCAAGACCGGTGCCATCCTTGCCATGGCCTCCAAGCCGGACTTTGACCCCAACGACCCGCTGAACTACACCGCCAACGAGGCTTACCTCAACGAGCTGGTGCACGCAGAACCGGAGCTTTACGGCATCTATAAAAAGGATGCCGACGGTAACTACATCACCGATGCGCAGGGCAACAAAATTCTGGACGAGGAAGCGGACTATTCCGGCTATTACCGGGATATCCTGTGGAAGAACAAGACCATCACCGAGCTGTACTACCCGGGTTCGGTGTTCAAGGTCATCACTTCTGCCATGGGCATCGACTCCGGCGTGGCTACCATGAACACCACCTTTACCTGCTCCGGCGCTTACGGTGTTGCTAAGGAGACCTACCACTGCGCAGGCCACAAGGCGCACGGCGTCCTCAATATGGCCGAGGCGCTGCGCAAGAGCTGCAACATCTACTACATCCAGCTGGGGCAGCGTGTCGGGTCGCAGCAGTTCTATAATTACTTCGATGCCTTTGGCTTTACCGCCCGCACCGGGGTGGACCTGCCCAGCGAGACCAACTTTATGCAGTACTACCGCGCCGACCAGCTGGGCGAGGTGCAGCTGGCCTCCTCCTCCTTCGGTCAGGCCATGGCCATCACTCCGCTTCAGATGTGCACCGCCATTGCGGCCACCGTCAACGGCGGATATCTGGTCACCCCCCATGTGGTGGATAAGATCACCGATGCCAACGGCAACGTCATTCAGGAGATCGGCGCAAACGTGCGCCGTCAGGTCATCAGCCAGAGCGCCAGCGATGTCATCCGGCAGATGATGGAGTACGAGGTGGGCAACGGCACCGGCGGCGGCAAAAACGCCTATGTGTCCGGCTACCGCATCGGCGGCAAGTCCGGTACCTCCGAGCAGCTGAATATGCACCGCCGCGCCGACGGCGACTATAAAAAGGTGGCCTCCTTCGTGGCAGTGCTGCCCGCAAACGACCCGGAAATTCTGGTCTACGTCATGCTGGACGACCCCAACAACGCAAAGACGGACTATTCCTCCATCCTGGCAGCCCCTGTGGCGGGCAATATCATCAGTGAGGTTGCCCCCTATCTGGGCATTGCCACCGATGGCGTGGATCGCAGCGGCACTATCGTCACGGTGCCGAACCTTGTGGGGACCGAGTGGAGCAACGCACAGGTGAGCCTGAACATTCAGGGCCTGAAGCATCAATTGCAGGAGAGCCAGAGCAGCCAGACTGCTGCCCCGGTCACCTACCAGTACCCCCACGCGGGCACCAAGGTGCCCTACGGCACCACCATCTACCTGTATACCGATACCTACGAGGGCAGCCGCACCGAGGTGCCGGATGTGACCGGTAAGAGCCCGGATTTTGCCCGCCAGATGCTGAGCGCCGCCGGGCTGAACTGCGTGGTGGAAGGCAGCGGTACGGTGCAGGCGCAAAGCGCAGAGCCCGGCTCCAGCGTGCAGCGCGGCACCATCATCACCCTGACCTGTGGGTAAAACAGCTTTTATAGTGCGTTTTCTGCTGCTGCTCCATTCGTGAAAATGCGATTCCGGGCAGACCGCAGTCTGCCCGGAATCGCCCAAACGCCGAAAAGGCCGCTGTACAAAATATGATGCGGCGGTTTCCTACAATAGATAGAACGAGAGGGGATAGAACAATGGAAAAGATCCATGCAAGCAAGCTTCTGGCAGGGCTGGTGCCTGCCGGAAAACTGGCCAACGACCCGGAGGTGGCGCTGGTCACCACCGACAGCCGCGAGGTAAAGCCCGGCTGCATTTTTGTGGCCTTCCCGGGTGAACGGTTCGACGGCCATGATTTCGCTGCCCGCGCGCTGGAGCAGGGTGCGGAGTATGTGGTGGTCAACCATCCCGTGCCCGGTGTGCCGGAGGAGAAGGCCATCCTTTGCCCGGACAGCTACCACGCCATGATGGTGATGGGCGCAAACTACCGCAGCCAGTACCACCCCAAGATGGTGGGCGTGACCGGCAGCGTGGGCAAGACCACCACCAAGCAGATGACCTACGCCGCCCTGAGCGGCTTTGGCGAGACCATCAAGACCGAGGGCAACCAGAACAATGAGCTGGGAATGCCCCGCACCCTGATGCGGCTGGAAAGCAGCACCGAGTACGCGGTCATCGAGATGGGCATGAGCCACGCGGGCGAGATCGACCGTCTGGTGCGGGCGGCACGCCCGGATGTGGGCATCATCACCTGCATCGGTGTGTCCCACATCGGCAATCTGGGCAGTCAGGAGAACATCTGCAAGGCAAAGCTGGAGATCTGCAACGGTCTGCCGGAGGGTGCGCCGCTGGTGCTGAACTACGACGACCCCTTCCTGCGCAAGGCAGCGCTGCCCGCCCATGTGCGCCCGGTGTGGTTCAGCCTGAGCGATGAAAACGCAGACGTCTGCGCCCTGTCCATCCGGCAGGAGGCCGACGGCATGAGCTTTGTGCTGGAAGATCAGGAGCACGGCACCTTTGTGGTGAATATCCCCGCCATGGGACGCCACAATGTGGCAAATGCTCTGGCTGCCTACTGCGCTGCCACCCGTCTGGGGTGCGACGCCAAGAGGGTCATCCGGGGTCTTTCCAACTTTGAGCAGACCGGCCGCCGCCAGAAGGTGGTGGACAGCGAGGGCGTGACCGTCATCGAGGACTGTTACAATGCAAACCCCGACAGCATGAAGGCCGCGCTGGCCATGTTCAAGGAGTTCCCCTGCAAGCGCCGCTTTGCCCTGCTGGGCGATATGCTGGAACTGGGCGAACTGAGCCGCGAAGCACACGAGGAGCTGGGACGTCTTGCCGCCGAGAGCGGGCTGTACTGCCTGATCACCTACGGCGAGCAGGCCAAGCGCACCGCCGTGGTGGCGGCCGCCAAGGGGGTAAAGACCCTGCATGCAGAAAATTACCGCGAGGCCGCCGATGCCCTGCTGGACCGGGTGCAGCCCGGCGATGCCATTCTGGTAAAGGCCAGCCACGGCATGGCACTGGAAAAGGTGCTGGATATCTTCTACGCAGAGCATAAAGAAATGGAAGTATAACTATTTGGCGAAATGGAGTGTCTGATCTATGGATCGTTTCGCCTTGGCGGCGGCGGTAGTGATGGGCTTTGCCCTTACGGCAGCTCTGTGCAGCCTGTTTGTGCCGCTGCGGCGGGTGCTGGAACGCCGCGAACAAAAACAGCAGCCGGTACAGTCTGAGCAGCCCCGTCCGGCACCTCTGCGCGCCCCGCTGTGGGGCGGGCTGTGTGCGGCGGCGGGCACGGTGGCTGCGGTGGGCGTGGGCTGGCTTGCCGCCTGCGCAGGCCAGCCGGAGCTGCTGGGCAGCGAGGGTCGGCTGATGACGCGGCTGCTCACGGCACTGGCCGGGAGCCTTGCCTTTGGAGCAGTGGGTCTTGCAGAGGACCTTGCCCGGATGCGCAGCCCGGCGGCGCTGGGGCTGCGGCGGGACGTCCGGCTTTTGCTGGAAGCACTGGCCGCAGCGTTCGTCCTTTTGCTGCTGCGGGCAGCGGGCTGTCTGCCCCGTGGGCTTGGCGTGCCCGGGGCGGGGTATGTGCTGCTGGGCAGCGCCGTGCCCTTTTTGTGGGCGGTGCTCATGGTAACACTGGCCGAGTGTGCCCGCGTAGCCGAACGGGACGAGGGCACCGTGTGCGGTGCGGCCTTTGTGGCCATGCTGGCGCTGATGATGGTGGAGACCGGTCTGGGCGTTTCCGGGCTGGCAGTGCTGCCCGCAGCGCTGGCCGGGGCGCTGGTGGCACTGCTGCTGTGGGCATTTCCCCCGGCAAAGCTGGGAGCGGGCTGCTGCGGCGGTCTGCTGGCGGCGGGAGCCATCGGCTGCATCCCGCTCAGCCTGGATATGACCAGCCTGACCGTGCCGCTGGCGCTGCCCTTCTGGGCGGCGGGCGGTCTTTTAGCAGCGCAGCTGCTGTGTGCAAAACGCACCGGAAAGTCCTTGCGCTGCTGGGTAAAAAAGCATAAAATGAGTCCGGAGACAGTGTTCCTGTGCAGCTTTGCGCTGAGCGCTGTCGGCTATGTGCTGGCGCTTGCGCTGCTGCGCTGGTGCTGACCGGGCACAGAGAGGGAAGGGAGCGCAGATGGCGACTATCCGCAAAAAACACAGAGCGCCGGTGTCGGTGTTCCAGCGAGACCCGGGTCCGTGGTCCCGGCTGCTGATCGACTGGCTGGCAACGCTGGCCGTTATTATGGTCTTTGGACTGGTGATGCTGTTCAGCGCCAGCTACACCACCGGCTACCTGCGCATGGGCGACAGCTTCCACTACATCAAGCAGCAGGCATTGTGCATGATGCTCGGGCTGGGCTGTATGTTCCTGATGAGCTATATGGACCACCGTTTCCTGCGCAAGATGGTGGTGCCGGGGTACATCATCGTGCTGGCCATGCTGGCTGTCACCCTGACCATGGCACCGCTGAACGGCTGCCGCCGCTGGATCCGCTTCGGCGGGCTGACGCTGCAATCCTCGGAGGTGGCAAAGTTTGAGATGATCCTGTTCAGCTCCCACCTTGCGGCAAAAGCGCCGCAGGTGGAGCGGCTGGACCCGGAGCGCCGCATCCTGCTTACCCCCGGGGAGTGGCTGCGGGTGCGGGTGTGGAAGCAGCTGGTGGTGCCGGTGCTGCCCCTTGTGCCGGTAGTCATCCTGCTGGCGCTGGAGCCGCACATGTCCGGCATTGTGCTGACGGTGGCGGTGGTGGGTACCATCCTGCTGCTGTCCGGCAGCGGCGGTGTGCTGACATGGGCGGGCGCCATCACGGCGGGCGCCCTGCTGGAGACCCTGCTCTCCCATGTGGACTCCATCCCCTACCTGCAAAAGCGTCTGGACGGCTGGACGCAGGATCTGAGCAAGATGACCGACCAGACCGTGCAGAGCCTTTACGCCATCGGCTCCGGCGGGCTGAAGGGGCTGGGGCTGGGCAACAGCGTGGAGAAGCAGCTCTGGCTGCCGGAAAGCACCAACGACTTCATTTTCAGCGTGGTGTGCGAGGAACTGGGCTTCATCGGCGCAGTGCTCATCATCGTGCTGTTCGTGCTGTTTATCGTGCAGGGGCTGCTCATTGCCTATAAGGCCGAGAACCTGTACTGCACCATGGTGGGCATCGGTATCATGGCGCAGATCGCGTGGCAGGTGTTCTGCAACATCGCCGTGGTCACCAACACCCTGCCCAACACCGGCATCAGCCTGCCCTTCTTCTCCTCCGGCGGCACCAGCCTGATCCTGCTGTTGGCAGAGATGGGCGTAATGGTGAACATCGGCCGCAACGGCGAGCGGGCAGCGCAGCAGCGGGAGCAGATGCGTGCCCAGCGGGAAGCTGCCCGCGCCGAGCGCGAGGCAGAGCTTGCCCGCAAGACCATTGATCTGGCTTCTGCCCGCGCAGCCCGCACAGAACAGTAAAAAAACCGCAAGCCCGCCCGGCCGCAGGCCGGGCGTTTATAAGGAGGAATCATCATGCGTGTTCTTATCGCAGCCGGCGGCACTGCCGGACATATCAACCCTGCACTGGCCATTGCCGGTGCTTTGAAAAAGGCCGACCCTACCACCGAGATCCATTTTGCAGGCCGTAAGGAGGGCATGGAGTACCGTCTGGTCACACAGGCGGGCTACCCCTTCCACCATATCGAGATCACCGGCTTCCAGCGCAAGCTCAGCCTGCACAACATCAAGCGCAACATCGTTACCCTGTGGAATCTGGCGCTCTCCGGCCCCAAGGCCAAGGCCATGATGAAAGAGGTAAAGCCGGATCTCGTCATCGGCTGCGGCGGCTATGTGTCCGGCCCGGTGGTGCGCTGCGCCGCCAAAATGGGCATCCACACCGCCCTGCACGAGCAGAACGCCTTCCCCGGTGTGACCAACAAGCTGCTGGCCCCGGATGTGGATATCGTGTTTGCCGCTGTGCCCGCCGCTGTGGAAAAGCTGGGCGCACCGGACAAGACCCTTGTGGTGGGCAACCCCGTGCGGCCGGAAGTGTTTGTACAGGCCGCCAACCGTGAGGCCATCCGCGCACAGCTGGGTGCAGGCGACCGCACCGTCATCCTGTCCTTCGGCGGCAGCTTGGGTGCACGCCGGGTCAACGAGGTGGTGGCAGACCTGTGCGCTTGGGAGCAGCACGAGCACAAGCCGGTGCTGCACCTGCACGCCACCGGACAGTACGGTGTGCAGCTGTTTGAGCAGCTGCAAAAGCAGAAGGGCTTTGCCCCCGGCGACAGCCTTGTGGTAAAGGAATACATCAACAATATGCCGGAGCTGCTGGCAGCGGCAGACCTCGTCATCAGCCGTGCCGGTGCGCTGACGCTGGCCGAGCTGGAAGCCGTGGGACGTGCCGCTGTGCTGATCCCCAGCCCCAATGTGGCGGAGAACCACCAGTACTACAACGCCATGGAGCTGCAAAAGGCCGGGGCGGCTGTGGTCATTGAGGAAAAAGACCTGACCGGCGAAAAGCTGGTGCAGACGGTGGCCGAAATGCTGGCACAGCCCGGCAAGCTGGCTGAGATGGGCAGGAATGCCCGCAGCCTGTCGGTGGACGACAGTCTGGACCGCATCACTGCGGCTTTGCTCAAGCTGGTAAAGACTGCGTGATGCAGCCCCGGAATAAACAGGAAAGAAGGTGCGAATGATGCAGCAGAACCGTGACCGCAACGGCAGACCCCGGAACACGAGACCATACGATGTAAACCGGGATGTGGTGCGCACCTCTGCGCCTTCGCAGGATCATACGCCCCGGAGCACCGGCAGCAGCCGCTACGGCTACAACGGCGAGCCGCTCAGCCGCCCGCCCTCCCGCAGCGCCAACGGCAGCGTGCGCACCTCCCGGGCAGATAACAGCATCCAGTTTCCCACCCAGCCCCAATCTCAATCCCGGACCCGCCGCCCGGTGCAGGGGCAGGGAAGCAATACCACCCCGTACCCCTCCGGCAACCGCCCGGCGGGCAGCAGACCCCAAAACGCAAAGTCCGGCGGCAAGCAGCGCCGCCCGGCAAACAATGCCCGCAGCGGGCAGAGCAGCCGGAAAAACCAGAATTACCAGAATACAAACCGGCAGCATCCGGCAGGCAGCGGCCAGCGCCTGCGCCCGGCGCAGAGCGCCCCGCAGCAAAGCCCTGCCCGGCGGGAAATGCGCAAAAAGCGCAAGGTGACCCGCGCTACGCTGCGCCGCCGCCGGATGCTGCGCCGCCTGACCGCCTTTGCCATGCTGCTGTGCGTCATTGGCGCGGGCATCTACCTGACCATGACCATGCTGTTCCGCATCAATTCCATTCAGGTGCAGACCCCGGACGGCAAGCAGGTGACCGAGATCGCGGGCTATTCCGCAGACAGCATCTTGCAGCGGATGGGCGTGCAGCTGGAAGAGAACATCTTCAGCTTTGAGCCCGGCGAAAAGGCCGCTGTGCTGGAGCAGAATTTCCCGCTGCTGGGCTCCATCAAGGTGATCCGGGACTACCCCAACACCGTGGTAGTGCAGGTGACCGAAGCCGTGCCCGTCTACGCGGTGCAAAACGGCAGCAAGTGGCTTGTGGTCTCGGATAAATGGAAGATCCTGTCCGAGGAAAGCACTCAGCCCGAGGGGCTTTGCACCCTGTACGGCGGCAAGCTGCAGGACACCACCCCAGGACAGGGCTTCTGGTTCGTGGAAGACGCGGACGCCGCAAGCGCCTCCGGGTCGGAAGCCGCCGAAAGCGAAAGCACAGTGAGTACCGAGACCGACCGCATGGAAGCGTTGCGCACTCTGGTGGGCAAGCTGGAAGAATACGGACTGTCGCAGGACGTGACACGGCTGGAAGTGGCAGATACCGAACAGATCGCCTTTTTGTATCAGGACCGCATCAGTGTGCTGCTGGGTACGCTGAACGATCTGGAATACAAGCTGGACCGCGCCCGCTATGTGCTGACCAACGCCGACGGCAAGGGCTGCGGCCCCACCGACACCGGGCGGCTGGACTTCAGCCATACCAGCGCCAGCAACACCCGCAAGATCTATTTTGCACAGGGCGAGCCCACCCTGCCCTCCGGCTATGTGGTGCCGTCCAAGACCGAGGAACCCGCCCCGGCAGAAGATACCGCCGACAGCACCGACAGTGCAGAAAGCACGGATACTGCCGATACCACTGAACCGGCGGCTGAAACGGACACCGGGCAGCTGCCCCTGACCCACCCTGACCGTATGACGGCCAACGTAGAAGAAAACCCCATGTAAAGAAGCTCTATGGAGGAGACTGTATGAAGCTGGAACAACTGATGGAAGGCGTGCCCTTTACCCTTGTGCAGGGCAGTCTGGATACTGAGATCGCAGATATCATCTACGACAGCCGCAAGGCTGCCCCGGGGCTTTTGTTCGTGTGCATCGTGGGCACCCAGCGGGACAGCCACGCGTTTGCCGCCGACTGCGCCGCCAAGGGGGTCAGCGCGCTGGTCATCCAGCATGATATCGACCTTTCTGCCCTGCCCGGGGTGACCGTGGTCAAGGTGGAGAGCAGCCGCTATGCCATGGCGCTGATGAGCGCTAACCTCTTCGGAAACCCTGCCCGGCAGATGACCATGATCGGCGTCACCGGTACCAAGGGCAAGACCACCACCACCCACATGATCAAAAGCGTGCTGGAAGCCGCAGGCCGCAAGGTGGGCATGATCGGCACCAACGGCATCTACTATATGGGACGCCACAAGGACACCGCCAACACCACCCCGGAAAGCTACGAACTGCAAAAGACCTTCCGGGAGTTTCTGGATGCCGGCTGCGACACCGCGCTGATGGAGGTGTCCAGTCAGGGTCTGATGATGGACCGCGTGGCAGGCGTGCACTACGATGTGGGCGTGTTCACCAACCTTTCGCCGGATCACATCGGCCCCGGCGAGCACAAGACCTTTGAGGAGTACCGCAGCTGGAAGGGACAGCTGTTCAAGCGCTGCGATGTGGGCGTGGTGAACATCGACGACGAGAACACCGCCGCCCTGCTGGAAGGCCACACCTGCAAGCTGGTGACCTATGGCCGCAGCGAAGCCGCCGACTACCGCGAGACCGGCTACGAGCTGCTGCGCACCCACGATTTTCTGGGCGTTGCCTTCCACGTTACCGGCAAGGACGAGATGGATGTCAAGGTGAATATGCCCGGCGAGTTCAGCGTGTACAACGCGCTGGCCGCGCTGGCCGTGGGCAAGGTGCTGGGTCTGCCGGATGCCGCCATCCACGATGGTCTGGGTAAGTGCGTGGTGAAGGGACGTGTGGAGCTGGTGCCCATCAGCAAAAAGTTCACCATCCTGCTGGACTACGCCCACAACGAGGTATCCACCGAGAGCCTGCTCACCACCCTGCGTGCCTACAAGCCCCACCGTCTGGTGGTGGTGTTCGGCTGCGGCGGCAACCGCTCCAAGCTGCGCCGCTACGGCATGGGCGAGATCTGCGCCAAGATGGCCGATTTCTCCATCCTCACCGAGGACAACAACCGCTTTGAAAAGGTGGAGGACATCATTGCGGACATCCGCGAGGGCATGAACAAGGGCAACCCGGACGCAAAGTTCGTGGAGATCCCCGACCGTCTGGACGCGCTGCACTACGCAGTGGATCACGCACAGGAGGGCGATCTGATCGCCGTCATCGGCAAGGGACACGAGACCTACCGCGACCGCGAGGGCGTCAAGACCCCCTTCCTTGAGCGGGAGCTGCTGGAGGAATACGCCCAGCAGATCGGGCTGGAATAAGCAAAAAAAGAATAGTTGAAATCTGGAACACCGGAGCGTCTGCGGATGCTTCGGTGTTTTGTTTTTACGAGAATGAACCCTCTCAGGCGCTGCGCGCCAGCTCTCCCGAGAGGGAGAGCTTTATTGCTGCTGACCGGTAGATGCTAAAAAGCTCCCCCTTTCGGGGGAGCTGGCAAAGCCGTCAGGCTTTGACTGAGAGGGTTACCGTGCAGCGGCCTTTTTGCGCCCTGCGGGAGACCCCTATATAATAAGGAAGCAAACTGTGACAAAACTGTAAAAGATAAAAATTTTTAACTAAAACCATTGACTTATCCAACGGTTTGATTATAATGGTCGTGTTCGATACCTCACAAATTTTAGGTAAAT
>CAKSWQ010000025.1 GCA_934512105.1 uncultured Faecalibacterium sp. | reverse complement strand
ACCGGGATATCCATCACCAGCGAGGCGTTCATGCCTGCGATGGTGGAGTTCTGCGGGATGCTGAAGGGTGCCAGCGTGACAGACACGCCGCTGACCAGCACCAGATTGAACACGTTTGCACCGATGACATTGCCCAGCGACAGCGCACCGTGACCTTTAGCCAGCGAAGTGATGGCAGTGACCAGCTCCGGCAGGGAGGTGCCCAGTGCCACAAAGGTCAGCGCAATGACCGACTCCGGCACGCCCAGTGCCTGTGCGATGAGGGTACCGTTGTCCACCAGCAGGTCAGCGCCCACCGCAATGAGCACTGCGCCGATGGCAAGCAGACCCAGCTCCTTGGCAAAAGAGCCTTCCTCTGCCTGCTCCTCCTCTTCCGGGGCGGGGGCGTTCTTCATGGCCAGCACGTTGCACACGATGTAAGCCACGAACATGGCCAGCAGGATCAGACCCACCGGGCGGGTGAAGGAGCCGGTGGTGTAGGCCACACCGGCATAGAAAGCGGCAGCCACAAAGAAGAAGGCCACCGGGGTGCGCAGGCTCTTGGGGTCAACCTTGCCCGGGCGCACCGCAATGGTGATGGCGGCGATCAGGGCTGCGTTGCAGATGACCGAGCCGATGGCGTTGCCGTAGGCGATCTCGCCGTGACCGGTGAGCGCAGAGGTGGTGGACACCATGACCTCCGGCAGGGTGGTACCGATGGACACCACCGTGGCACCGATGAGCAGCTCCGGCACATGGAAGCGGCGGGCGATGCCGGTGGCACCGTCCACAAACCAGTCGCCGCCCTTGATCAGGCACAGCAGACCCACGATAAACAACAGAACAGGGATCAGCATAGTATTTCTCCTTTTTTCGAATGATGGCGGCAGAGGCACAAAAAAAGACCCTTATCACATCCTGCCCGGAACGGGGAAATGTGATAAAAGTCTCAAGCATCCGGTACTGCATCGGGCATTTCTGCCGGGACTGTCGCTGCAGCACAGCGCACCAGTTTTTCAACCAAGGTACGCCCCTTACTCCCTTTTATCCAGAGAGTATTATACCTGTTTTTCGGCAAAAGCGCAAGGGGAAATATGGAATTTATTCTGCCTTGGTCACTTTTTTGGCGTTTGGATAAATGCGCTCCATGCGGGCGTTGTCGAAATGCGCGTCAAGGAACACTTCCAGCTGGCCGTTGGGTGCTTCGCCGCTGGTGCGGGCATCGTACCGCGCCAGTGCCAGCGCGCTGGTGAGCATATTCACCGCCATGAACACCGCCAGCGCCGCCGTCATCCACGGACGGATATGGCTGCGCACCTTTTTCATCAGTCTGAGCACCAGCGGGTAGCCGTAGCGCATCCATAGCACTGCCGCAATGCCCCAGAAAAAGCAGTACAGCAGATTGATGCGCCCGCCCAGATTGAACTTGAACTTGCTGTAATCCCAGAACACCGTACCGAACAGCAGCTCGGTAACGGCGCTGCACACATATTCATATACGCCGCCCAGCACCGTGCCGAAGGCAAAGAGATAGCGGTCGCTTTTTTCCTGATTCTGCCGCAGCAGCACGGTAGCCATGGCCAGCGCCAGACCCCACACCACGCTGAAGGGTCCCCATACCAGACTGGAACGGCTCATCCATACCCCGGCAGTCAGGCGGCAGAACACCGTCTCCACCATGTCGCCCAGAAACGCCCCGATGACGAACAGCCACAGCAGGTCTGCCGCGCTGAGGAAGTCGGCCTGCCCCTTCTGCACCGCTGTGGGCTGCTGCCGGGCAGCCTCCGGGTAGGCGCGCTGGATGCGCTTTTCCACATACACGGCAATGCGGCGGCGCAGGGTGTCGGAGCGCTCTTCCAGCTTCTGGTTCAGCTGCTCCAGCACCGGGTGCTGCGCCGCATACCGCCCCACCAGCACCGCCGAGCCCAGCTGGTCCAGCACCGCAATGCCCAGCGCCAACCACACCAGCGGATGCAGCAGCCACTCCGGCACAAGGGCGCACAGCCGCAGCAGCAGCCCATTGCCCCAAAGCACGGTCGCCATGCCCAGTGCACCCCACAGCACCGAGTATTGCAGGCAGACGTAGCCGTTCAGGTTGAACTTTTTCCCCGAGTAATCCCACCATTTGCGGTTGTGCAGCCGCTCCAGCAGCTTTGCCGTGAGCCACTCCACCACGGTAGCTGTGAGCATACAGGCCAAAAACAGCGCCACAGGCTTTGTGCGCAGATCTGCAAAGCCCACCGCCATCAGGATAGCCGTGGTGCCATACACAAAGCAGAACGGCCCCGCCGCCATTCCGCGGTTTGCAAACCGCTTGCCCCGGAAGGTGGCCACCACGGTCTCCCCTACCCACCCAAGGAAGGAATAGACCAGATACAGCACACCCAGCGTGTAGAAATTCAGTGTCATCGCGCTTTCCTCGCCTTCTGTTTTTATGCTCTGATTGTACTCGCCTGCACCGGTTTGTACAAGAGGGAGCGAAAAAATGTTACAATCTGCGTGGAATTTCCTTTTACGAACGCATCATTCCCACCAAAAAGAGCCGCTGCACAAGCACGGTGCAGCGGCTCTCGGAGTTCTTATTTTACAGCTTACAGCTGGCTCTTATACAGCTCCACGATCTCCTCCACGCTGGTATCGCGGGGGTTGCCGGGACGGCAGGCGTCTGCAAAAGCGGACTCGGCGAGGAACTGGATATCCTCTTCCTTCAGGATGCCATGCAGATTTGCGGGGATGCCCACATCTGCGCTCAGCTGCTTGACAGCGGCGATGGTGGCATCAGCGGCTTCCACGTCGTTCATCTCGTCGATGCCCATAACGCCCATAGCCTTGCCAACGGCACGGTAGCGTTCGCCGGCAACGGTCTTGTTGTACTCCAGACCCACCGGCAGCAGAATGGCGCAGGCCACACCGTGCGGGGTGTCATACAGAGCGGACAGGCCGTGTGCCATGGAGTGCACGATGCCCAGACCCACGTTGGAGAAGCCCATACCAGCAATGTACTGACCCAGAGCCATGCCCTCGCGGCCCTCCGGGGTGTTCTGCACAGCGCCGCGCAGGCTCTGGCTGATGAGCTTGATGGCTTCCAGATGGAACATATCGGAGATGACGCAGTGACCCTTGGTGATGTAGCCCTCAATGGCGTGGGTCAGAGCATCCATACCGGTGGCAGCGGTCAGACCCTTGGGCATGGAGGACATCATATCGGGATCGACCACAGCGATCTCGGGGATATCGTTGGTGTCCACGCAAACGAACTTGCGCTTCTTCTCCACATCGGTGATAACGTAGTTGATGGTGACCTCAGCAGCAGTACCGGCAGTGGTGGGCACTGCGATGGTGAACACAGCGTGCTTCTTGGTGGGAGCAACACCCTCCAGAGAGCGGACGTCCGCAAACTCCGGGTTATTGATGATGATGCCGATGGCCTTTGCGGTATCCATGGAGGAGCCGCCGCCGATGGTCACGATGCAGTCTGCCTCGGCAGCCTTGAAGGCAGCCACGCCGTCCTGCACGTTGGCGATGGTGGGGTTGGGCTTGATCTCGCTGTAAACAGCGTAGGCAAAGTTTGCGGTATCCAGCAGGTCGGTGACCTTTTTGGTAACGCCAAACTTGATAAGGTCGGGGTCGGAGCAGACGAAAGCCTTCTTGTAGCCGCGGGCGGTCAGCTCGGGAACGATGTTCTCGATGGCACCGTGGCCGTGGTAGGAGATGGTATTCAGAACAATGCGGTCAGCCATAATACAAATCCTCCAAATCTGTTTGCAGCCGCCTTTCCGGCGGCATTTTTCTGCATTTCAGCATAGCACATCGTCAAAAAATTTGCAATGTGAAATTGTTTAAATTTTTAGTAAATTTTTATACTTGTGTATTGTTTTCTATTATTTTTGTCCGTTTTCAAGGATTGTTATCCTTCGCAAAAAACAATCCTTGCCAAATGGCTATACCTGTGTTATACTATCTTAGTAACCTTTGCTGGTGTGGCGCAATGGCAGCGCAACTGATTTGTAATCAGTGGGTTGCAGGTTCAACTCCTGTCACCAGCTCCAAGAAAAATCCTGCGATATACCGCTAGAATAGCGGCGTGTATCGTGGGATTTTTGCTTTTGTATGCGTTGCAAATCTATCAGAATGTGCCTTGTTTGTGCCTTATTGCTCAAAAAATGCCTTGCAGGAGTGCCCTACAGCGTGCCTTGTGCTGGATGCCCGGTGGTGTGTGCGGGGCGGTTCAGGCTGCGAGATTTGCGGGCGGTCAGGATGTGGCTGCTGCGCGTGCCGGATGGTGTCCGCCGGGGGCTTTCCCATCACAAGGACGAGTGCAGCGTATACTGGTCTGTCTGTTCGCTATTGGGTATGGATGCCACCGTGAAACAACGGTGATAGGATGAAATGTTTTAATTACGTATTGACATAATACGTATAAAATAGTATACTATACCTGTAAGGAGTAGACGGCGATGCCATTAAAACCGCGCGAGATGGAAAAGATAATCCTTGCAGACGGCTGGGTGTTCAAAGAGCAAAACGGCTCACACAGGCAGTATGTACACCCAACCAAAGAAGGCAAGGTTACTATCCCTTTCCACAAGGGCAAAGAACTTGACAGACGAACGGAGTTATCTATTCGGAGACAGGCGGGGCTAAAATAAGCCCTTGCCCTTTCTCCAAACACGTTAGGGGGCATGAGTATGTTGTCTATGTATCCAGCCTGTTTCTACAAAGAGAATGACGGCTATTCGGTGATCTTCCCGGATTTGAATTATCTTGCAACGCAGGGTGATAGTTTTGAAGATGCTATGCAAATGGCTGTGGAATGCCTTGCAAGCTATCTGTATACCGCACAGCGGGATGGGGATGCAATCCCTGCGCCGTCCAAGCTGGCAGATGTTGACCCGGTGGCCGTGTCCAAAGAACTTGACCCGGATATGCCAGTGGGTGAAGCAATCGTGAATGTGGTTTCTGTGGATGTGGCAGAGTATGCCAAGAAGCATTTTGAAAAGTCTGTCAAGAAAACCCTTTCTATTCCGGCGTGGCTGAATGATGCCGCAATGGCGCAGGGGGTCAACTTCTCCCGGGTGCTGCAACAGGCTTTGAAAGAGCAGTTGCATCTTTCCTGATTGCTGGTTCCATCATGCAAAACAAAAAGCCTGTCCGGCTTGATAGTCGGGTGGGCTTTTGTGCTGTCTGGGGGCTGCTCCCTGGATCCATTTGGGTCCGGGGATTTTTTTGTGCCGAACACAGGCTCCTTCCTGCGCAAAGAACGACTTTTTTCGTAAAATTTGTGCAAGATGCCGCAAAAACATTGTCTTTGTAAAAAAAAAAGCAGTATAATACAGGCAACAACAACTAACAGGAGGGAAAATGGAATGCGTCACTCTTTGGGAACCATCGCCTGGCGCGGGCTGAAAGGCCGCCGCCGCGATACCGCTATGATGCTCTGCGTGTTGGCGGCAGTGTTTGCGCTGCTTACGGCGGTGCTTTGTTATCAGCAGAGCGGCAGCCGCGCCATGGAGGCGCAGCGCCAGGAGCTTTACGGTGCCTGGCAGCTTGCCCGTTACGACCTGACCGCCGCAGATGCCGATGCCTTTGTGCAGCAGACAGCCCCCGCTGCGGTGGGGCGTGCGGCGCAGTATGCGGCCCTTGTCAACGACAAGGGGCTTGCCTTTGGCGCGCTGGGCACTGTGGACGAGGGATATCTCGCCTGTGGGCAGCTGCAGCTGCTCAGCGGACGGCTGCCCGGCACCGCCGGAGAGGCAGCGCTGACTACCTCGGTGCTGGACAGCATCGGAGCCTCCTATGAGCTGGGGCAGACCGTGACCCTGCAGGCGGTGCACGGGGACGATGCGCCGGTCCTGCTGCAATTTACCCTGTGCGGGGTGCTGCCCTCCTACGATGCCTACTGGGCGGTGGGCAGCAACCTGCCGGTGGATGCGCTGGTCACCGCCGACAGCCTGCCCCAAAGCTGGGACAGCAAAGTGCAGCTGCTGTGCTGCTATGCTGGTGCCGTGCTGCTGGCTCCTTATATAGACGGCAGCCAGGATCCCACCTGGGTGCGCAACACCTACGCCTATCCGGAAGCGGATCTGACCCGGAGCGGCAGCTGGGCCTTTATGGGCGGCTGTGCCCTGCTGACCCTGTGCGCGGTGCTCGTGCTGTGCACCCTGCAGCTGCGCCGCCGGGAGCACAGCCTTGTCACCCTGCGTATGATCGGTGCCGGAAAGACCGCCCTCGTGGCGCTGTGCCTGTGGGAAGCCGTTTTTCTGCTGCTGTTCTGCCTGCCGATCGGCAGTCTGCTGGGGGTCGGCCTGTGTGCCGCCACCCTTGCCATGCAGGGGCACGGGCGCTATCTCAGCCTGCCGTGGGGACAGCTGGCGCTGGCGTGGGCTACCGGCACCGGGGCCGTGCTGCTGGGCTTTTTGCTGCCTGCCCTGCGGCAGGCCGGGCAAAAGCTGACCCATCTGCCCCAGAAAAAGGTAAGATTACAGCGCCGTGTGCGGCTGCTTACGCCGCTGCCGCTGCGGCTGGTGGTGCTCAATGCGCTGGGGCTTACGCTGGCGCTGTGCTGTGTGTTCCTGAGCACCTGGAAGCTGCTGCCCTACCGCCGCACGGCGGCTTCGGCAGCGGTGCAGGTAAGCGCCGGGCAGAACACCCTGACCGATGGCCTTGCGGAGGATCTGCTGCGCCTGCCGGACGTCCAGCAGGCCGCCATGCGCACCGATATGAACTATCTGTGCGGCCTTTCCAGCGATGCCTTTACGGCGCATGACCTGTGGGGACTGTATACCCACCAGGACAGCCTCTACACCATGTTTACCATGCAGGATGCGGACACGGTAAACACCCTTGTCACCGCATTGCCGGATGCAGAGCTGGAAGCGCTGGCTGCGCAGTGCAGCACCCCTGTGGATCTGGACGCACTGCGCAGCGGGCAGGCCGTGCTGCTGTATGCGCCGGATTTTGTACTGGACGAAAACGGCCAGACCCAGTGGGGCACGCAGGCCGCACCCTTTGCGGGCTGCACGGCAGTGCTGGAGTACCCTACCCTGGACGGCGCACGCAGCCAAAAGCCCCTGACCATTGGCGGCGTGATCGCAAGCATTGATATGGACAGCCTGCCCTTTGCAGGCAGTGCCCCCAGCGCCTACCAGCTGTACTGCAGCCAGGCGCTGGGCCGCACCCTCTGGGCAGAAGAATACGGCACGCCCTACGGGTATACCGCCATCAACCTGAAACTGAAAGCCAACGCCAGCTACGCTACCCAGAAATCCATTGCCGGGCTGGTGACCCGCCGGGGCGGCGTACTGCGCACCAACAGCTACGAAACTGCCAGCCGGATGTATCAGGAAGGCAGCACCGGCGCGTTCTTCTGGGCAGTCGCCGGGGTGGTGGGCGCTGCACTGGCCCTGTTTTTACTGTGGAACCTGTTCGGGCTGTACTGGCAGCACCAGCGGCTGCGCATCGGTATCTTTCAGGCAGAGGGCACCTCGGCTGCCATGCTGCGGCACTGCGGCATCCGGCAGGGCGTGCTTGCGGTGCTGGGTGCGCTTTTGCTGGGCAACCTGGCCGTATTGGGCCTGTGGCGCTGGAGCTGGCACAGCCTGGTCACCCGCCAGAGCGGCCGCATCCTGACCTTTGCGGCCCTGCCTATGGCCGTATCGGAGTATCCCTGGGCGCTGCACCTTGCAGTATGCGCAGGTTATCTGCTGTTCGTGCTGGCGCTGCAGCTGGCCCCGCTGGAGCGGCTGGCACGCAGCCAGCCCATGGACAATCTGAAAAAAGGAGTGTAATACGATGAGAGAGATCGTACTGGAAGGCCGGGCTTTGACCCGTACCTACGGCACCGGTGCCGGTGCCACCCACGCCCTGCGCGGGGTGGATGTGGAGATTGAGCAGGGCAGGTTTACCGCCATCATCGGGGCCAGCGGCTGCGGCAAATCTACCCTGCTGCAGGCACTTGGCGGGTTGGATGCCCCCACCAGCGGCAAGGTACTGCTGGAAGGGCAGGATCTGTATGCGCTGCCGGATGCCGCACTTGCCCGGCTGCGCCGCACGCGGCTGGGGTTCGTGTTCCAGGCCTTCCACCTGCTGCCGGAGTATACGGTGCGGGACAACATCCTGCTGCCGCTGCTGCTGGACAAACGGGAGCCGGACGAGGAATACCTTGCCCTGCTTACCCGGCAGCTGGGGCTGACCGCGCTGCTGCAGCGCCAGCCCACCCAGCTTTCCGGCGGGCAGCAGCAGCGCGCCGCCATTGCCCGGGCACTGATCACCCGCCCTGCGGTCGTGCTGGCAGACGAGCCTACCGGCAACCTGGACCACCAGAACAGCGTGGAGGTATTCCGCCTGCTGCGGGAGGCAGCCGCACAGCAGCACCAGACCGTAGTGTATGTCACCCACGACCAGGGGCTTGCAGCGCAGGCAGACCGTGTGCTGCGGATGCAGGATGGCCGGATCGAAGAAGCATAAAACCTGCACTTTTTTCTCCGTCCGGGTGTTTGCGAATGGCGGATCTTGTTGTATAATAGAGAAAACACGCCCCGGAACAAAAGGAGGAACCAAGCATGATCCAATTCGGTCTGCGTCTGCACGACGCGGAAAAGCTGCCCATTGAGCAGGTGCTGCCGCTGGTGCGCCAGAAGGGCTTTTCCTGCGTACATCTGGCACTGAGCAAATCCCTGAAGGAGGTGCCCAACACCCCCTCTGCCCTCACCCCCGGCTACGCGGCCTATCTGCGCCGCCTGTTTGCCAAAAACGAGCTGGACATTGCGGTGCTGGGCAACTACCTGAATCTGGCACACCCGGATGCGGATGCCCTGCACGCCATTCAGGAAAAGTACTACGCCCATATCCGCTTTGCCAGCCTGCTGGGTTGCGGCATGGTGGGCACCGAAACCGGTGCCCCTAACGCGGAGTACAAGTTCTGCCCGGAGTGTCGCAGCGATGCCGCTCTTGCCACCTTTATCAAAAACTTCAAGCCGGTGGTGCGCTGCGCCGAGCAGTACGGCGTGACCATTGCCATTGAGCCGGTGGTCAAGCATATCGTGTATGACGCCCGCCGCGCCCGCACCGTGCTGGACGAGATCGGCAGCCCCAATCTGCAGATTCTGCTGGACCCGGTGAACCTTTTGAACATGGAAAACGTGGACCGGCGGGAGGAAGTGTTCGCCGAAGCCATCGAGCTGCTGGGCAAGGATGTGGCCATGATCCACTTCAAGGATTTTTTGCGGCAGGATGCCGGCGGACAGCTGGCTGCCACCGGTGCCGGGCAGGGCGGTATGGGCGACTACCGCACCATTCTGCGGTTCGCCAAGGAGCAGAAGCCCTATGTGTTCGCCACCTTGGAGAACACCACCCCGGAAAACGCCGTCCAGTGCCTGCAATATCTGCAAAAACAGTACGACGAGTGCTGACAACAAACTGAACTGCACGCTGCTATCCGCAGCAGCCTGTGGTTCCATGGTATGAAAAAAGTCTGAACCAAAGCTCAGCCGCCGGTTCAGACTTTTTTGTTATTCGATGCTTTTATCTGCCAGCGGCAAAGGCTTATGCCTTCACAGCCTGAAAGCTGATCTGCTCAATGGTCTCGTTGAGGATGCTGACCGTTTAACGCTTCCATTATTTTGGTTGTTTGTTAAAAAGTGGTTTTTGTTGCCCAGCACATCCATGCTGCCAAAGCTCTGCATGGCGTTAATGTCCTTGATGCGTGGAAAATCCACCGGCTGTTTCTTATTTTTTCTTGCAATTGCCCCCAAAAAACAAACTCCCCCGAAAGAACGTTCTCAAAGTTCTTTCAGGGAAGCTGTTATGAAAGAGAAAAATGAAGAAAAGAAGGTAGCTTATTTACGCAGACACGCTCTGCAAGGATCAGTTTGCCTTTTGGGCCTCGCCCTCCGGGAAGATGATCTTATTCACAAAGAAGAAGATGACCATGGAGATGCCGCCGTTGAGCACGGTGGTGCCGATGTTATAGATGAAGTCCGGCACCAGCAGCCCTGCCACGGCGACCCAGATGCAGTTGATGGAGTTGACGATGCAGGTGATGACGCAGAAGGCCAGCAGATACCAGCCGATCTGCTTTGCCAGATTGCCCTTGCTGCGGAATACGAAATTGCGCTGGATGGGGAAATTGATGCACTCGCCGATGACCATGGCGATCATGTAGGCGCAGAAGTAGGGCAGGCCGCCGTGGGCGGCATCATAGCCGAGGATATTCCACTTGAAGGTCTCGCCGAACAGGGTGATGTCGATGCCCGGCCAGCCGAAATCCACCACCGGCAGGCTTGCAAAGGCCTTGGGCAGAAATTGCAGCAGCAGGTACTTGAACACGGTGATGAGGTTGGACACGATGACGAACAAACCGCCCTCGCGCACCCACTTGGCAGCGGCAGGGTGCTTTGCCGCAAAGTTGTTCCAGAAATTCATAGCATTATCCCCTCTTACTTGGACTGCTCGTCCAGCTTTGCCTGATAGCGGCTGTTAGCCACATAGTTCTGCAAAAGGCCAACCAGTGCCCGCAGAATGCCGATGACCCAGAAGCCCTTTGCTTCCATCACAAGGCCATCCACGGTCTCCTCGCCGATGATGCCGCCGGTCATCTGTGCCAGCCCGCGCAGCGGCATATTGTACTGGAACAGGATGTTCAGGTTGGGCTTGCCGTTCTTTTCTCCGGAGCGCAGCAGCAGGGTGAGCACCCCTGCGATGAGCCAGCACAGCGGGCTGCGGCTGTGGTTCAACTCGCCCAAGGTCATGGTGCGGTCGATGGCGGTGGTTTCCTCCGGCAGCGGACGCCCCATCAGCGCCTCAAACTCCGCATCCGACACCTCCTGCACATGGGCGGTGCGGTAATGTTCAAGGTCTTTGCCTGCATAGGGGTCGGGTGCGCCGGTGCCCGGCAGGGCGATTTCAGCAGTCAGGCGGATGTCCTGCACATTAGCACCCACCAGCAGCTGATAGCTGCCGCCCTCCACCTCCCAGCGGTCGGTGGCAACGTTCCAGTAGCGGAAGGTCTTATCGTCCAGCGGGATGGTGACCGTTTTGCTCTCCCCTGCCTTGAGGAACACTTTCGTAAAACCCTTTAGCTCCTTAGCAGGGCGGAAAACCGCTGCATCCGGTTTTGCCACATAGAGCTGTGCAATTTCCGCACCGGCTACGCTGCCGGTGTTGGTAAGGGTAAAAGTAACTTTATCTGCATTTACCTTCAGATCACTGTACGCAAAGGTGGTGTAGCTCAGGCCGTAGCCAAAGGGATACCGCACCGCCTTGCTGGCGGTCTCGTAGTAGCGGTAGCCGACGTACAGCCCTTCGCGGTACTCGGCGTTCTGCTTTTTCCCCGGGAAATACCGGGCGGCGGGGGTATCCTCGTAACGCAGGGGGATGGTCTCCGCCAGCTTGCCGCAGGGGTTCTGCCAGCCGGTGAGTACCTCCAGCATGGCACCGGCACCGGCCTGCCCGCCCAGATAGCCGTGCACCACAGCCCTGCATTTTTCTGTCCAGTCGGTCTCGATGACGCTGCCCGCGCTGACCACCGCCACCATGTTGGGGTTGGCTGCGGTGACGGCATCCAGCAGCTGCTTTTGCACCGCCGGGATGCCGATGTGGGTGCGGTCGAGGCCCTCGCTCTCGCTGGATTCATCCAGACCGATGCACAGGATGACCACGTCTGCCATTTTTGCCTGCGAGACGGCCTCGTCCAGATAGGCTTTGTTGGGCTTGCCGCTGCGCTCATAGCCAGAACAGTAACCGACCATATCCAGCTCTGCCGCTTCCATGGCGTCCTTCAGGCTGTCCACCTTGGTGGGGTTCACCATGCTGGAGCCCGCGCCCTGATACCGGGGCGTCAGGGCAAAATCACCGATAAGCGTCACCTTTTTGCCATGTTTCAGCGGAAGAATCGCATCTTCATTTTTCAATAGAACAATGCTCTCCGCCGCCGCCCGTTGGGCTAATTCGTGATGCGCCTTTTCGTCAAACTTGCGGGGTGCTTTTTCCATGGCTGCGGTGGTGGAAAGCACCAGTTCCAGCAGCTCATCCACGCGCTCATCAATGGTATGTTCGCTCAGTTCTCCGTTCTCCACGGCCTTGAGTAATTTGCGGGCCACGCCAAGGCCCGGAGAGGGCATTTCCAGCGTAGAACCGTTCTTCACGCCCTCCACATGGTCGTTGGAGCCGCCCCAGTCGGTGACGACAGCCCCGTCAAAGCCCCACTCCTTGCGCAGGATGTCCACCAGCAGGTGATGGTTCTCGTTGGCGTAGATATCGTTCACCTTGTTGTAGGCGGACATGATGGACTTGGGGTGGGCCTCTTTTACCACGATCTCAAAGGCGGTGAGGTACAGCTCCCGCAGGGTACGCTCGTCCAGCACCGAGTTGCTGGCCATGCGGCGCAGCTCCTGACTGTTCACGGCAAAGTGCTTGGGACAGGCGGCAATGCCGTTTTCCTGAATGCCCCGGACATAGGCAGCCGCCATCTTACCGGAGAGGTAGGGGTCCTCGGAGAAATACTCAAAGCTGCGTCCGCACAGGGGGCTGCGCTTTACGTTCAGGCCCGGGCCAAGCAGTACATTTACTCGGTTCGCGGCGGTCTCCTCGCCCAGTGCCCGGCCCACTTCTTCGCCCAGTTCCGGGTCCCAGCTGTTGGCCATGGTGGCGGCGGTGGGGAAACAGGTGGCGGGCACGCTGGGGTTCAAGCCCAGATGGTCGGCTGCGCCCGCCTGCTTGCGCAGGCCGTTGGGGCCGTCCGACAGCCAGATGGCGGGCACGCCCTGCTTGGGGTAGTCCTGCGTCTGCCATGTATTTTTGCCGGACAGCAGGGCACATTTTTGTTCAAGGGAAAGCTTTTGGAGAATTTCAGGGTGTTTCATAGCGTCTCCTCTTATAAAATGGGCGGCGGTGTGGGAGCACCGCCGCCCATAGGCCATCAGCGTTTGCCGGTGGGGTTGCAGACAATGGAAGTGTTTGCCTCGGTCACTTCGGCGGCGTAGGTCTTGGTGCCATCGCCGTTGTCGGTAACGGTCACGGTGATCTCCTCGCCGGAATCGGCAGTCAGGGTCAGGGTGCCGTCCCCGTTGTCCACATAAGTGCCCTTGGCGGCTTCGATCCCGGCATTGTCGGCGGTGTAGTCGTAGGCCACCGAGAAGGTGCCGTCCTCCATCAGGTAGATGTGGCAGCCCAGCCAGCCGCCTGCGTCCTTCTGGGACAGTTCCACCAGCAGACCTTCCATGGCGGGGGCAGTGGATGCTGCATTGGGTTCAAGAGTGCCAGTGGGGTTGCAGACCACGGAGGTGTTGGCCTCGGTGAACTCCAGCGTGTAGCTGATAGTGCCATCTGCATTGGCAACGGCAGCGGCGGTATGCACCGTGCCGTCCTCTGCGGTCAGGGTCAGGGTGCCGTCTGCGCCGATCTCGTAAGTACCCTTTTCGCCCTCGATGCCGGTATTGTCAGCGGTGTAATCGTAGGTAACGGTGTAGCTGCCATCCTCCATCAGGTAGACGTGGCAGCCCAGCCAGCCGCCTGCGTCCTTCTGGGACAGTTCCATAAACAAGCCTTCCATGGCGGGGGCAGCGGATGCTGCACTGGGGTCAAGGGTGCCGGTGGGGTTGCAGACCACAGAGGTGTTCGCCTCGGTGAACTCCAGCGTGTAGCTGATGGTGCCGTCTGCGTTGGCAGCGGCAGCGGCGGTGTGCACCGTGCCGTCCTCTGCGGTCAGGGTCAGGGTGCCGTCTGCGCCGATCTCGTAAGTACCCTTTTCGCCCTCGACACCGGCATTTTCAGCGTTGTAATCGTAGGTAATGGTATAGCTGCCGTCCTGCATCAGGTAGACGTGGCAGCCCAGCCAGCCGCCTGCATCGGTCTGGGACAGCTCCATGAACAGGCCGTCCGTTGCTTCTTCCGATGCTGCGGTGCTCTCGGCAGTTTCGGAAGCGGCTGCGCTCTCAGAGGAAGCTGTCGCAACCGATACGCTGCTGCTGCGGAAGAACATTGCCCAGAACACCAGCGCCACCACGACAGCGATGCCCACGCAGATACCGGCCTTTGCGCCCTTGCCCAGCTTTTTACCGGCGGGGATGCGCTTGAGGAGCAGCAGAACGATGGCGATGAGCAGAATGCTGTCCACGATGGCCAGCAGGATGAGCCAGTAGGGGGTGTTATCCACAGCTGCCGCAATGGCGATGCTGTTTGCCTGCGTGTAAAGGATGTTGTGGCAGGCGCGGCGCATGGCCTGCTGTGCGGTGTTGGAAGAGGAATCCAGCTTGACGCCCATGAGGCAGAGCATCATGTCGCCGCCTGCGCGGATGGCAAGGTTGATGTCCATCCAGCTGGTGTTGCCCATGGCGGAGTCGGTGACCACCATGCCGTGGAAGCCCCACTCGTTGCGGAGCACATCGGTGAGCAGCGCCTTGGAAGCGCCCGCCCAGGTGTTGCCAAGGCGGCTGTAACTGCTCATGACGGCAGTGGTGCCGCCCTCCTTGACAGAAAGCTCAAAGGGTTTGAGGTAAATTTCGCGGATGGACTGCTCGTTGGCCCAGACAGAGATGGACAGACGGTTGGACTCCTGATCGTTCAGGGCAAAGTGCTTGATATAGGTGTACACGCCCTGACTGTCCACGCCCTGCACCATGGCAGCGCCCATCTTACCGGAGAGCAGACCGTCCTCGCTGTAATACTCGAAGTTACGGCCGGAGAAGGGAGTGCGGTGGATGTTCATGCCGGGGGCGTACAGACCCACCACATGGTTTGCGGCGGCCTCGGCGCCAAAGGCGGTGCCAAAGCGCTGGGCAAGGTCGGTGTTCCAGCTGGAACCCACGATGACCTCACTGGGGAAGGAAACGCCCTTCAGGTTGCTGACCAGACTGTTGATGCCGGCAGGGCCGTCCAGATCGTTGGTGGCGGGCTTGCCCACGCTGGCAACTTCCGGGGTGGACCAGCCGCCGTTGGAGATCATGTTGGTCATGTCGTCCACGCTGAGCTGCTCCAGCAGGTCGTCCCACTTGGGGTCATCGTAATCCAGCCCGGTCATATCCTCCAGCGTCAGGCCGTGGTCGGCAATGGTAATGGGCTGGTCGCTGTCGTTATTCTCGTAAACCGGGGTGTTCTCCTTGGCGGCAACAGTCTCTGCGCTGGCAGTCTTGCCGTCGGTGCGGGTGGTGGGCAGAGTGCCCTCCCAGTCGGCGCGGGAAACGTACTGCTTGATCTGACCCTGTGCCACGTCCTCAAACTCGTTGGTGGCAGCCACAAGGTCGGTGCTGCGGGCGTTTTCGCCGCTGTAAGTGATGGTAGCGGGCACTTCGTACTCCCGCTGGTCGATCACATCGTGGGCGTTATTCATCAGCTTGATCTGGTAAGTACCGGCTTCCAGAACGTAAGCCTTTGCGCCGGTCTCATCGTAGGAAGCCATATCCTCCGGGGCAAAGGTGATGGTCACCTTCTCGGAAGCGCCGGGCTGCAGCAAGCTTGTCTTTGCAAAGCCTGCCAGCACCACATGGGATTTTTCAATGCCGCCGATGGTATAAGGTGCGGTGTAGTAGACCTGCACCACGTCCTTGCCAGCCACAGCGCCGGTGTTCTTGACCTCCACGGTCATCTCGATGGCGCTGTCGGTGGTCTTGTAGTCGGCGATGGACTGCTCAAAGGTGGTGTAGGACAGACCGTAGCCGAAGGGGTACTGCACTGCCTTTGCGTAAGCGGCTTCATCGCACACGCCGGTGCTGTTGTCCACATAGCGGGTCTCGTAGAAGCGGTAGCCCACATAGATGCCCTCGGCGTACTCCACATAGTGGTGCTTGAGGTTTGCGTAAGTAAAATCGCCTGCGTTCCAGTAAGCCGGAGCGGTGGTCAGGTCGTAGGCGTAGGTATCCGACAGGCGTCCGGAGGGGTTCACCTTGCCGGACAAAATCTCGCCCACGGCGTTGAAGCCGGTGGAGCCGAGGCTGCCGATCCACAGGGCGGCGTCGATGGAGTCATCCTCCAAGAAGCCCAGTTCCATGGCGTTGGAGGAGTTGATGAGGACGATCACCTTGCTAAAACCCTGTGCCTTGATGAGGGCCAGCAGATCCTCTTCGTCCTGTGTCAGCTCCAGATAATGTCTGCCGTCGTCGGTCTTGCTGTAACCGGCAGCGTACATATCCTGCGGCAGGTCGCCGCCCTCGCCGCCCACGCGGGAGATGGTGACGATGGCCACATCCGAGAAAGCCTTTGCATTTTGCAGCAGCGTGTCGGTGTACTGCGCTGCGGGCACCTCGGCGGGGGTGAAGTTGGAGCCTTCAAAGCCCTTCTGGGCTGCGCGGCTGACGCCGGACTTCTTGTAGAAATCCACCAGTTCCTGATTGACCGTAAACCCGGCGTTGGTCAGGCCGGTGACGAGGTCAATGTTGGAGGAGGTGTCGCTTGCGCCGGAGCCGCTGCCGCCGTAGATGGGGTCCACGGAGCCGTAGCCGAACAGGTTGACGGCGGTGCCCTCTGCCAGCGGCAGGGCGTTGTCCTGATCCTTCAGCAGAACAGCACCCTCCTGCACCAGTTCCTGTGCCATGGCGCGGCTCTGCTCTGCCGCCTGCTCCACGGTCAGGCTCTGGCCGGTGGTCACCTGCTTCTGACCCGTCAGCAGCGGGTTGAAGTTTGCGGTCATAAAGGGGGTGATGGCGGAATAGAAGATTCCGCAGGCGATGTTGACCACGAGACCAATGGTCAGCAGCACCGCAATGGGAACGATGCCTTTTTTGCGGGGCGGCCGCTTTTCGTTACGCTCTTTCACTACAAATTCCTTGCCTTTCCTTCATTCTTTTGGTGAATCAGCGGATGTTAGCATTACTATAACAAAGGAAAGCCGGGCAGGTATATCAATAAAAAGAAGTTTATAAAAAAATGCGGAGCAAACTGCCCCGCATCTCTAGGATATCCCTTATGTATTTGTCAATTCCTGCGGGCAGTCCCGGTACTGCTGCGGGGTCTGCCCGGTGCGGTCCCGGAAGATCTTGGTAAAATAGCTCTGGGAGGCATAGTTCAGGATACCAGAGATTTCTGCCAGCGAATACTCGGTGTATCGCAAAAGATACTTTGCCTCCTCCACCCGCTGTGCGTGGAGATAGTCCGGGATGGAGTAGCCCGTTTCCTGCCGGAAACGCTCTGCCACGGTCTTGGAGCTGAGCCCGGTCAGCAGGGCAAGGTGCTCGGCGCGGATATTCTCGTGCAGATGGCGGGAGATATAGTGCAGGCACTTTTGCACCGTGGGCGAATAGCCGCCCTGCTTACCCTGCTGCACCTTGCGGCAGAAATCCATACTCATATCATAGAAGGTGCGCAGGATGTCGATGGCTTGGGTCATCACGTCCATCCGCTGACAGTAAAGGTCGCTGAGGGTCAGCGCTTCCTCCTCGTCCACGCCGCCCTTGATGGCGGCACGGGACACGATCACGGCAAACCCCACAAAATGGTACTTCATCTGCCGCAGGGGGTCCTCCGACATTTTTCCGCTTTTTCCCTGCTCCGGCTTGCGCATATACCGGGCAAGCTCCTCCACGTTTCCTGCTGCCACCAGCGCGGCAATGCGTTCCTCCAGCTGTGTGGTGATATGCGGCTCCGGGGTTTCCCGTATCTGGAACAGCGCCGCCTGAAAGGGCTGTCCGATGGGCAGACGGTCTTCATCGTTGCACAGCAGAATATTCTCCTCCGGGATCATGATGCCGTGCACAAGACACAGCAAAAGGCAGACCGCGCTTTTTAACTGCGAAAGGGTGACCAGCGGAGAGTTGAGCAGTCCGGTAGCCAGCGTGCGCAGTGCTTCCGGGGTGAACAGCGTCTCCTGCCCGTAGGCGGCAAAAATTTCCTCATAGCTGCGGTGCACCGGAGACACCAGCCCCGTGACCCAGTACAGCTGCGCATCCAGCTTTGCCACCGCGAACAGATAGCCGGGCTTGATATGGAAAATGGTCGGGTGCAGCGCGTCCCGCTTTTGCAGCTCAAAATCCTGCACCGCCATCTTGAAGCCGTATTCCGGCACCGGCGTTTTGGAAAAGCGGGACCACTCCGCCACCACACGACCATCCTGCGCCACCAGAAGCGCCGGAATCTGGGTAGCCTCGTACAGGTGCTGACAAATGCTGTGGTACTGCTCCATGTTTTTCACCTTCCTGTATCCTATTATAATAACTGTACCATACCGGGCTGCGCCATGCAATAAAAAGTCCGGCTGTTTCTGACCAAAAACCAGAAACAGCCGGATAAAGAGAAGAAAATGAAGGAGAAAATGTCAAAAGGTAGTTATACTCTTGCCAGACCGTCCACGCTCAGCACAACGCCGGTGATGTAGGACGCCTTCTCCGAGGCAAGGAACACCAGTGCATTGGCGATGTCCTCCGGCTGACCCAGACGGCGCAGGGGAATCTGTGCAGCGAGGGGATCAAGGATCTCCTTGGGCACGGCTTTCATCATGTCGGTCTCGGTAATGCCGGGAGCAACGGCGTTGACCCGGATACCCTGCGGGCCAAGCTCCCGGGCAAGGGTCAGGGTAAAACCGTTGACCGCAAACTTGGAAGTGGGGTAAGCCACGCCGGTGACCTGCCCGGTAATGGACACCACAGAGGAAACGTTCAGGATGACGCCGCTGTGCTGCTCTGCCATCCACTTGGCGGCGGCATGGGCACAGTTGAACACGCCCTTGACGTTCAGATCCATGGTCTTATCGAACAATTCCTCGGTGTAGTTGGCAAAGGGGGTGCTTTCCGACATGCCGGCGTTGTTCACCAGAATGTCGATCTTGCCGTACTTTGCGGCAACGGCGTCCATAGCAGCCTGCACGGCAGCAGCATCGGCAAGGTTCGGGCAGATGCCCTCCACCACAGCCTCCGGCAGTTCGGCTTTCAGTTCGGCCACCGCGTGGTCGGCGGTCTCCTGACGGCTGGCGCACAGCACCACCGAAGCGCCCTCCTGCAAAAAGGCCTTGACGGTCGCCAGACCGATACCACGGCTGCCGCCGGTGACAACTGCAACTTTATTTTCCAGTAACATGGGCACGCTCCTTACTCCTCGATGTTGAGTTCTTCTTTCAGCTTTTTGGTGATGTCAAAGGCACTGTATGCCATGGGGATGTGGTAATCGTGCTTATCGCCGTGGATGGGCTTCCAGACCTGTGCATAGAAGGGGTTCTTCCGGGCGATCTCGGCATAATGCCACTCGCTGCGCTGGCACTCCGGGCACCAGTGACCGCCCCGCAGCACCGTGTTGGGGGTCGCCTTGAAGGTATGTCCAAAGGCGCACTTCCACACCAGGGGCTTGTAGACGCCTTCCATCTTGTCGCTGACCACTTCACCGCCGCGGAAGGCAGCAGCCTTTTTCATGTCCTCAAGGTCCAGCGTTTCAAAGTCCTTGCTCTCGTCATAGCCGTGATCCAGCTTCTGCTCCTCCTCGCTGGGGTGGAACAGCTTGTAGCCCTCTTCCAGACTGGGAATGGCCTCGGCTTCTTCCTTGGAGCCAAAGAAGGCGTTGATCCAGTCGGTCTCGTTGTTTTCCATCATCCAGTCGTAGCCCATGCGCTTGTGGCCGATCTGCACGTTCTGCGCCTTCATGGCCTCTGCGCCGGGGATCATGGCAGCGATCATGGGGTTCTGCATCATGGCCTTCATGCTGTCCACGATGCCCTGCTGATAGGTCTTGGGGTCGATGCAGCGGAAGTGCAGGATGTCGTTCAAAGCGTCGGCATCGCTGAAATAGTGGCCGTGGAAGTTATACTGTGCCATCCGGCGGGGGTCCTGCGTGTCGGCAAAGGTCAGACCCATGCCCTCCATCATCAGGTTGGTAAACTCCCAGCAGGTAAAGCGCCAGCCCTTGCCGGAGCTGAGGTTATAGGCCTTGCGCCAGAAGCTTTCCGGCACCCAGTTTTCGCAGATGTTGGCCATGCAGATGCCGCTCTCGATGGAAGTGGACCACTCCAGCACGTTGTTGGGCGGCTGGTGGAAGATGATGGGTTCCTCCCCTGCACCGTCGTTGGTGGGGTACTGTCCGGTCTGACGGATGGAGACCCAGTGCTTCAGGCCGCTTTCAAACACGGCAAACTCGCTGAACACCTTGCTGATGGCGTAGTAATCGTGGATAGAGGGGTTGATGGGGTCGCCGCAGCGTCCCATCTGCACCGGATACTGCCGGTCACCGGTCTCTGCCACCGTGCCCACATAGACAAGGTGAATGTCATCGGCATTGGGCTGCTCCTGAATGGCCTTGATGATGGCAAGGGTAGAGCCGATGTTGGTGTACAGGGTCTTTTCCGGGTACTTATCTGCCGCCGGGGAGACCATGGCACCAATGTGCAGCACATAGTCCGCGCCAGCCACACAGCGCTTGACGCAGGCAAAGTCTGCCATATCGCCCCAGACCACTTCCAGCATGGGGTGCGCCATCTTTTTCAGCAGAGCGCGGTTTTTATCGCTGGGACGTGCCAGCACACGCACCTTGAAGCGCGGGCTGCGGGCCAGCAGCTGCCTGACCGTCTCCTGTCCCATGGTGCCGGTAGCACCGGTGACAAAGACCGTCTTGGGGCCTGCGATGATGTCCTGCATAAAGACGGCATCGTCCACCCGCAGAGCGGCATCGTATGCTTCGCGGGTAGCGTTCATGGCGCGGCGGGCACCGGCGGCATCGCCCAGTGCCAGATAGCCGATGCCCAGCCTGCGGCAGGTCTCTTCCAGCGCAGCGCCGTCCCGCTTGCGGCTGCCGATGGCCAGCACTGCCCAGTCGCAGGGGTATTCCACAGTCTTGCCGTCCTTTTCGCCCAGAACCGCGCCCTCGCGGAGCTCGGTCACCTTCACCTCGGTCACCGGGGTGATGCCGTGGGCGTAGATGCTCTCGGTGACGCAGATCTTGCGGGCAGAGCCCAGATCGGCGCAGAACTCCTTCATCATTTCCAGATCGGTCACGGTGCAGCCCTGCTCTGCCAGCAGTTCTGCCACTTCCATGCCCACCATGCCGCCGCCGATGATCACCACCTTGCCGGTGGGCTTGACCTTCCCGGCCAGAACGTCATGGCTGTTGGCAACGTGTGCGCCCTCTGCGCCGGGGATCTTGGGGATCAGGGGCGTTGCGCCGATGCAGTTGAACACGGCAGCGGGCTTGAGTTCCTCGATGAGCTCCGGGGTGACCGGGGTGTTCAGACGGACGTCCACGCCCATCCGCTGCACCTGAGATTCCATATTCTGGATGGCAACTTCCATCTCCTCCTTGCGGGGAGCCTTGCCTGCCAGCACAAACTGACCGCCCAGTGCATCAGTAGCCTCGCACAGAATGGGGTTGTGTCCCTTCAGTTTCAGGGTGCGGGCAGCTTCCATGCCTGCAATACCGCCGCCTGCGATGAGGATGGTCCTGGGGTTCTGGGTGGGCTGCATTGCGGCAGCGCACTCGGTCTCACGGCCGATGGCGGGGTTGCGCAGACAGGTGATGTGGGGCATATTCAGGTCGGCAAAGCCATCCAGACAGCCCTGATTGCAGCCCACGCAGCGGTCGATGTCCTCTACCCTGCCCTCTTTGCACTTGTTGCAGAAATCCGGGTCTGCCAGCTGGGCACGACCCATGACCACCATATCCACCTTGTCGGCTTCCAGAATGTCCTCGGCCTGCTGGGGGTCGTTAATGCGGCCCACACCGATGGTCAGCATCCCGGTGCCCTTGCGGATACGGGCGGCATTGTCCACATTGAAGCCGCGGGGCAGATCCAGCGGCGGTACCTCGTACTTGCTGGCGGCGGTAACGATGTTGCCGCGGGAGACATCCAGTACATCCACACCGGCATCCTTTGCCCAGTTGCAGAAGGTGATGGTATCCTCCACGGTGAGACCCGCCTCGCCGAAGCCGTCATCCTGTGCGTCGATGCGCATGAACAGAGGCATCCCCTCCGGCATGGCGGCACGGATGGCACGGATGCACTCCAGCGGGAAGCGGGCGCGGTTCTCCAGGCTGCCGCCGTACTCATCGGTGCGATGGTTCAGACCATCCGACAGGAAGGAGTGAGGCAGATAGTTGTGGGCACAGTGGAACTCGATGCAGTCGAACCCGGCAGTCACCGCGCGGGCAGCAGCCTTGCCGTAGCAGTCCACCACCTCAGCGATCATTTCCCTGCTGATGCCGGGAACGGTGAAGCCGGGAGCCAGCTCAGTATCGCTGGAAAGCAGGATCATTGCCGTCTGGTCCATGCCGACAGCCAGACCGCCCTGCCACAGCTGGATGCCGGCCTTGCCGCCCTCGGCATGGATGGCATCGGTCAGCTCCTTCAGCTTGGGGATGTACTTGTCCTCTGCAATGGACAGGAACATCTTGGGGGCGCTGAGGGCGTGGACGGAAGAGACCTCCACGATATTCAGAGCGCTGCCGCCCCGGGCACGGGCGACATGGTATGCAATGTGCTTTTCGTTTACAAAACGATCCTCAGTGAAACGGGTACCCATGGCGGGCATGATGATGCGGTTGCGCAGGGTCATGTCCTTGATGGTAATGGGCGTGAACAGCTTGTCGAACATAAGCAGCCTCCTTTTGAATCAGTGTTTTCGGTGATTTCAGGATATCACG
This sequence comes from uncultured Faecalibacterium sp., assembly GCA_934512105.1. Lineage (GTDB taxonomy): Bacteria > Bacillota > Clostridia > Oscillospirales > Ruminococcaceae > Faecalibacterium. The sequence continues at coordinate 8,352 of CAKSWQ010000025.1, read as the reverse complement.
CACCGGCGGGGGCTGTATACTAAAATTGAGAATTATTTGTCAATTTTCGGAAAGTGAGAAACAGGCACCCCTGCCACCCTGACGAACGGCCCCTACATCCGCAGCAGCATGGCAGACCTGCTCTCCAATAGAGACCAAAAGAGCGTTTTGCGGCGCAAAAAGTGTTTTTTGTATGGATAAAAACATCGCTTGTATTCCCTGCATCGTTTCATTCTCAAAGAAAGTCGTGGCACATCCGACTTTCTCTTACAACAGCCAATGAATCAAATAAGTCAAAACCACCGGCTGAGCCGGTGGCTTGAGTAAGCCCTAGAAGGGCACTTTACTAGCAAAGCCCCTGCAAGGGGCCACGAGCAAGCATCTTTCATCTGCATTACCTGCCCTACCGCTCTAACGAGCTACACTGCAAAGTGCATCTTCTAAGATGACAATTTCCTTGTCATCTCGCTTCGCTCGAATCTTATAGCTAAAGCATTTTCTACTCCACCAGCGGAGCTGGTGGTTGTCGTTCGCTCAAGCTACCCAAAACAAAACGGCCTGAGCCCTGTACCATACAGGACCCAGACCGTTCCGGTTGCTTCATTTTACTTCTGTTCTTTGTCCACTACCTGAATCTTGCCCTTCTTCCACAACACATAGGAAGTCAGGATGCCGATGGGCAGCATCACGATGATAAAGATGCCCACAAGTCCGCCCAGCACAGAACCGTAGCCTGCAAGACGTGCGGCAAGGGAGAGCGCCGTCATGAGGATCAGCACCGGCAGCACACCCTTGATGCCGCCCTTGACCACCTTGCTGCCGCTGGACGAACTGGCGAACAGACCCAGCGCCATGGAGCCGAACAGCGCCGGCAGCAGGTAGCCGGAGGCCGTCTTGACGGCGGGCAGCTCGAACACCGGGCTGATGAAGGAGGCGCACACCGCCGCCAGCGTCAGGATGGCAACCGTCATCAGGGAGGAGACCGCAACAGCCACCGAGGCAATGGCCTCACCCTCCGGGGTGTTGGGCTGCTTTTTGGTCAGGTTCATGGCGTTTGCCGCCACCGGAAGCTTCAGGTTCATAATATTGCCGGTGATGAAGGCCAGATAGGCCGAGCAGCCCAGAATGGGGGTGTAGCTCAGTGCCTCCGAAAAGCCCACCGGGATGTAGATAAGCAGGATGGAAAAGGTATTCACGTTGAACACCTCGCCCAGAGACGGGACGCTGTCGTAGGCTGCCAGCACCACAAAGGGCAGCGCTACCATATAAATAAGAGCGATCAGGGTGCCCACACGACCCCAGCGGTGCGCCCAGCTCTGAAAGGAGTCCATTTTGGTCTCAGTCTTTGCTTTGCTCATGTCCGTTTCCCTCCTTAACCAAAAATGCGTACCCATGCCAGCGACGAGATCAGGCCGCCCAGCATGGAAAATGCCATTACAAAGTTATTGAGCCATGCAAGCCCCGGGCGCTTTGCCAGCACACCCACGCCAATGGCGATCACAAGGCCGGTGATCATAACGGCAGCCTGCACATTGTCGGTAAACAGCAGGATGGGGATGTACACCGAGAACATCACCAGCATGAACACACCGGACAGCACGTTTTTCCAAGTGCTGCCGCCGCTTTCGGCCGCAGAGCGATCCACACTTTTGCACAGCTTTTTGCCGAAGGGCAGCAGGATCAGAAAGCCGCTCAACATGCCCACGCTCATCAGGATCATCACCACGCCGAACTGCCGTCCGGTGGCACTTTCCAGCATTTCCGCGGAGGATGCATAGCCCAGCACCTGCGCAATGGAGCTGGAGATCATAGTCTCGTAGGACAGAGAGCCGATGACCGACAGCCGCCACCATGCCCACACGCTGCCCAGCACCGCAATGAGCACGAACAGACCCACCACGATGGAAAGGCTGGGCACGACGGAAAAAATCAGGCTGGACTTGATCACGTCGCTCAGTTCCTTGCGGGTGATGCCCAGCTCCAGACAGTGGTCGTAGGCCTTTTTGAGGTAGACCAGCGAGAATGCGGAAATATACAAAAGACCGCCGATGACCAGCGCCAGCAGCAGCGGGCTCTGGATGATATCTTTCATGGTTGCCATAGATTGTCCTCCCCATAAATACAGAATGAACGAAAAAAGGCGGGTATTTTCTGCCCGCCGTCTTTGCGTTACGGACAGAATACCGGGAAAAGCAGCATCTGTCAAATGAGTATGACTAAAAAGAGGACAGCTCTTGGGATACATTTCCGATGGGAGAAACTGCAAAGGAGCTTTACCATGTTAAAATAATAAAGTAATGACCGTCAGTCACTTTGCATTCGTTGAAAATTGCACAATTTTTAAAGAAAATTTCTGTCGTTCTGCCAAAAAACAACAGGCACGGACAAGATATTTTCTGCCTTGTCCGTGTCAGCATTCAGGTTGATTTTCGTGAAATATAAAGCAAAAAGGGAGCGCTGTCACGGACGAATATCCGGGCAGAGCTCCCTTTGCGTTTATCTTATGATGCCTTACTTGCCTTCCGTCTTCTGCAAGTTCCGCTTGCCGGCGGTGTAACCACTGCTCGTCCCTGTTCAGGACAGCCTGATCTTCAGGTCTGCCAGCAGATTCACAGCCTCCGGCAGAGAGAACCTGGCATCCTTCAGGCGGCTGCCCAAAATGTCCACCTTATAGCCGGTGGCATCCCGGAAGTCTGCTTTGCGCAGATCGCACTGGTAAAACTCCGTTTCGTGCAGCTCGGTGCCCTTGAAATTCGCCAGCTGCATCGCGCACTTGGCAAACATGGAACCTACGATCTCGTTTCCGTTTGAAAAATCGAAGCGGTTAAAGTTCATTTCAGTAAAGGTATTGTATTTCAGGCCGCAATCCTTCAGGATATGGATGGGGTCCGGGAAAGCCCCATTGGACAACAGCGGTGCCCACTCAATCTCCTGCAGGCGGCAGTCCTCAAAATCCAGCGACTGCACCGAGGAGGACACGCTCCGCAGCCCGGTGATCTCGCACCGCACGAACCTGCACTCGTTCAGGGTGGTGTGGTCCAGCTCACATTTTGTAAAGGTGCAGTCCACAAATACGCAGTCTGTAAAATCGCAGCTTTCAAAAACCTCCCCTGCAAACGACAGTCCGGTAAACCGTTCGCCCTCACAATAACGTTCTGTCATACCTTTCCCCTTTTATCGCAGCTCTTCCAGCAGAGCGGTGCAGCCTTCCAGCACATCCTGCCATGTGGACTCAAAATCCCCGGTGTACCATGGGTCTGCCACATCGCCGGGGCGGCGGGTATGGTTCATCAGCAGCGAGACCTTGTGGTCAGGATCGCTGCCCACAAACCGCGCCATGTTCCGCAGGTTGTTGTGATCCATGGCAATGAGATAGTCGTAAGTCTCATAGTCCCGCCGGGTCATCTGCCGGGCCGTCTTGCCTGCGCAGGAGATGCCGTGCTCTGCCAGCTTGCGCCGGGCAGGCGGATAGACCGGGTTGCCGATTTCCTCGGTGCTAGTGGCTGCCGAAGCAATCTCAAACTGCCCGGAAAGCCCCGCCTTTTCCACTAAGTCCTTCATCACAAATTCCGCCATGGGGCTGCGGCAGATATTGCCGTGGCACAAAAAATTATCTTTACCATGTTTTTCCCTGTGTCCAATATAATAAAGTTTGATATGTGTACAATATATCACGATAAAACAAGGGCATCAAGTAGTCAGCGTTAGCGGCACTTTATTCGGCGGTACAGTCAATCAGGGCCAAAAACCTTCTTCAAGTAACAATCATCTTGAGCCAAAACAGCCAACCGTGCATTTTATTTTGCACCATTGGCTGCTCTACAACAAGCCCTTGGCGTACACCCAGCTTATGCGGGGTGGAACGATAGAGCACCACCTCTCGCTTGGCTGTGGCCACGGCAGGTTGGAAGATCGACAAAGAAAATGGCTGCGGCACAAAACAACGTGTCACAGCCAGTTCCGGCGTGTTGATACGGCCGCAGGGCATTAGCCCTTTTCAAAATCAAACGTATAATCAAACAATTCAAAAAAGCATGTGCCTCAAAATCCATCGAAAATTTCTGATTTTCGAGAAAATTTGTTGCACATGCTTTTGTTTTGGGGATGGATACTGCTGGATCCTTACGCCTGTTCGTACAAAAATAGAGGCTGTCGCATGTGCAACAGCCCCTTCATCGTCCGTTACCCTTTCTTTTTGTACCCGCAGTCGCAGTAGGGCCCGCCGGAGGCAAGGGTGTACTGCCGCACAAAGTCGGTCACGCCGCCCGCCTCGCTCATGGTGTAGTCCAGATGGCACAAAGCGGGGGTCAGGTCGTACAGACTCAGTTCCTTCATCAGCACACAGATGCCGCATTTTGTAAAGCGTCCCTCGTAGCCGCTGCCATCCGGGTATTCGTAAAATTCCATGTTCCACGAGTAGGGGTTGCGGTCGGCGGCTTTCAGAGCGGCAGTGGCCTTCATGGCGGCGATATCCTTTGCGGTAAACTTGCTTTTTCCGCTCTTGCGGCAGAACCACTGCATGGGCTTTGTCATCATGGATCTTGCGTAGTAATCCGTCAGCCTGTCCACCTCCGGGCGCTGCGGCATGGAAAGGATGAATGCCCCGATCATGGCGCAGTTGACCAGATTCATTTTGAAGCGGTCGGCCTTTTCAAACTCCGGCAGCCTGCGGATGATCTGCCGGTATTGCGGCTTTGCTTTTTTCGTGATAGCTTTTGCAGCTGCTGCATCATAGCCCAGCACCGCGGTCAGCTGCTTTTGAAAGGAGCCCGCAAACAGCACCCACATTCCAAAGGGCATCCCTGCGTATTTCATTGCAGATACCTCCCGGCTTCCGCTTCCAGTGCCTGCCACACCGGGTAGGCTGCGCTGTTCTCATCGAAAAATTTCTTAAGATCCCGGTTCAGTGCGCTCATTTCATCGATAGCATTCATAGCATGGTCGGAGGCGCAGAGCTTGCCCAGCGGGGTGGCACACATCAGCTTGAAAAAGCGCAGGCAGGTCTTGCGGTATTTCTCCCCTTCAAAGTCCGCATCCTCCTTGGGCAGAATGGCGTGCCCGGCATTTCGGATGGCGCGGTATCCCTCGATGTTGGCATCCAGCAGACGGTTCAGATATGCGGTGTCGCCCCTGAGCTTTTTCAAGTTGCCGTCCGTCTTATAGCAGGCGAAGGCCGCAGGCATCACGAACGCGGCATGACAGAGCAGATAATCCTCCATGTTCGGCTCGTAAACAACCTTATATTTCGTGCCATAGAAGATGCGCCCGATCAACTGTTTGTCGGAAGCCGCACCCGGCAGCTGCCCCATGGTGATCTTTTTCAGGTCGATGGAGACCACCCGGTCCGCCTCCCGATGCCCCGCAGAAAGCGCAAAGGCAAACAGGACGTTCTTCCCCGGCAGCGCTGCCGCCAGCGCTCTTGTCTGTACGTTGTTGCCCACAAAAACGATGTTCTTCGTCCGGTTCGCCCGCAGCGTGTCCAGAACGGAATCCAGCTGCGTATAGCGCAGGACCACAAAGATCACATCGCACATTGCATCCGGTGCAAGTTCGGTCACCACCGGAATGCGGCTGACCGAGGTGCGGGGCAAAAATTTGTCCTTGATCCGCAGGCCGTTCTGCTTGATCTCCGCTGCCCAGTTTCCCCGTGCCAGCAGGGTGACATCCTTTCCGGCTCGCAGCAGATTTCTTGCCAGATTGCACCCCAGAACGCCTGCACCATATACCAGAATCTTCATGCCTTGCCTCCAAATCCGATCTTCACGATCTGCATTTTCATCCCGTTGTCCCCGACCTTGGCGAGAAAACGGAAAAAGCCGCTGACGGAAGGGTCTTTCAGGTCGCTGTAACCCAGCATATAGCCCCGGCTGGACACCCGCAAACGGCTGTCCCATGGGGAAAGCTCGTTTTTGGCATCCGAAACAGCAAAATACGCCCCTACATCCTTGATCTTAGCCGTCTTGAGCCATGTTTTTGCGATCATCTTTACCGCCGTCCGGTTGGCGGCATCAAAAACCAGCACCCCGCAGGGGAAAGCATCTGCCATCCCCTGCACCAGCGCCTTGACCTGCTCCGTCAGGAAGTAATAGAACACCCCGGAGGCAAAGAACACCGCCCCGCCGGAGGCGTCGATGCAGTCAAACCATGCGGGATCTTTCAGGTCGCAGGGGATGTTTTGCTCCCGCTCCCCGGCAGGCAGCAGCTGCTGCCGCAAGTCAATGACATCGGGAAAGTCCAGATTGTAGATCTTGCATCTGCCGTTGTCGCAGGCTCTGCCGGTGTTGTCCAGCCCGCAGCCCAGATTGACCACCGCCGCGCAGGGGTGGGTTTTCAGGTATGCTCGCACCTCCCATGCAAGGTCATTCTGCCGCATGGCAACCTCCAGCGCGCCGAACCGCTGCATCAGGCTGCGGGAGCTTTTCTCCGCCTGCGAAAAGTCGTAGTCGATCTGCTCGAGCAGCCGAACCGCCGTCTCGTCCTGATAGAGGTTCGGGTACAGTTCCGAGCACAGCTTCCGGGAATACAGCGGGAGGATCAGCGTCTCCTGCACAGTATTTTTCTCGATTTTATATTTCATATCGATTCCTCTCACTTTCTGCCTGCAAATGGAAGAGACACCTTTCTTCGCATAGGGCAGAACCAGTAGTTAGGTAAAGCTAACTTTCTGTTCTATAAAAAGCCGCTTCTCAGCGGTCCTTCTGCCAAAATAATACGCCCTGCTGTTTCCTCTGTCAAGAAGTTTAGGCATTTTCGGAGATTTCGAAAGAGATTTCGCTTTCAGGAATTCCAGCTATCACCCTAATGCCACATCCAGCACCATCATCACGCTGAAACCCACCGCAAAAAACACTGTGCCGACATTGGAGTGCTGCCCCTGCGACATTTCCGGGATCAGTTCCTCCACCACCACATACAGCATGGCTCCGGCGGCAAAGCTGAGCAGATAGGGCAAAGCGGGCACCACGATGCCTGCCGCCAGAATCGTCAGCACTGCCCCGATGGGCTCTACGATGCCAGACAGCACACCGCCCCAGAACGCCCGGCCTTTTTTCATTCCTTCTGCCCGCAGAGGCATGGAGATGATGGCGCCCTCCGGGAAGTTCTGGATAGCGATTCCAAGAGAAAGCGCCAGCGCCCCGGCGGCAGTGATCTGAGCAGTTCCGGCAAGATAGCCGGCATAGACTACCCCCACCGCCATGCCCTCCGGGATGTTGTGCAGCGTCACCGCCAGCACCATCATGGTGGTGCGCTGGAGCTGGCTTTTTGGCCCTTCGGCCTGCAAACTGTTCTGGTGCAGATGCGGGATAAGGTGGTCCAGCAAAAGCAAAAACAGGATGCCCAGCCAGAAGCCCACCGCCGCCGGGAAAAACGCCAGCCTGCCCAGATCTGCGGCCTGCTCCATGACCGGGATCAACAAACTCCATACCGATGCCGCCACCATGACCCCGGCGGCAAAGCCGGTGAGGGCACGCTGGATGCCATCACTTAAAGACTTTTTCAAAAAGAATACACAGCCTGCCCCAAGACTTGTGCCCAGAAAGGGGATCAGGATCCCCCAGAATGCGTCTTGCATCATGTAGTACCTCCTTGCAGTTAAATATAGCTAACTACATAAAAAGTATACTGCGCTCCAGCAAAAAGGTCAAGGGGCTTTAGTCTGCGTATCAACACCAGCAAAGGTCGGCGTGCACGGCGCAAACCGTCTGGGCGGCACTGCCGTGGCCGACTTTGTCGTTGTCGCCGGTCAGAATTTTCGTCGTGACACCGTGGTCTTTTAGTGCCCAGATGGCATCGGCGGTGGACTCCTTGGGCGGATCGAGGAACGCCAGATATCCCAGCAGCACCATGTCCCGCTCGTCCTTTACGCCAAAGGCATCCACCGGGGAGGGGTTGCTCTTCTGGGCAATGGCCAGCACCCGGAAGCCCTTGTCGTTCAGCTCGTCCACAGTACGCAGAATCTTGCTGCGCAGGGCATCAGTCAGGGGCTCTACCCTGCCGTCCTGCTCCGCATAGGCGCAGATATACGAAGACACTGCTTGCTACAATGGTGTTGGTTCTGAGAAGTTCACAGCCAGTGAACTATACAGATGCCCAAGCCTAAGCTACAATGAAGATCCGTTAGCTTTTCTTGCTAAATACAGGAATCACACCTCTGCTCCGCTGTGTAACATATCATTGACAAACCTACATACAGCGTCCGCTACACCTACGAAGATGAACACGACAAGAGCTGCGACAAATGGGAAAGTTTTCCCACAAAAGAGGAGGCAACGAACCGAAAAAAAGCAGATTGAGCATTCCAGTGCCACCTATCAGCTGATGATCTCCGGCGGCGATGTGAAGGCCGTTCAGGGAACCACTGGACACGCTACG
>CAKSWQ010000024.1 GCA_934512105.1 uncultured Faecalibacterium sp. | reverse complement strand
GGCAACCTGATGAACGTGGGCTTTGAAAAGGTGCTGCTGCTGCAGACCGAGCTGAACAAGGCGACCAGTGATATCATCGCCGTGTACGTCTATGAACAGGGCATCATCAACGCCAAGTACAGCTATTCCACCGCTGTGGGTCTGTTCAACACGGTGGTCAACATCATCCTGCTCATCATCGTCAACCGCATCGCCAAGAAGGCGGCAGACGTCAGCTTTGTGTAAAGGGGGCGAACCGTTATGGCAAAAAAAATTGCAGCATCCCGTCAAAAGAAGCCCGGCGGTCTGTCCGATAAGGTCAGCGACATCGTTCTGGTGGTCATCTGCGCCGCCGTCATGCTCATCGTGGCTTACCCGCTGTACTACGTTCTGGTGGCATCCTTCTCGGATCCATACGATGTGTACGCCGGCAAGACCTTCCTGCTGCCCAGCCAGTTCACCCTGAAGGGCTATCAGGCTGTGTTTGCAGACAGTGCGCTGTTCTCCGGTTTTATGAACAGCATCAAGTACACCGTCATCGGTACCATCTACTCGGTGGTTATGATCTATCTTGTGGCTTACCCGCTGAGCGTGAAGGATCTGCCCGGGCGCAAGTACATCAGCCTGTTCTTCGTCATCACCATGTATTTCGGCGGCGGTCTGGTGCCTACCTACCTCATCGTCAAGCAGACCGGTCTGCTGGGCAGTATGTGGGCCCTGTTCCTGCCCGGTGTGGTGGCTGTGGGCAACGTGATCATCGTCCGCAACTTCTTTGAAAACAATATTCCCCGGGAGCTGCTGGAGGCCGCCGAGATCGACGGTGCCTCCAAGTGGACCGTCTTTGTAAAGATGGTCATCCCCCTGAGCCGTTCCATTATGGCCGTTATGGTGGTGTACAGCATGGTGGCCTACTGGAACGACTGGTTCACCGCTCTGATCTACCTGAGAGCCGATCAGGCTCCGCTGCCGCTGGTGCTGCGCAATATCCTGATCAAGAGCTCCACCAGTGCCAGCCAGTCCTCTATGGTAGCCGGCGGCTTTGCAGAACTGAATAAGCTGACCGAAATGATCAAGTTTGCTTCCATCATCGTGGCCGCCGCCCCCATGCTGATCGTTTACCCCTTTGTACAGAAGTATTTTGAAAAAGGCTTCATGGCCGGTGCGGTCAAAGGCTAAAATTGCGACCGCCGCCTGCGGCGGAAACAGGGAGCAATTTTTGGCGCAGCGGTCTGCAAGACGCGAGTGCCGCCCAAGGCACGAAGCGGATGCAGGGCACCGCAAGAGGTTTTAAGCGACCGCTGCCCATCCCAGAAAACGAAAAGAACCTGACACAACATTATAGATAAGGAGAAACAACCATGAAAAAGATGATCTCTCGCCGCAATTTCCTGAAGGTTTGTGCCGTTGCCGGTTCTGCCGTGGCGCTGTCTGCCTGCGGCGGCAGCAAAAAGCCTGCTGCACCGGACCCCTCCAACACCGACCAGACCAGCTTTGATATCGTGGGCGGTCAGTCTGCCCTGAGCCCCGGCTACAACGACAACGAGGTGCTGAAGAAGCTGGCAGATAACGTGGGCGTCAAACTCAATTACGAGACCATGAGCGACTCCCTCAGCGAGCAGGTGAACATCCGCATTGCAGGCGACCAGCTGCCGGATGCCTTTATGGGTGTGGGCTTCTCCAACTACGATATCGCCAACTACGGTGCAGACGGCACGTTCCTGGACCTGACCCCCTATATCAACGCCGAGATCATGCCCAACCTGACCAAGATCCTGGACGAGCACCCCAACATCCGTGCAGCTATCACCATGAGCGACGGCTGCATCTACGGTCTGCCCGCTGCCGAGCAGATGGGCACTGCCGGTATCGGTGACGACGAGGATTACAGCATCTTCACCATTCCGCAGTTCTCCATGATCAACAAGCGCTGGCTGGACGAGCTGGGGCTGGCAGTGCCCACCACGCTGGACGAGCTGCACACCGCCCTGAAGGCCTTCAAGGACAACGATATGTCTGCCAAGGTCTACGGTAATGCACCCGGCAGCACCATCCCCATGTCCACCGGCTTTGACGAGTGGTGCTGGGGTCAGAACATCTTCTACGCAGGCTTCGGCTTCACCAACTGGCCTAACGATGTGTGCAACGATCTGGTTCTGCAGAAGGACGGCAAGTGCCGCTTTGTCTGTGCCGAGGACAACTACCGCAAGGCGGTCACCTACTTCCACGACTGGTACGCCGAGGGTCTGATGGACGTGGAGATGTTCAGTCAGGATACCAACCAGCTGCTGGCTAAGGGCGCACAGGGCTATCTGGGCGTTTCCACCTGGTGGTACATCGAGGAACTGATGGGCGATTACGCCAAGGACTATGTGTTCCTGCCCGTGCTGGACGGCCCGGACGGCACCCACAACGTCACCGTACGTACCGGCGGCGGTACTAACAGTGGCAACCTGAATGTGACCAACAAGTGCCAGAGCCCTGCCAATCTGCTGAAGTTCTTTGACCAGTGGTATGACGGCGAGACCGTGATGCAGCTGCAGTACGGCCCCATTGGCGTGTTCTTCACCGAGCAGGACGCCAACGGCAAGTGGAAGTCCATCACCGAGGAGGAGGCCAAGGCAAAGTACAACAAGGGTGCCGGTGAGTTGAAGTCTACCTACGAGGTCTGGGGTCCCAAGCTGATCCTCAGCGAGTACTACGATGAGTATTTCTACATGGAGGACCGCGCCATCGAGCGTCTGACCGACCTGAAGGACTTCTGGATGCCCTTTGTGGACGACACCACCACCTACCCCATCGACTGCGTGTTCACCAGCGAGGAACTGGACACCATCGACCGCTACCGTGCTGATTTTGAGAACGCAGTCTCTGAGCAGGAAGGTCTGTGGCTGAAGGACGGCGGCCCCTCCGACAGCGAGTGGGCAGCTTATCTGGACACCCTGACCAATAGCTGCGGCATGGATAAGCTGCTGGCAGCTTACCAGAGCGCATACGACCGCTACAAGGCGAACGCCTGATTCTAAGACGCAAGGAGGCATCCGCGATGCCAAGTGAAATTTTGAAAAAAGCCCGTGCCTATGAGGCCGAGCACGGCGCAGCCATTTCCCCGGCGGAACGCCCTGCCTACCACATGACCCCTTATGTGGGCTGGCTCAATGACCCCAACGGCTTCTCCTACTATAAGGGGCAGTATCATCAGTTCTATCAGTATAATCCCTACGATGTGCGGTGGGCGCCCATGCACTGGGGTCACGCGGTCAGCACCGACCTGCTGCACTGGGAGTATCTGCCCTGTGCGCTTGCCCCGGATTCCCCGGCGGACAACGGCCCCGGCTGCTTCTCCGGTTCTGCCACCGAGATGGATGACGGCAAGCAGCTGCTGATGTACACCAGCGTGGTGGCAGAAAAGCAGCCCAATGGGGAGATGCGGGATATCCAGACCCAGAGCATCGCCATCGGTGACGGTCTCGACTACGAAAAGCCTGCCTGCAACCCGGTGCTGACCCAGAAAGACCTGCCGGAAGGCTTCAGCAAGTTTGACTTCCGGGACCCCAAGATCTGGCGGGAAGCCGACGGCACCTACTCTGCCGTCACCGTCTGCCTGGCCGAGGACGGCAGCGGCGCAGCGGCACTGTTCCAGAGCAAGGACGGCTTCGACTGGCACTTTGTCACGGTGCTGGAACGCTGCAACAATCAGTACGGCAAAATGTGGGAGTGCCCGGACTTCTTCCCGCTGGATGGCAAGCAGGTCTTGATGCTCGGCCCCATGGAGATGCTGCCCAAGGGCGAGTTCCACAATGGTCACAACGTGATTGCCTTCATCGGCAGCTACGACAAAGCCACCCACACCTTCACCAAGGAAAACGTGCAGCTGATGGACGGCGGCATCGACTTCTACGCCACCCAGACCACCCTTGCCCCGGATGGCCGCCGCATCATGACCGCATGGCTGCAGACCTGGTCGGACACCGAGGATAAGCCCAAGGGCTGCAAGTGGTTCGGGCAGACCATCTGCCCGCGCGAACTGCACATCAAGGACGGGCGCATTGTCCAGACCCCGGTACGTGAACTGGATGCAGTTCACGGCAAGCGCACCTTCCACGAGAATGTGACGGTGCAAGGCGAAACTTCTCTGGAAGGCATCAAAGGCCGTGTGGCCGACCTGACCGTCACGGTGCAGCCCGGCGAATACCGCACCTTCACCCTGAAGCTGGCCGCCGATGCAGACCATCACACCAGCCTGACCTACGACCCCTACACCTCGCAGCTGACGCTGGATCGCAGCTATGCCGGTTCCCGTGCCGACATCGTGCACCGCCGCAGCTGCAAGGTCCGCAGCCAGAACGGTGCACTCAAACTCCGTATCCTGCTGGACAAAAACAGCATCGAAGTTTTCGCCAACGATGGTGAGCAGACCATGACCGCATGGATCTACACCCCCCAGTCTGCCGACGGCATTGCCTTTGCTGCCGATGGCGAAGCAACAATCACGGCAGAACAGTTTGAGCTGAATCTGTAACCTGATATTCCCTTCATTTCTCCTTCATCAATACAGCCCCGTTCTGGATTCCTTCACCAGAACGGGGCTGTGTTTGTTATGTCATTGATCTTCCGGCCTGCCGTGGTCGCAGCTAAGGGAGAGATAGTGCTCGATCTCGCCACTCAGCACCATCTGTGCATACTCCAAGGGCTTGTTGTAGAGCAGCCAGTCCAGTTCTGCCCGCTGTGCCGGGGTGTTGCCGTATTCATCCTCAATGGCGATGCAGTCAATGGCAACGGTGGTGCCATCCTCAAATCGGGCTTCCACCCGGTTGGTGTCCATGTTGTAGCGGCAGAAAAGCAGTTTGTTCATAAGAAAACCTCCATGTTCTTCACATTTGCTTCTTTTGCGGTGGAAAGTTCCGGCTATCTGTTTGCAGATCCATAAATCCACTTTCTGATGCAACTCTTTACAGGTCTACACCCGTCCACCACACATCCAAATTTTACGTCAAACACGAACAACGCTCTTTTTGCTCTGCACAAAATCCTGCATCGTTTGGCGTAAAATTGGCGTATGGCGTAGTTTTCGCTGGAAATCCGTCAAAAGAAAAAGCCTGAAACTTCTCGTAACATCAAGAAGTTTCAGGCTTTGTTTCGCTTAAATTGGAAATTTACTGCTCAATCGGCTTCATCGTGGGGAACAGCAGCACGTCACGGATGGAGGCGCTATCAGTAAGCAGCATCACCAGACGATCCACGCCGAAGCCCAGACCGCCCGTGGGGGGCAGACCGTACTCCAGTGCATTGATGTAGTCGTAGTCCACCTGTGCCTTGCACTCGGGCTCCAGTGCCTTGCGCTCGGCCACCTGACGCTCGAAGCGGCCCTTCTGGTCGATGGGGTCGTTCAGCTCGCTGAAGGCGTTGCCGTACTCGGTGCAGTCGATGAAATACTCGAAGCGCTCGGTGAAGGCGGGATCACCCGGCTTGCGCTTGGCCAGCGGGCTGATCTCCACAGGGTAGTCGTAGATGAAGGTGGGCTGGATCAGCTTGTCCTCCACAAAGGCATCGAAGAACTCTGCCAGAATGGCACCCTTGGTGGGAACCTCGGGCAGCTCCACATTGTGCGCCTTGGCGGCGGCGATGGCGTCTGCATCGGTCTGCCAGTCGTTGAAGTCCACGCCGGAATACTTTTTCACGGCCTCCACCATGGTCAGGCGCTCCCAGTGACCCATATCGATCTGCTTGCCCTGATACGGAATGACCAGGCTGCCGCAGATCTTGACAGCAAGGCGCTTGTACAGCTCCTCCACCAGATCCATCATGCCGTGGAAATCGGTAAAGGCCTGATACAGCTCAATGGAGGTGAACTCCGGGTTGTGCTTGGGGTCCATGCCCTCGTTGCGGAAGATGCGGCCAACCTCGTACACACGATCCATACCGCCCACGATCAGGCGCTTGAGGTACAGCTCGGTCTCGATGCGCAGCACCATGTCCATGTTCAGGCTGTTGTGGTGGGTGTAGAAGGGGCGGGCAGAAGCACCGATCTCGAACGGGGTCAAGATGGGGGTGTCAACTTCCAGGAAGCCCTTCTCGTCCAGATAAGCGCGGATCTCCTTCAGGATCTGGCTGCGCTTGACGAAGGTGTCCTTCACCTCCGGGTTTGCGATCAGGTCCACATAGCGCTGGCGGTAACGCATCTCGGTATCGGTCAGGCCGTGGAACTTTTCGGGCAGGGGGCGCAGGCTCTTGGCCAGCAGGGTCAGCTCGGTAGCGCGCACGCTCAGCTCGCCGGTCTTGGTGCGGAACACCTCGCCCTTCACGCCGATAATATCGCCCACGTCCAGCTTCTTAAAGGCGGCGTAGGACTCATCACCCAGCTCGTCGCGGCGGACGTAGAGCTGGATATCGCCCTTATCGTCGCGCAGGTGGGCAAAGCTTGCCTTGCCCATGACGCGCTTGGACATCATACGGCCTGCCAGCGCCACCAGCTTGCCGCTGTCGGTCTCGTTGGGCAGCTCCTTAAATTCTTCCTTCAGGTCGGCAGAATAGGCGTCCTGCGGGAACTTGGTCAGGGTAAAGGGGTCGTTGCCGGCGGCCTGCAGGTCGGCCAGCTTCTGGCGGCGCACCTGCACCTGCTCACTCTCGGACAGACCCGCAGCGGGGTTTCTCTTTTGCTCTTCCATGGTTTCTCCTACTTAGTTTGCAGAATGGGTGATGGCCAGCACGGTGTACTCCACGGTCTGGCCGGTGGGCAGCAGCACTTCGGCCTTATCGCCCACAGCCTTGCCCATCAGGGCGTGGCCCACGGGGCTCTCATCGCTGATCTTGCCGTTGAAGGCGTCAGCTTCGGTGCGGCCCACGATATCGTATTCCTCGGCTTCGTCCTCGCCGGTCTCGCGGATGGTGACATGGGTACCCACGGAGACGTTGTCCACGCTCAGCTCGCTCTCGTCGATCAGAACTGCGTTCTTGATGGTCTGCTCCAGCTCGGTGATGCGGTTCTCCACCAGACCCTGCGTATTCTTAGCCTCGTCGTACTCGCTGTTCTCAGACAGGTCGCCGTGGCTGCGGGCTTCCTTGATCTCTTCAGCCAGCTCCTTGCGGCGGACGGTTTTGAGGTATTCCAGCTCCTCCTGCATTGCCTTCAGACCGGCAGCGGACATCTTGATCTCTTGTGCCATTTGAGAATCTCTCCTTGTTATTAGCTGTATTTGTTTCGCGCAGCCACAAAGCCGCACAGGAATGCCATTTTGACTACACTATTATAATAGCAAGCCGGTGCCTTGTCAACAAAAAAGGCGGCAGTATGGAGGAAAAAGCGGTGCTTGCCGCGTGCCTTTTCCATGCAGTCCCAGAAATCGAGTATTCTCCCCTGCTTGCATGAAAATGCGCTCCCGGAAAGCCCGCAGACCTTTCGGGAGCGCTCTGACATTTTTCTCAGACCAGCTTTGGCACCTCTGCGCCCAGCAGCTCCGCCAGCCGGGCGTGACCCTTGCGGGTCAGGTGCATAAAGTCTACCTCGTTGAACTCGCACTCGGCGGCGTCCATAAAGTGCACGCCCTGCCGCTCGGCTACGATACGCAGCTGCTCGGCGACCCCGCGGGATTTTTCTACGCAGCCTGCGCCCATGACAGCATCGTGGAAGCCGTCCTTGATGCAGGGCGGCGCCACCACCAGAATGTTGGGCGCTTTGCCGCCCCAGCAATCCACACTCTTCACCTTGAGCAGCAGCCGCTCCATACCCGCGCCGATGCAGGCGGCGTTTGCGCCAAAGCGTTCCTTGACGTCATTCGTACCCAGCATGATGATGAGCAGGTCGATGACCTCGTGGCTCTTGAGCAGAGCGTAGGCCACGCTCAGCGCATCCATGGACTCGTGCAGCGGATCCACGAACACGGTGGTGCGGCCGGAAAGCCCCTCCTCGGTGACCAGATACTCCTCGCCCAGCGCCTTTTGCAGGCGGCAGGTCCAGCGCTCATCCTCGTTGAAGCGGATGCCGTGGTCGGCGCAGTCGTTGGGGTCGGCGCAATAGCCGTGGGTGTTGGAATCCCCCAGACAGAGAATATGCTTTTTCATAAGCGAATCACTCCTTTTCCATCGTCTGCCGGAAGTAGTACACAGCGCCCACCATTCCGGCATCGTTGTGCAGCTGTGCGGCGCGGATCTCCAGCCCTTCGGCAAAGGCGGGCATGACTGCGGCCTTTACCTTGGCGGCAATGGGGTCGATGAGCAGCTTCTGCTGGGCAGACACGCCGCCGCCGATCAAGATCAGCTGCGGGTTGAAGATATGCACCATGCCCGCCAGCCCCTGCGCGATCTCGTCCGTCCATGCGTCCAGCAGCGCCAGCACGGTCTCGCTGCCCGCCTCGGCGGCGGCAAAGATGGCGCGGCCGTCCTTCCATGCCGGGTCCTTTTTCTGCGCGGCGCGCACCAGAGCGGTGGTGGCGGCGTAGCGCTCCCAGCAGCCCTTTGCGCCGCAGGTGCAGTCCACGCCGTCCAGCGCGTGGGTGCGGTAGTGTCCCAGCTCGCCGCCCAGACCCCGCGCGCCTTCCAGCAGGCGGCCGCCGGTCAGGATGCCGCCGCCCACGCCGGTGCCCAGCGTCACGCCGATGACGTCCGTATAACCCTTTGCGCCGCCGACCCACACCTCGCCCAGCGTCATGCAGTTGGCGTCGTTGGCTACCGTGACCGGCAGGCCAAAGGCCTTTTCCAGTTCAGCCTTGATGGGCGCGCCGATGTAGTTGGGCAGGCTGCCGCAGGTGCCCGCCACAATGCCCTTGCGGCTGTCGATCTGACCGGTGGCAGAAACGCCGATGCCCGCAAGGCTTTCCGCCGGGATGTTCTGCGCGGCAAGGAAGGCCTGCGTGGCCTTCAGCACCGTGGTCAGGATGGGGGTGCGGTAGCCGTCAAAGCTTACGCTCTCCTCGGCTTTGGCCAGCACAGCACCGGTCTCGTCCACGATGCCCAGCTTGACGGCAGTGCCGCCGATATCGATACCAAGATAGTGTTTCATAGCAGGCACTCCCCTGTATTATTTCTTTGCGGCGTTGATGGCACCGGTAAAGCGCGCGGTGATCTCTGCCGGGCGGGTAATGGCACCGCCCACCACCAGCGCAAAGGCACCGGCCTCCAGCGCCTTGACCGCCTGCTCCGGGTAGTGGATGTGGCCCTCGGCAATGATCTTTGCCGGGCACTCTGCGGACAGCTTGCGGATGAAGTCAAAGTCGATATCGTCAATGCCGGTGGTCTCCGGGGTGTAGCCGCGCATGGTGGTGCCCACAAAGTCGGCGCCGGCCTCGGCGCAGAGCATGGCGTTCTCAAAGTTATCGCAGTCGGCCATCACCAGCTGCTCGGGGTACTTTGCCTTGACGGCGCGGATGAACTGCGCCGAGGTGGAGCCGTCCGGGCGCAGGGCACCGGTGCCCTGCACGGCAAGGATATCCACCCCGCAGGCCACCAGTTCGTCCACTTCCTTCATGGTGACGGTGATGTACATGGGCGTGCCGGGGTAGTCCTTTTTGATGATGCCGATGACCGGCAGGTCCACCACCTGCTTGATCTGGGTAATGTCCCGCACGGTGTTGGCGCGGATGCCCACCGCGCCGCTCATGGCGGCGGCCTTCGCCATCAGGGGCATCACGCCGCCCTCCTTGGTGTACAGCGGCTCGTGCTCCAGTGCCTGACAGGACACGATGAGCCCGCCCTTGATCTGTGCAAACAGCTTTTCCTTATCCATGGTCTTACTCCTCCATTCTGATCTTGACGACTGCCTTGCGCACGCTGACGCAGCCGTGCTGTACAAGGCCGGGCTTATGCAGTTCCTCCGGGAAGAACAGTACAAATCGTCCCTCGCCCAGTGCACCGGTCACTACGCTGGCGCTGGCCTGAAAGCCGCAGTCCCCGGTAAATTCTCCGATCTCCGCGCCGGGCAGATTGGTGTAGCCCCAGCCCTCGCCGCCGGTAAGGTCTACCTGTAGATCAGCATAAAGCTTGTGGTACTCCGGGTGGTAGCCCGCGTCCGGGTGTAATGTGGCATCCATCAGGTTGATGAACACCTTGTCGCCGTCCACCTCGGTGCGTCCCAGCGGCAGGGCGGCAAGGTCGTGGGTAAGCAGATAGTCAATGGCAGTATCCAGGTTGGGGTGCAGTCCCCTGTACCGTCCCAGATGCTGCAAAGTATCGCAGATCATTTATGTTTCCTCCAATAAAAGAAGCGCCCGCCTCCCCTCTGAAAAAGAGACGGAGAGGGGCGCTTTTATTCTGTTACAGCTTTGCGATGGCGGCTTCGATCATGGCCTGTGCCTCAGCCACGACGACTTCATCCTCGGGGATCAGGCCGGGCATCGGGGCGCGCACGCTGCCCAGCTCCAGCCCGTACATCCGGCGCAGGATCTCCTTTTGCACGGCATACAGGTTGCCATGGGCGGAGCACATCTTGTAGATGATGCGGTTGGCCTCGTACTGGATGGCGCGGGCCTTTGCGATCTCGCCCTTTTCCAGATGGGCGTTCATGGCCAGATACAGCTCCGGCATCACGGCGTAGGTGCCGCCGATGCCGCCGTCTGCACCGATGACCCGACCGGAAACAAACTGCTCGTCCGGGCCGTTGAACACCACAAAGTTGTCCTCGCCGCGGGCGGCGATGCCGGCATCCTTGAACATCTGGATGTCCTGCGTGGGCATGGAGCTGTTCTTCACGGCTACCACGTTGGGGTTCTTCAGCATCTCGTTCAGCAGGCTCATGGTCAGCGCCGTGCCAGCCAGCTGCGGGATGTTGTAGATAACGAACTCGGTGTTGGGAGCCGCAGCGGACATATCGTTCCAGTACTTGGCAATGGCGTACTCCGGCAGGTGGAAGTAGATGGGCGGGATGGAAGCAATGGCGTCCACGCCCACGCTCTCGGCGTGGCGGGCCAGTTCCATGCTGTCGGCGGTGTTGTTGCAGCCAACGTGGGCGATCACGGTCAGCTTACCCTTGGCCTCGCTCATCACGGCTTCCAGCACCGTCTTGCGCTCATCGACATGCTGGTAGATGCACTCGCCGGAGGAACCGCCCACATACACGCCCTTGACGCCCTTGGCGATCAGGTGGCGGGTCAGCGCCTTGACCCCCTCCACCGAGATGTTGCCCTCTGCGTCATAGCAGGCGTAAAAGGCAGGGATGACACCCTGATATTTTTTGATATCTTTCATGTTTCAAGCCCTTCTTTACAATCAGTAATAAATCAAGATAAAATAGTCGAAATTTTAGCCTTTGACCGCACCCATTGCGATGCCCTTGGTGAAGTACTTCTGGAAGATCAGGAAGATGATGATGATGGGCACTGCGGCCAGTGCGGCACCGGCCATGATCAGGCCGAAGTCGGTGCTGTTCTCTGCCTGCAGCTTTGCAATGCCCAGCGAGATAGTCAGGTTGCTGGTGCTGGACAGCATGATCAACTGCATGAAGTAATCGTTCCAGCTGTTAATGAAGGTAAAGATGGCCAGTGCGCCGATACCGGGCTTGACCATGGGCAGCACGATCTTGACAAAGGTGCGTGCCTCGCTGGCACCGTCGATGCGGGCAGCCTCCAGCATTTCGGTGGGGATGCCCTCACTGAACTGCTTCATCAGGAACACGCCGAACGGCCAGCCCACGATGGGGAAGATGACCGCCCAGATGGTATTGTACAGGTTCAGTGCGCTCATCTCGCGCAGCAGGGGGATCAGGATGACCTGCTTGGGCAGCGCCATGGCACACACGATGAGGGTGAACAGCAGCTTGCGGCCCACAAAGCGCTTTTTTGCCAGCGCATAACCGGCCATGGCGGCGGTCAGGCAGGTAAGGATCATGGACATGACGGCCATGAACACGGTGTTGATCATCCAGCGGATGGCAGCGGGAGCCATGGGGCCCACCGAGAAGTAGACAGGCTCGCCATCGGCGCTGAACTTGGAGCCGAAGGGCACAGCCAGCTGCCACAGCGGGGCACGCTTGCCGGCAAACAGCTTCTGGTAGTTGGTCAGCACCCACTGGCTGGGCCACCACTCAGGGGTAGTGGCGTTGATGGCAGCGCCGGTCTTGAAGGAGCCGGTGATGATCCAGTACAGCGGGAAGGCGAACAGCACCGCCATGATGCTGATAAGGATGATCGCCAGAATGGTGTAGGCGCTCATCTTTTTCAGTTTACTGGGATGGCGCTTCAACGGTTTTTGCTTTTTTGCAGCAGTTGCACGCATTGTTCCGCACCTCCTTAATTATCCTTGTTGCCCAGCTTGAACTGGACAGCAGACAGAATGGCGATGATCACCGCCAGCACCACGCCCATGGCGTTGCCGTAGCCGTACTTGTACTGCTTGAAGGCGGTGTAGTAGATGTAGTACATAATGGTATCGGTCTTGTGGTTGGGGCCGCCGGAGGTCAGCAGCTGGATCAGTGCAAAGCACTGGAAGGAGTTGATGGTGGTGATGACCAGAATGTACAGGGTGGTGGGCATAATGGCCGGCCACTTGATCTTCCAGAAGCACTGGAAGTCGGTAGCGCCGTCCACCTCGGCAGCTTCCACGATGGACTGGTCCACGTTGCCCAGTGCCGAGACATACAGCACGATGGGCTGACCCACAGAGGTGGTGAGCAAAATCAGGATGATACAGCCCAGTGCGAACCGCTCGTCACCCAGCCAGTTGATGTTTTTGTCCAGAATACCAAGGCTCTTGCCCAGATAGTTGAAGATGCCGTAGTAGTTGTTGTACATCCACTTCCACACCACGGTAACGGCGACCGAGCCGGTGACCACGGGCAGGTAGAACACGCAGCGGAAAAGGCTTGTCGCCCACTCCGGCAGGTCTACGATGGCGGAGGACACCCACAGCGAAAAGATGCAGGTGATGGGCACCGACACAATGACGATGACGAAGGTGTTCTTTAATGCACCAAGGAAGATGGGGTCGGTAAACAGGGTCTTGTAGTTTGCCAGACCCACAAAGATATCCGCGCGGTTCATGGTGGAGTCAAAGAAGCTGGTCACCACGCAGAGGATCATGGGGTAGATGACGAAGCCCAGAAAGAAGATCAGGCTGGGCAGCAGAAAGCAGTAGGAGGCGAAGGTTTCGCGCCGTACCAGCGCACTGCTGCGTTTGGGCTCTTTCATTGCCGTCTTTGCAGCCAAGAGGATCACCAGACCTTTCGTTTGAGAGTGTTTTTCCGTAAAAAGGCCCCTCCCTCACCCGGAGGAAGGGGCCTTGCGGTTCAGCTGTGATGCAGTTCAGAAAAAGCAGCGCTTATGCCTCAGCAGCAGCGGCTGCGTTTGCGTTGTCCACAAAGGTCTTGACGGCAGTCTCGACGGCCTCGCCGGAGCCCACGCGCTGCAGCATGTTCCACCACTCGGTACGGGCAGTGGTCCAACCCGGGGTGATCTGGTAGTAGTCGCCCAGATAGCCCATGAACTTGCTGTACTCGCTCATGACCTCGTTGCCGGCGTAGATATCGCCCACGCTGGTGCGGACAGGGAAGTAGGTGGAAGCCAGCACGCTGTCCTTGACCTGAGAGGGGTCGGCAGCGATGAACTCGATAAAGGTCTTTGCAGCCTTGATCTTGGCCTCGTCGCCGTTATCAAAGATGCCGAAGCCCCAGATGCCGCCGCACAGCTTCGGGTCGCCGCTTGCGGTGGGGAATGCCATGGGGAAGATCTCGTCGCCGCTGATGGTCTGGCCTGCGGCAGCGGTGTCAGCGTTCAGCTGCTGTGCAATGTTCCAGCAGAAAGCCATCTGCAGGGTGCCGTTGCGGAACAGGGTGATCTCCTCGCCGCCGTTGATGGAGGGATCGAAGTTGACGCCCTTTGCATCGTACAGAGCCTGAATGGCCTTGATGTTCTCGGCAGAGTCGGCGGTGTACTTGGTGTGGGCTGCATCGGTAAAGGTGCCGCCGTACATATTGTTGATGATGGCGCGGGTGCCCTGATCGCCGCCCTGACCGCTGCAGTAGATGGCTGCCACGTTCTCGTAGCCGCCCTTGTACAGTGCATCCACGGTCTTCAGGAAGCCGTCGGTGCTCCAGGTGTGCTTGTCGGTGTCGATGTACTGGTCAGCGCCCACTTCCTTGACCTTGGTCATGTTCACGGCCATGCAGTGTGCGGTCATGCACAGGGGGTACTCGTAGTAGTCGCCCTTCTCGTTGTGGCAGGCAGACTCCACAGAAGCGTAGATGTCCTTCTTGGCATCGTCGGTCCACAGGTCGTTCAGCGGAGCCATAACACCCTTGGCACCCCAGTTGGCCACCAGACGCTCGGGGCCTTCCATGACCAGATCGGGTGCGCTGCCGCCCTCGATGGCGGTGTTCACCTGATCGTCGCCGTTGGTGTAATCCAGATACTCCACGGTCACCTTGATGTCGGGGTACTTTGCGTTGAAGCTGGAGATCAGGTTCTGGACGGTATCGTCATTGCCCCAGCCGCCGATGGGGTATGTCCACAGCTTGATGCTTGCGCCGGTGCTGGCAGTACTTGCAGCAGCAGAGGAAGCGGTGGAGGAAGCAGCAGTGCTGGTGGAGGAGGAACCGCCGCAGGCGGCCAGTGCACCGGCAGCGCCCAGAATACCGGCAGCCTTCAGGAACGAACGGCGGGAAATGCAGTTTTTCATGGTAGATTCTCCTTGTTCATCTTCTTTGACCCATCGGGGGATCGCGCTTCATTTTCTCCGTAGCGGCTGCTCGTGTCCGCAGCCGTTGTTTGTAGCCTAATTATAGAAAATAATTTTCATTTTGTCTATTCATTCTTTTCATAAATTTTCATTTTCAAACCCAGCAGCCTGCACAAAATTGTGGGATATCAGAAAAAACACAATAATTTCGCACACTTCACTTGTCGAAATAGTTACAAAACGGTACACTTTCCGCCGCCATTTTGAAAATCGCTTTCAATTCAAAAATTGTAAAAATGAAAAGCATTTTCACAATTTGAATCGTTTTTTCCGCCAAAACTGTGCCCTCTGCACAGAACCGGCGGGTAAAATGTGGTCATTACGCCTCTTGCACAGCGGCGCGGTTTCTCTTATACTTTTATATAAGAAGGTAAGCACCAAAACGGCACCGGCAGTGCACCGGTGGCCGAGTGAGGAGAAGGAAGAATGTCTACGAATTTTTGGGAGCTGCTGCAGCAGCATCAGGGCGACCTGACAAAATCCGGCCGCACGGTGGCCGAATATCTGGTGCAGCACGCTGCGGAGGCACAGTATCTGTCCATATCGTCGCTGGCCAGAGAGTGTCAGGTGGCCGAGGCCACGGTGTTCCGTTTCTGCCGGGCGCTGGGCTTTGAGGGCTACCACGAAATGCGCATTGCGCTGGCGCAGGCCAACGCCACCGGCGTGCTGGTAAATCAGCAGGAGCCCGCCCCGGACGCCGACACCGCCACTTTGTGCGAGCACGCCTCGGCGCTGTTCATGACCGCCATCAACGGCACCCAGAACGCCCTTTCGCCGCAGGCGGTGGAGCAGGCGGTGGCGCTGCTGCATAGCGCCCGGCAGGTGTTCTGCATGGGACAGGGCGGCAGCATGGCCGCTGCCAACGAGATCTGCGCCCGGTTCGCCTGCATCACCAACAAGTTCCGCGCCGTTGCCGACAGCCATATGCAGGTCATGGCTGCCAGCCTGATGACCGAGCAGGATGTGGTGCTGTTCGTCTCCTACTCCGGCGCCACCCGCGACCTGATGGAGACCCTGCGCACCGCCAAGGCCAACGGCGCAAAGATCATCCTGATCACCCACTACGAGGACTCCCCCGGCGCAAAGCTGGCAGACCTTGTGCTGCTGTGCGGCGCACAGGAAAGCCCGCTGGACTCTGGCAGCATCCCCATCAAGGTGGCGGTGCTGTATGTGGCCGAGGTGCTGATTTTGCGGTATATTCTGGACGACAAGCCCGGCAGCACCGAGGCGCAGGAGCGCACCACCGAGGCTCTGGCCGTAAAGCTGATTTGAGCATCGACCTAAAATTTCAGGGATAACGGAGCATCTGCGGATGCTCCGTTATCCCTTTTTTCGCAAAAAAAATCGGCCAGACCCGCAGGCCTGACCGATTTTTAACTTATCAATGATGTTGCAGCGCTGTACGCTTAGTCGCGGCGGCGGCTGTTAAGACCCAGCAGACGCACCACATACAGGAAGATGTTGATGAAGTCCAGATACAGCGTCAGTGCGCCGTAGATGGAAGCCTTTTCTGCCAGCTCGCTGTCCCCTGCGTAGTAGGAGTACATCTGGCTCAGCTTCTGGGTGTCGTAGGCGGTCAGCAGCATAAACACCACCAGACCGATGCCGGAGTACAGCACCGTAGTCATAAAGCCCATGCCGAACAGCACACCGACAAAGCCGGTGATAATCAACGCAAACAGCGCCATCATCAGTTTGGGGCCCCAGCCGGACAGGTCTTTGTGGGTGGTGGTGCCGTAAACTGCCATCAGGCCAAAATACAGCGAGGTGGCAAGGAAGGCCAGCACCAGCGTGCCCAGATCAAAGGCAAGGAAATAATAACTCAGTACCATGCCGTTGAGCAGGGCGTAGCCTAAGAACACTCCTCTTGCCGCGCCCACGGACATATTCTGCACCCGGGCGCTCAGCACAAACACCAGCGCCAGCTCGGCAATGGTGAACAGCAGGTACAGCGAGTTGACCACATAGAACAGCGGTGTAGTCGCTGTGACAAACGCCGCTGCAAAAGTAACCAGCAGCCCCAGCGCCATCCAGCGGTAGGTGCGGGTCATATAATCAGCCGAGGTCATTGTAGGCTCTGCATAGCCACGGTTGTAATTGTTGTAACTCATCTGGGTTCCTCCAGTCTATTCTGCCGGAGCATTTCTCTCTTGCTCCGGTCTACGGAATATAGTATACTGCATAGAAATGAACGTTTCATGAAAAAGGCTGTGATATTGTATGTCCCTTGGACTTTATCTGCATATTCCCTACTGTTTTTCCAAATGCCGGTACTGCGATTTTTACTCCCGCCCCGGGGAGCGGGGCGTACCGGAGGTTTATGTGGACGCGCTGCTGCGGGAGCTGCACCGCTTTGCGCCGGATGCGCCCCTGCGGCCGGATACCGTCTATTTCGGCGGAGGCACACCCAGCCTGCTCACCCCGGCGCAGGCAGAGCGGCTCATCCGGGCGGCAGACCCCGTGCCCGGTGCAGAGATCACCTTGGAGGCAAACCCGGAGACCGTCACCGAGGACAGCCTGCGGGGCTTCCGGGCAGCGGGCGTGAACCGCATCTCCTTCGGGGTGCAGTCTGCCCGGGACACCCAGCTGCGCACTCTTGGCCGTCCCCACAGCGCCAAACAGGCGCGGGCGGCCTTTGCCGCTGCCCGGCGCGCCGGGTTCGAGAACATCAGCGGCGATATCATGCTGGCGCTGCCCCATTATACGCAGGCCGAGTTTGACGAGACACTGGAGCTGATCGAAAAAGGCGGCGCCACCCACATCTCGGCTTACCTTTTAAAGATCGAGCCGGACTCTGCCTTCGGCAAGCACCCGCCGGAGGGTCTGCCCACAAGCGATGAAGCCGCCGATTTCTACCTCTACGCGGTGGAACAGCTGGAGCATCACGGCTACCGCCAGTACGAGATCTCCAACTTTGCAAAGCCGGGCTATGAGGGCCGCCACAACCTTATCTACTGGGACTGCGGTGATTATCTGGGCCTTGGCCCTGCGGCGCACTCCTGCATGGGCGGCAAACGGTTCTGCTACGCGCCGGACACCGCCGCCTTTCTGCAGGACGCCGCCGCACCCATCATGGACGGCAGCTGCGGTGCAGAGGACTACCTGATCTTGCAGCTGCGGCTGCGCAAGGGGCTTGACCTTGAAGCTTACAAAACCCTGTACGGCAGGCAGTTTTCCACCGCACAGCTGGCCTTTGTTCAAAACTGTGTCCACGCCGGGTATGCCACCTTCGATGGCCGCACCCTCGCCCTGACCCCCGCCGGGCTTATTGTTCAAAACAGTATTCTTGCACAGCTGCTCTGATGAGCAGGCGAAGCGAAAACACTACTGTAAAGCAAAACCACAGCGCTTTTGTACCCAAAACAAAAAAGAAAGCTGCCGCACCGTGTTTTTTGTGCGGCAGCTTCTGTTTTTATCTGCCGCATCCCCTGCGCGCGCCGACAGTTCCGTTCTGCCTTATTCCGTCCCCCCAAAAGGTCGTTTTTGCCCGCCGTATTTGTGGCCGCAGTGCTGCCCGGCATTTCCGGGAATGGCTGTCCGTTTTGCCGAAAGGTCGTACTATACCCGAGAAAGGAGCATCAGAATACCTCTCCGGCTATTTATTCTGCTGTTTCTTACCGTTTTTACAATGTTTTTTATAAAAAAGGCTTTACAAATGAATTTCAAAAACATATTATATAATCATAAGTTCAACTTCTTTACGCAAACATTTCCGTATCGGTTCGTATGGGGCAGCTGGGTCTGTGCTTTCTGCGCCGCTTCTGCCTTACGATAGATCATTGGAGCCCGCCGGTGCAGCCCCGCTGCACCAGATCAAATACAGAAGGAAGGTTATGCATTATGCCTGAAAAGAAAGTTTCTGCTCCCGCAGCCGAAGCTCCGGCTGCCGAGGGCAAGACCCGCAAATCCACCAAGGCTCCCGCCCGCCGCGGCCGCCCGCCGCTGGCACCCGAGCTGTATGTAGAGATGGGCGGTGAGCAGTACAACATCACCGACATCATCGACCGCGCCAAGGCAGACTACCGCACCACCCACAAGGTCGGCGTGCAGTCCTGCAAGGTGTACGTCAAGCCCGAGGAGGGCGCAGCCTACTACGTCATCAACAAATTCTCCGGCAAGCTGGAACTGTAATTTTTCACAGGGCCGCAGGCGGCACCGCACTGCTGCCGCGCCCGCCATTCCCACAATAAGGCTCCATAAACAAAGAGGCCGCTGCACAGCGCTTGTGCAGCGGCCTCTTTTGGTGCCGGGACGATTTTGAATGGCCTCCGCTTATGCTTTGGCCATATTCAGAGGAAAAAATATTTTAAACTTCGGGATATCGGAACGCCTGCGGGCGTTCCGATATCCCATTTTCACAGGAAGGGTCGTAAAGGCGGCGGGCATTTCAAATCATTTTTTCGAGAGCCGACAACCAGTCAGAACCCCAGCATCTGCCAGAGGGTCTTGCGCTCTTCGACCGGGTCCGGGTCTGGGATCTCGAACACATAACGCTCGGTGGCGTTGATAACGGTGGTGTTGCCGCGGGTGCATACCCGGGGCAGCTTCGCATCATAATTCAGATGTATGTGCCCGTGGATGAACCACTTAGGCTGGTACTCATCCAGAAGCTCGTTAAAACACTCGAAGCCCTTGTGGGCACGGTCGTCCCCGTCGTTCAGCCCTTTTGCCGGGGCGTGGGTCAGCAGCAGGTCGATGCCGCCTTTTTTGTGCGCCTGATGCTCCAGCTTGTGCGCACGGCGGCGCATTTCGTGCTCGGTGTACTGGTAGGTGTCCTCCCTGTTATAGCGCTGACAGCCCCCCAGCCCCATGATGCGCAGGCCCTTCCATGTGTACACCTGATCGTCCACGCAGATGCAGCCGCCGGGCTCCCCCTCGGTCTGGTAGCTGCCGTCGTGGTTGCCGTGCACATACAGAATGGGCGCAGCGGTAAAGTTTGTGAGATATTCCAGATATTTTTTGGGCAGATCCCCGCAGGAGAGGATCAGGTCGATGCCTTCCAGCCGGGCACGGGTGTCATAGTCCCACAGCGCCTTGGACGGGACATCTGAGATGGCAAGAATTTTCACGTTCGTATGCTCCATTCTTTTCCGGTCAGGCCGGCTCATTTCTCCAGACCCTTTACGTTGTCCAGTCCGTTGATCGCCAGCACGGTACGGGTCTTTACGTCCAGTTCATCGTAATGGGGCAGCTTGCCGTGTACACAGGCATCCAGCCAATCCATCTCCATCAACTCTTTGGGGCTGTAAACTTTATTCTCCGGGGAGTGCAGGTTGTCCTCGTTATCATACAGCTTTTCCGGGAAGATGTGCACATTGTCCGACCCTTGCAGCGTTTCCATCAGATCCAGCAGCTGCCGTGTACCGCTGGGCAGTGATTCCTGATATTCCAGATCCTCTGCACCGCTGCGCAGCCCCCACCAGTAGTTCACCGCGCGGGTGGTGGCCGCGTTGTCCCAGCTGCCGTCAAAGATGGAGCGCACAATCTCCACATAGAAGGTATCCCACCGCCAGATCGGCAGGCCCAGCGGCTGCAAACTGCCGTCCGGCAGCTTGCGGCACAGGCCATAGTCCCGGTTGGTGTCGGCGGGCTCCCGGCTGTCCCGGGCGTAGACCATGTCGATCTCCGGGCAGTCGGCAAAATCCAGCGGGTGGGCGGTATCGGTCTGGCAGGCCCAGCGCAGCCAGATGCGGCCTGCCGGGCGCACGCTCTTCAGCCCCTGTGCAAAGGCGTTGATCGCAGCGGGCACGCCGTACACGGGGTTTGCCGCCACATAGCCGATATGCCCGGTCTTGGTCATGATCCCGGCCAGCATCCCCAGCAGATAGGTCACCTCATAGGTGCGGGGGTAGTAGGTGCGCACCAGCGGGTGCGGCGCGTTCAGCGAGCAGTTCAGAATGCGGGTCTTGGGGTGCTGCGCCGCCACCTTCAGGCAGGCATTGTACATCCGCACGCTGGTGGCGAACACCACGTCCGCATTGTTGTGGGCCACCTCCTCCAGTATCTGCTCCGCGTCCACCTCCGGGTTCACGTCCTCGTAGCAGCTGATATACACCTTGTCCGGAAAGACCTTGGCCAGCGCGTCGCGTCCCTCGTCATGCGCGCGCACCCATGCGCTGATCTTGGCGTTATACTCGTGGAGGAACACCACCCGCAGCTCGCTGGGCTGCTTGCTGGGGCTGAAGATGTTCAGCTTGGACAAAAGCGGCTCTGTGGGGCTCTTGGGCGGGTCCAGCGAAAGCTCCACACCGTGGGGCTCGGTAAGCACCTTCACCTCGTTCCACAGCTTTTCCAGGTTCTGCCGCACCTGCGCAGGGGTAGCATCGTAAGTGTCGGAGTAGCGGTACACCGACAGGTACACCAGCAGCGCGTCGCCGGTGGTCAGCCCCATGGATGTGCCGCCCAGGGCCTCGAACTGCTGGTGGAACATGGTGTAGAAGGCGGCAAAGTTCAGCCGGTCATCCTCCGACCACGCCTCGCCGCTGGCCTTGCACACCAGCGTTTGCAGCTTGTTATAGCCGCCCAGCTTGGAGAAATGCACATAGTTCACCTTGGACAGCTTATAGAAATCCAGAAACTCGTAGTAGATCTTATTTTCCAGATCCTCGGTGCGGGCGGGGATGAGCCGGGTGACCGTGCCCGGGATCTTGACGGCACCGTAATACTTGAGCACCGAGACCCGCTTGTTGCCCTCCTGCACATAGAACTGGTTCATGTACTCAAAGGCAATGATGGGGGTCTGGATGCCCTCTTCCAGATGGGCGTCGCACAGGATCGACCACTTTGCCGCAAACTCGGTATCCGGCTCCAGCAGGGGCATAAAATCATACGAAAAGGCGGTGTGCCGTCCGCTGGTCTTGGTGCCCACAAGGCTGTCTGACGGGATCTCCACCAGACCCAGCGGCTCCTGCGCCACGATATCCACGCCCTTGAGCACATCGTCCAGCACGGCCAGATAGGGCGACTGACCGCGGGCTATGCGGGCACGATAGGCGCGCTGCCCTGCGCGCAGTGCACTTTTATAATCTTCCAGCATAAGAACTCCTTTTTTAGCTAAGCGCGGTGCCGCAGTCCCCCTGCCGCACCGGAACACCCCCAGTATACCACAAAAACAGAAATAAGGCAGTATTTTGGGGTTAAAACTGTTGATTTTCCCGGTAGTTTCAGGTACGATAAGAATGATATTTCAAACCGACAGGAGTTTACTATCATGCAGACCGTTTCTCTGCCCGTGCTTGAGGCGGGCGAATACGCCGGCGGCGTCTGGTATTACGAGCCCCACACCTACCAAAACTACCGTTATGTTCTGGGGCGTGTGGGCAAGCACCCGCTGGTGTGCATCGGCATCAACCCCAGCACTGCCCAGCCCGGCGCGCTGGACCCCACCTTAAAAAGTGTGGAGCGTCTGGCCGCCGCCAACGGCTTTGACAGCTGGATCATGTTCAACGTTTACCCCCAGCGCGCCACCGACCCCAACGATATGGATAAGACCCCCGACCGCGCCCTGTGCGATGAAAACCTGCGCTGGCTGCAGGCCGTGCTGGCACAGACCGAGCCTACCATGTGGGCGGCATGGGGCACTCTGATCGAAAAGCGGGACTACCTGCCCGGTCTGATGCGGGAGATGGTAGCCCTGACGCGGGAGCGGGAGATCCCGTGGGTCACCTTTGGCAAGCGCAGCAAAAAGGGACACCCGCACCACCCGCTGTACCTGCGCAAGGATTCCACCCCGGAGCCCTTTGATGTGGAAAACTATCTGGACACCTGCTTCTGATGTCCGACCCGACAGGAGGTGACCTGCTTTGACCGCCGAACAGTATAAGCCCATCTATCACTGGTTCGATACCCACCCGGCTGTAAAGCGGCTGGTGGTTTTTCTGGACCGATGGCTGCCGCTGGTGCCCTTTGTGTGCTACCCGGTGCTGCTGTGCCTGCTGAACGTCCGGCTCTCGCGGCTGTTCCTCACCCAAAAGCAGTACGCGCTGGACTTTATGGTGCTGATCGCCCGCTCCATCTTTGTGCCGGGACTGGTGTTCTGGGGCGGCACGCTGCTGCGCACCCGGCTGCACTTCCCCCGCCCCTACGAGCAGCCTGGCTTCACTCCGCTGGTGGCAAAGGAGAGCCGGGGGCACTCCATGCCCTCCCGCCACGCGCTGAGCGCCGCCGTGCTGGCGGCGGTGTGGCTGTATTTCTACCCCGCTGCGGGCTGCGTGATGGTGGGCATCGCCCTGCTCATCTGCTGTCTGCGGGTGCTCACCGGGGTGCATCATGTGCGGGACGTGGTGTGCGGCTTTGCGCTGGGCTTTGCGCTGGGCTGTGCCGGAATGTGGCTGCTGTAAGGCCGTTTTGTGTGCGCCGGAGCGTCTGTTTTTGCTCACAGGGCAAAAAAGTTGAAACTTTTTTCAAATTTTCCTTGACAGAATGCGATGGGTATGGTATTATTTCTCTCGCAGCCTGTGCCGACACAGAACTGCCGCCATAATGGAACCCATTGGGATAACAACGTGCGCCCGTAGCTCAGGTGGATAGAGCAACTGCCTTCTAAGCAGTGGGCCGGGGGTTCGAGTCCCTTCGGGCGCATTGATGTGGTGCCCATAGCGTAGTCGGTTAACGCGCCAGATTGTGGATCTGGAGACCGTGGGTTCGAGTCCCACTGGGCACCCCACCAAAAAGTCCGCTGTTTTCACAGCGGACTTTTTCTTTTGGCGGGATAATAAAAAATACGGCACCCCGGCAAAGCAGCTGCTTTGCTGGGGTGCCTTTTCTTTTACTTGTTCATCTCCTGCAGGATCTTTGCGATCTGGGCGGGAGTGTAGCCCTCCTGCCGCAGGGCAGAGGTGATGGCTACATCGCTCTTGCCCTGACTGCGCAGCAGTGCTGCCGTGTAGGGTACCCCGGCGCTGACGGCGCTGCGGCTGCCGCCGGAAGCGGAGCCGCTGCTGCCAGTGGTCTTTCCGCTGCCAGAGCTGCCGGACTTTGTACCCGCAGCCGCTGCTCTGCTGGCAGCCTGTGCCGCTTTCTGCTGGGCGCTAGACTGCTTCAGTGCCCACTCGCCCTTGGCGATGTTCAGCTTCTGGCTGGTCACATCGTTGTTGAAAGCCTGCTGCTTCAGCGCATCCTGATAGGCACGCTCGCTGGCGGTGTTGTCGTACTGCTGCTGGGTCAGAGCGTCCTGACGCTGCTTTTCCTGCATCTGCTGGCTCCACTGGGTATCGGCACGCTCGGCCTCGTAGGCACGGTCGCCGGCGTAGATGTTGTACCCGGTGTTCAGCAGGCTGCCCGCCAGACTGCCCAGACCAGTGGTGCCGGTAATGGCCAGCTGCACCACATCCCCAAGGACGCCCAGCACGGTCATAACATTATTAAAGGCCTGCTGGCGCTGGCTGATCTGCGCCTGCTCCTGCGCGGTGTAGTAGCCGTGCAGGGTGTCCAGCCGGTTCAGATGCTCCTGATACTGGCCGTAGTCCTTGGCGTAGGCATCGTTGTAGGCCTCGCCTTTCTGCTGCAATTGGGTATAGTAGTCCTGCAGCTGCCGGTCATACAGGGTCTGGGCGTTCTGCTCCTGTCCGTTCAGCTGGTCCAGCCGGTTCACCAGCTCCTCGCCGCCGCTCTGGTAGGTATCCAGCGCCAGACTGTATAGGGTGGGGATGGCGTTTGCCAACCCGCCGATCTGCTGCTGATAGGCCTGCTGCGCCGCGCTGGTGGCATAGCTGGAGCCATAGCCGCCGGTCAGGGCTGCCGCCTGCGCCGCCGCGTCCGCGCTGGCGTTGTGGGCGTTCTGGGTATACAGCTGCTCATACTGGCGGTAGAGCGGGTCGCGGGTGTAGCTGTACTGAAAATTCTCCCGCTCCAGCAGCTGCCCCAGCAGGCTGTTGATTTTATCCTGATAGCTGCTCTGGTAGTCTGCGGGGCGGTTCTGCTGCCACTGTTTCAGGGCATCGGCTGCATCCGTCACCTGCTGGCTGGGGCGGTAGCTGGCGTTTGCCATGGCCTTTTCCACATCGGCACGGCTGTTCAGCCCCTCCGTGCTGTAAGTGGGCTGCGCGGCAGGCTGTGCCTGCGTTTGCACATCCGGCTGCAGCAGTTCCTCCTTCTTTTTGGATGCCATAAAATTCTCCTTTCGTTCTTATAACCCCTGCAGCTTGCTGCGCAGGGTGTCGGACATATTTTCCGTATCCA
Source organism: uncultured Faecalibacterium sp. (assembly GCA_934512105.1). Taxonomy (GTDB): domain Bacteria; phylum Bacillota; class Clostridia; order Oscillospirales; family Ruminococcaceae; genus Faecalibacterium. Next base: position 10,896 of record CAKSWQ010000024.1, on the reverse strand, counting down.
GATTGGTCAGTACATACTGCAGCTGCTCCTGCATCTGGTACAGATAGCTGCGCAGCGCCCGGGCATCCTCCGGGTCCATGTTATCGCTGAGCTTGGGCAGCCCCAGCTTGCTCAGGCCGTTCATGCTTGCCATGAGGCATCCTCCTCCCATAATTTTCCCTTTGCCGGGGCGATGGTGCGCACAAGACTGCGCAGAGTGATCTGCCCTTTGCCGCGCAGCCGCAGCCGCAGCGACCCGCACCGCCGGGGCACAAAGGGCAGGTCATAACTGTGGCGGCTGCCTTGGGCGGCAAGTGTGGCCACCGTCTCCCACGCGCCGCCGTCATAACTCACCGCCACCTCCACCGTGCTGGTGCGTTCGGCGTCCAGCCGCAAGGTCAGCCGGGAGAGATACCGCTGCTCGGTGCCATCCACCCCCACATCGCCGGTGACCAGTTCAAAGGGGATATCCGTTTCCACGCCGTCGGTGCTCTGCCAGTCCGGCTCGCGGGTGGGATCTGCCGCCCACAGCGCCTGCCCATCCCACAGATAAAGCTGCCCGCCGGTGCTGGTCATATCGCAGGAGCAGACGTCCTCCTCGCTCCACAGCCCCTTCTCGGTGTCATAGACCAGCAGACGTGCACTCTCCCGGGAGACGTGCAGGTAGTACCGGCCGTCCAGCGCACCGCCCACGGCGCTTTGTACATTGGCCAGCTTTGCGGCGTCCAGTGCGCCGGACACCTTGGTGGGCAGACTGCCGTCCCACGCCATGACGCCGTCCGGCGAAAGATAATACAGCGTCTCGTTCAGCACGCACAGGCTGCGGGCGGCGTTTTTGGCTACGCCCCGGCAGCGCAGGCTGGAAAGCTGAAAGTCCGAGGGCTTGGAGCCGTACAGCTTGTGCAGGGTGTTCTCCTTGAAGAACAGCGCATAGCCCATGCAGGAGGCTGCCCCGGTAAAGGCACCATCGCTGCCCACGGTGACAGCGTAACTGTCCGCCGCAATGCCCCGGTAGCTGAACCAGTTGGTGGGGTCGCCCAGCTTGCAGCCGTAGATGACGTTCTCTTTGCTGTTGCAGCCCCACACCCGGTTGTCGCACTCGGTCACAAAATCCAGCTCCGGCACCCGGCGCTCCATGGATACTGTCTGGGCGGCTTCCACACTGCGGCGCTGTTTTCCGTCCATGCTCTGCCACTGGGCGGCGGCGGCGTTCTGCACCAGTGTGCCGTAAAAATACTCGCCCTGCGGGGTGCAGCGCACCCGCAGCCAGTCCTCGCCCACGTCATACACGATCTGATCTCCGTTCAGCTCCGGGCTCTGCCCCGCCGCTTCGGCGGCTGCGCCCTGCACGGTCACGGTGTCCCACTGCCGGAACAGCTCCCCCAGCCCTGCTGCCGTGATGCGGCAGTATTCCAGCGGGATAGCCGCCCAGCTGCCGGAGTTTTTGCTGTACATCTCCAGCGTGCTGTCGTACCGCCACGGATGGTCGGCGTCCTCTACCTTTAAAAACAGCTGTCCGTCTGCCGGGTCGGCGGGTTCGTCCCGGCCAAAGGCCTCCACCTGATAGGTCTTGCCTGCGGCATCGCAGGGGACAAAGGTCACGCTTTTGCCCGCCGCCGTCCACAGCGCCCCCAGTGCGGCAACGCTGCCGTCTGCCGTATCAAAGGCCAGCTTGTCCGGGAAGATCAGGATCTTTGTGCCGATGCCCACCAGCGCCTTGCGGCCGTCGGTCACGGCGTCCGGCTTCGTCACCGCCGGGGCAGCGGCATCGTCCGGGGTATAGGTGATATCCCGCCCGCAGACCGTCAGCAGACCGTTCAGGTGGTACATCCCGTTCAGGCCGGTCAGCGCCCGCAGTTTGCGGCGGGGCGTGCGGGTGCTCAGGGCGGGGAAATCCCGGGTGGAAAAGTTCACCCCGGCGCTGTATTCTGCCTCCGTGCAGCCGTAAGTCTCGTTCAGGCCGCCAAAGGCCCGCAGCAGCTGCCGGGTGTTGGCAAGCCGTATTCTGTCTGCCAGTACCATCGCCTCACCCCCTTACCAGCGCCACTGCGCCCGGCTGCGGGGCGGGTAGTTTTGCCGCAGCCAGACCGCCAGTTCTGCATACAGGGCGTTGTACTGCGCCTGCTCTCCGGCGTAGCGGTCGGTCTCGCCCAAGGCGGCATCCATCTGCGCACACAACAGGTGCGGGTACAGCGCATCAAAGGGCGGCGGCGCCAGCAGCGTCTGGTCGTCCTGCACCGGCTGCTCCCACGGACGGTCTGCCCCTACGGCGTCAAACGCCCCGGCGGCGCTGCGGTCAAACAGCTTTGTGCGCAGCAATGCGTCCGCCTCCCGCAGCCATTGCAGCCGGGTCCCGGTCTCAATGCGGCAGTTTGGGCGCAGCTGCTCGGCGCGCTCCAAAGCTTCTCCTACGGTCAATCTCATCACATCCTTTTTATAAAAAGCCCGGCCGGGGGCATTTCTCCCAGCCGGGCAGCGTTGATATTGCAGATTTTACTGTGCCGCGTTCTCCGCAGCGGCAATGCGGGCAGCGGTCAGTTCGTCCTGACGCTGGCTGTGCTCCAGCACCTCGGCCACAGCGGGCGGCACCTCCACCTCCACGCCCCGGCGGATCTTATAATTCACGCCGTTGACGCTGACGAACAGATCGCCCTTGTAGCGGCTGTTGTCCTTGAACAGCCGGATGCGCACGTTCTTTTCAGCCATAGGCACCTCCTTAGTTGGCGGCAGCGGTGGCAGAGTAGCTGGACACGCTCTCGATGCGCACCATGTACTGCTCCACCAGACGCTCGGCGGCGCGCATACCCTTCCAGCCCACAGAGGCGCGCTGGTTCAGCGGGTCGTCGCCGTAGCCCAGCTGCTTGACGATGTGCTCAAGGCCGCCGCCCTCCAGCTCGGTCACGCCGTAGGCGTGGGCACCCAGCACCAGCGTGCCGAACACCGCCAGACCCGCCGGGCAGGTATCGTCCTTCCAGATCTTGGCCTCGCTGGTCTCGATAAAGCGGATGTTGCCCAGCTTGCCGATCTCGCCGCGGAACATGGTGTCGGGGTCGGCGTACTTGTGCACCTCCATGAACTCCTTGCAGGTCTTGAGGTCGTAGGCCGCATAGGGGTGGATGATGGCAACGTAGCTGTCGCCGATGGGGTCGGCGTTCATTGCGCCCAGCTGCGCCGCTGCCTGAAAGAACAGCTTGGGGGTCAGGGTGCAGCTCTTGTCCAGCGCCTTGCGGCTGGTAACGGCGGTCTCGGCACCGTCTGCGCCCAGCTTCGGGGCGTAGATGACATTGGTGCCGCCCGCCAGCACATCGCGGGTGATGCTGTCCATGGTGCGGCCGGCCTGACTGGCCAGCACGCGGGTGGCCTGCACCACGTTGTTGTCGATGGCGGTCATCTGCAGCACATCGGTCAGCGGGGTCCAGCCGCCATACTGGTGCAGGTCGCTGGTGATGCTGGTCACGTTCAACGCCTGACCGTTGGGGGTAACGCCCTCGGTCAGCGGGGTGCTGGCCTTGGGCAGGCTGTCGTACTTGCGGAACTCGATGGTCTTGCCGCCGTTCTGGGGCACAGGGTAGTAATCCGCAAACTGGTCGTGCACAAGGCGCGGCTCGGCCTGATCGATCAGGCGCTTCTCGTAAAAGGTCTTCATCTCCACCGACATGGTGCCGGTAGTGTTGGTCTGCGCAGCTGCAAACAGCTGGATGTTAAAATTCATCATAGTTCGTTCCTTTCCTCATATCGTCTTACAATTCGATCTGTGCGCCGTGCAGCACGCGGCGCTCCAGCGCCTCCCGCTGGGCGCGGGTCATGGCGGCTACGTCCGGCCGTACCGAGGCGGCTGCGCCGGGGCGCAGGCCGTTTTCCAGCGGACGCGCAGCGCGATGCTGCACCCGTTCCACCACGCCCTGCTCCACGGTCTGTGCCGTAGTGCGCAGGGCATCCTCGTAGTGGGCAAGGCGGTAGGCGTCCTGCACCCGCATCCCGGGCAGCTGCATCAGGCGGCGCATCTCCGGGTTCTTCAGCTCTGCCTTCAGGTCAAAGCCCGGCTGGCTGCGGCGCATGGCCGCCTCCTCTGCCGCCCAGCGGGCGTGCAGGCCGCGCACCGTGTTCTGCACCGGCAGCGGCAGGGGCGGCAGCGCCGGGCGCTCCGGCTGTGCTGGTTTTTCCGGCTGCGGCTCCGGCTCTTCCGGGGTCTGCCGGGGCGATTCCGGCGGCGCGGCGGGGGCTTCCGGCTTCAGCGTGCCCGCAGCCACCGCCTGTCGGCTCTGCTCCGGGCTCAACGCGGGGGCAGCTTCCCCCTCTGCAAACAGCTGCAGATCCATCATGCTCTGCTGCCCGCTGCGGCTCACATCCGCAAAGCGCAGGTTGTCCGGGTAGCGCTCCGCCAGCAGGGTAAAGCCCGCCTTGGCCAGCTCAAACGCGCCCTGCACCCACGGCGCTACCGGCGCCTGCGCCGCCACGGCAAGGCGCGGGCCCTCCGGCTCGTCCCATGCATCGCTGCGGGCGTTCTCCTCCCCTGCCAGCAGGTACACCAGCGCCTGCATCAGGGTGCTTGCGCCAGCGCATACGATATCCTGCCCGGCGGGCGCGTAGCCCGCGTGACCGGCGGCCTCCAGCCGCAGACTCAGCCCCTTGGGGCCGTCCAGCTCGCTGTAACATACCTTGATCATCTCACTTCACCTCCTTTCCGTTCCAGTTCATGGCGCGGGCAGCCGCCGCCACCGGCAGCTGTGCCGTCAGGCCGGCAGTGTCCTGCGCCGCTTGGGTGCCGCCGGGCTGCTGTGCAAGAGCGGCAGAAAGTCTTGCCATCTGCCCTTGCAGCTGCAGCAGCTGCTGCGCCAGCGTGCCGTTCTGCCGCACCCGGGCGCGCACCTTTTCCACCCCTTCAAAGTCCATCATCTCCAGCGCCGCAAGGGCGGCGTCCGCGTTGGCGGGGTCGAAGAAGCCCAGCTTGTAGCACTCCTTGGCGGTCTCGTTCTGGGACAGGCGGCTGAAGGTGCTCTTTTTGGCGGCGCTGACCACGATGTCAAAGACAGGCTCCCGGCTGCCCAGCTCCACCCCGCCCACGGCGGGCACGGACTTTGCCCGCAGCCCCTGCGCCGAGAAGGGCACGAACTCGCTCTCGCCGCGCTGCCCGGTGATGCGGAACACCCGCTGCTCGTCGTAGAACTGCCGCATCAGCGCAATGATGAGGTAGCACTGCTTTGCAAAGGCGCGGTAGGCGCTCTTGAGCATATCCCGGCTCAGTTTGCTGCCCGCCTCCTGCAAGGCGGCGATGGCGCTGGCGGCGGTCACGCCGCCGGTGGTGCCGCCCTGCGTCAGGTCGCGGTTGCCGCTGATCTCCTTCAGTTCCTCGATGCGGCTGTTGCGGTAGCTCAGGCTGTTGCCCTGCAAGCCCGCCGTTTGCAGCGGACGGAAACTGTCCTCGTTCAGGCGTCCCACAACGTGCACGATGTCCCGGCTCAGGTCGGCCAGCTCCTCCTCGTTCACCCCGGCGGTATCGCTGAGCACATACCGCTGGCGGGAGGCCAGCAGCACGTTCTCATCCATGGCGTGGTTCATCCGGTCAATGGCGTTCTGGCAGTCCTTCATCACATCGATGTAGCCGAACCCGGCGGGAGAATCCTCCTCCACGAACAGCGGGTCGAACACAAAGGGGTACTTGCCGTGGTCGTACAGGCCGCGCGCCGCCAGCGCCGGGTCGTTTTGGCTGGCATACAGCACCACCCCGTTGCACAGCTTGCAGTAGTGCAGCCGCAATTTGCCGTTCTCGTCCGGGCGCTTATAGTACCAGTCCACCACCACGCTCTTGTTGGCGGTGGTCTGGCCGTCCTCGTGGATGTACCGGGGCACGTCCACCACACCGGCGGCGTGCCCTGCCAGCTGCGGATACTGCGCGGTCAGCCGGGCGGTGTCCTCAAGGCTGAGATGGAATAAGTCCGGCGAGTCCTGAATATCCTGCACGCCGGGCTCCCAGTAGAGCATGAGCAGGTTGACGCTGCGCACCGCAATGTCGCCCAGCCCGCCGCGCGCCGCCGGGTCCCAGAAGATGCCGGTAACGCCGGTGCCCTGCTTGAGCTTGCGCCACCAGACATCGCTGTACACCTGCTCGTAATCCGCCTGCTCCAGCACCACCGGCAGCACGCTGGAAAGCGCCTGCGCCGTGGCCTGGTCGTCTGCCGCCCGGGGCAGCACCATGGGCTCGGGGTAGTTGTCCATGGCATCGGCATGCTTGTTGGCGATGCTGTTGAACAGCCATCCGCTGGAGGGCTGCGCCTTGCCGGGCATCAGCGGGTCGCGGTAGTTTTTCCAGTGTCCCATGCGGAACCACAATTCGTTATCGATCAGGCGCTTGTCCAGCGCCGCCTTGCCCGCCTTGTAACGCTGCAGCGTCTGCAAGGCAGCCGCCGCCTCTGCCGCGCCGATGGGCAGGGCTTCTGCTCTTGTATCTTCCATAGTCTTTCCTTTCTGTCCTGTTTTTTCAGATGCGGTAGAACCGCGCCTGCCGGTGCAGCTCCAGCGGGTCGTCCGGCCTTGGCGGCGCGGCAGAAGCCTCGGGCGGGCTGATGGGATGCTCCATCAGCACATAGCGGCACTCGTCGTAGATGTGATCCTCCTGCCGGGTGTCGATATCCTCCACATTGCTCTCGTCGTACACAAGGTTCGGCAGAGTGCGGATAAAGTGCTTGCAGCTGTTGAACACCTGCAGCATCGGCCTTCCGTCCGGCGCGAACCGCAGCCGGTAGTGGAACTGCATCTTGCCCGCCAGCCGGGTGTGGTCCCCGGGCTGCCAGCGCAGAAAATACGGGCTGCGCTCCATCATGGCCGCAATGCTCTCGCCCCGGCTCTCGTCAAAGATGGCGGGGTCTGCCACCCCGTGGATCACCCTGCCCCGCAGCAGCGGGTCGTTCTGCTCGGCCTCCCGGATGCGCTTTGCCTGCTCCACCGGGTCGATGCGCAGGCCCTCGTTGGGGCGTCCGGTGCAGCCGTACAGCTCCTTGATGCGGTACAGCCGCCCTTCCTCGTCCACCGCGTACCACCCCACCGAAAAAGGCTTGGAAAAGCCAAAGTCGTACCCGCGCCAGATAGGCCAGTGCTTGGGGATGGCAAAGGGCGCGATGACGTGGGTCCAGCGCTGATCCTGATAATGCGCCGGGTCGTTGCGCCATTCGGTGAACACCTGCCCGGAAAAACTGTCCCAGCTGCCGTAGAGCAGCGCCTGCTTTTCCGCCTCCGGCAGGCTGGCAAGACTTGCCAGATACCCGGGGTCGTTGGCCAGCAGGGCAGGGTTATCAAACACGCTGGACGGGATGAACACCCGCGCCCGTTCCATCTGCTGGTCGGTGCCGTCCGGCAGGCGCACCGTGACCGTTTCCACAATGGGTGTGCCGGGCGGGGCGGGGGTGATGAACCGCGCCTTCACCCAGCCGTGGCCGATGCCGCCGGGGTTGGTGGTAGCACGCATATACACCCGGGTGCCCGGCCCGGTGGGACGGTTGCGGCTCATCATGTAGCTGTACTCGTCCCACTCGAAGTGGGTCAGCTCGTCAAAGCCGATAAAATCGTAGGCTTTGCCCTGATAGTTGGTGCGGTCCTTGGTGTACTGCATGGAGCCGAACCAGATCTTTGCCCCGCTGGGAAACACCCACACATGGGAGGTGGCGTTGTACTGCGCCTCCGGGAACGCCCGGCGGTAGTACAGCTGGCTCTTATCCACAAGGTCGGAAAGCTGCGGGTAGGTCTTGCGCAGGATCAGCGCCCGGTAATGCGGGATGTGCACCTGCCGCAGCGCTTCGATCAGCAGCGCATCGCTCTTGCCGCCGCCCGCCGCGCCGCCGTACAGCGCCTCCGGCTCCGGTCTGCGCATAAATTCCAGCTGCCGGGGCTGCGGCTTCCACACGATGACTGCCCGCTCGGTTCTGTTCATGGCTTCTCCTCCTGTTCCACCGGCGGCAGCAGCACCACGCCGCACTCTGTTCCTTCCAGCTCTGTGCCCTGATCGTTCAGGGTTTTTACCACGCCCGCCAGATCCTTGAGCACGGCGGTGGCCTCCTTCAGCCCCTTCATCGTCCCGGGGTCGTGGTCGTTCTCCCGCCGGGCGGCCTTCTGCCGCTCGTTCAGCTCCTTCACCTCCTGTGCCAGCAGGGTGCTCAGGGTGTCGGCGGCGCGGTTCAGGCTCTTCAGCCCGGCAGCGGGCTTTGTCTGCCCCATGATGTTCTTCCTCCTTTCGTCCGGTGTTCCGGGCTCTGTACACAGGATATCACCCGCCCGCTTTGCCCGACAGTGTGCACTTTTGCGGGGTCATTGGGTATTTTTGTACAAGTATTATCCATATAGTATATTTTGCATTTTTAAGGCACAACGCAGCTGCGTCATTTTTATTTTCCCGGCTGGTGCGGCGCGCAGAAAACGTCCACTCGTATTTCGGGCACCTCCCACAAAAACGTTCGCTGTGCCCCGCCCGCCCTGTTACTATAAAGGTACAGTGCCGCGGCGCGCTTTTCCTGACCGACAACAGTCTACAAAATCGCAAAAACGACGCATTCTTTCCGCTGCGTAGTATCCCTGAAAATATCTTTCAAAAAATGTATCGCACATTTTCGCGCTTTTTTAGCAACCATGCAACATTCAGTCATGTTCGCGGACGTTTTTTTACATACCTGCATCATATTTGTATGTTGGTTGCAACGGCATGAAAAATTGTGATAATTCGTGAAAAGATTTTGTAGCCTTTGGTCCGCTTTTGTAGAAACGTAACAAAACATTTGCACCAATCTTGTGAACTTATTCTCTTGCGGAACACCCCTATACAAGGGTATAATACTGTCAGGGATTACGGACGCATGCGACAAATGCGTCTGTGAATATGCTGTGACACACAAATGAAGGAGATTACTATTATGAAAATGATTTCTCGTCGCGACTTCCTGAAGGCTTCTGCCGTTGTGGGCGCTACCGCTGCTATGACCGCTTGCGGCGGTTCTTCCTCCAGCACCGCTGCTTCCAGCGTTGCTTCTTCCACCGCTGCTTCTGCCGCTGCTACCAACGGCTCCGCCAACATCGGCGTTTGCATCTATCAGTTTGCTGATAACTTCATGACCCTGTACCGCTCCGATCTGGAAGGCTACCTGAAGGACATGGGCTACTCCGTCACCATCATGGACGGCAAGAACGACCAGAACACCCAGACCGAGCAGATCAACACCTTCCTGCAGCAGGGCGTGGACGTGCTGGTCATCAACCCTGTCCAGACCACTTCCGCTCAGACCATCGTTGACACCGTTTCTCCCTCCGGCACTCCCATCGTGTTCATCAACCGTCAGCCCGAGGACAGCGTGCTGGATTCCTACAAGGGCAAGTGCTGCTACGTTGGTGCTGACGCACGTCAGTCCGGTACTTATCAGGGCGAGCTGATCCTGGAGACCGAGACTCAGGGCGATATCAACGGCGACGGCAAGATCACCTACATTATGTGCAAGGGCGACCCCGAGAACATCGACGCTCAGTACCGCACCGAGTACTCCATCAAGGCCCTGACCGATGCAGGCAAGGAAGTTGAGTGCCTGTACGAGTACCTGGACAACTGGGATCAGACCACCGCTCAGCAGGACGTTGCAAACGCTCTGTCTCAGTACGGCGATAAGATTGAAGTCGTCTTCTGCAACAACGACGCAATGGCACTGGGCGCTCTGCAGTCCATCCAGCAGGCCGGCCGCACCGTCGGCAAGGACATCTATCTGGTCGGCGTCGATGCTCTGGCAGAGGCTGTTCAGGACGTTCTGGATGGCAACATGACCGGTACCGTTCTGAACGATGACGTGGGTCAGGCTACCAAGGCTGCTGAGGCTACCCAGCTGTTCGTTGAGGGCAAGGACGTGGAGCAGTTCTACTGGGTCGATTACGTCAAGGTCACCAAGGACAACGCTTCTCAGTACATTAAGTAAGACCAAAGTTTCCCGGAATCAATGCAAGGTGCGCAGCAGGCCTTAACGGCTTGAAAGTAAGCTAAAAAGCGCGTGCGTGCGAGAAAACATCTCCACGCACGCGCCTTATTTTAGAAAAAAACTGCCCGCCTGTAAACAACCAAAAAGGAGGCTTTTGCGGAATGTCAGAATACCGTCTGGTAATGAAAGGCGTGGTCAAGACCTTCCCCGGTGTCAAAGCCCTGGATCATGCACAGCTGGAGCTCCGTCCCGGCAAAGTCATGGCTCTGATGGGTGAAAACGGCGCTGGTAAGTCCACTCTGATGAAATGTATGTTCGGCATTTACAAGATGGACGAGGGCGAGATCGAATACGAGGGGCAGAAGGTAACCATTCCCACCCCGCTGGATGCACTGGACCGCGGCATCGCCATGGTGCATCAGGAGCTGCAGCCCATTCCGGCCCGTACCGTGGCCGAGAATATCTGGCTGGGACGCTACCCCACCAAGAAATACGGCATCGTCACTGTTGTGGACCATGCCAAAATGTACAAAGATACCGATGAACTGCTGAAGAAACTGAAGCTGGACATCGACCCCCATGCAAAGCTGGGCTCTTTGAGCATCGCCCAGATGCAAATGGTGGAAATCGCCAAGGCCGTTTCCGCCAACTGTAAGGTGCTGATTTTGGACGAGCCCACCTCTTCTCTGACCGCGAACGAGGTCGAGAGCCTGTTCCGCATCATGCGGGAGCTGAAGGAGCAGGGCGTTGCTCTGGTCTACATCAGCCACAAGATGGACGAGATCAAGGTCATCGCGGACGAAGTCACCATCATGCGCGATGGCCAGTACATCGGCAAGTGGGACGTTGCCAACATGACCAAGGAAGAGATCATTGCAAAGATGGTCGGCCGTGAGCTTTCCAACCTGTTCCCCCCGCTGGAGAACGTGCCCTCGGACGAGGTCATGATGAAGGTGGAGGACTTCACCTCCATCCA
>CAKSWQ010000023.1 GCA_934512105.1 uncultured Faecalibacterium sp. | reverse complement strand
TTCACGGTAACGCGCAGACGGGTCATGCAGGCGTCCACCAGCACGATGTTCTCCCGGCCGCCCAGCAGGGCGATGATACGCTCAGCCTGACCGTTGTCAACCTTTTTGTTGGCCTTCTTCTCGGTCTTTGCGGCGGCAGCAGAATCGTCTGCATTATCATCGGTATAGTTGCCCAGACGACCCGGCGTTGCCAGCTGAAGCTTGCCGATCATGAAGTAGGCCACGAAGTAGCCGATGACGAAGAACGCCACCACGCAGATCACAAAGTTGATGATATCGCCGCCCAGACCCGCCTGCAGGGACATGGGGATGCGGGTGATGAACTCCAGATTGCCGAAGGAGTGCAGGCGCAGATGGATGACGCCCGCCATGGCGAAGGCGCAGCCCTGCAGCAGTGCGTACACGATGTACAGCGGCATGGCGCAGAACATGAACATGAATTCCAGCGGCTCGGTAACGCCGGTCAGGAACACAGCCAGTGCGGTGGAGATGAACATGGACTTATAGTTTGCACGCTTGTCGGCATCCACCCGGCGGTACATGGCCAGTGCAATGCCCAGCAGCAGACCGGTGGCACCGATCATCTGACCCACCTTGAAGCGGGCGGGGGTGACGGTAGCCAGCAGGTTGTTGTAGGCGGCCATATCACCGGCCTTTTTGAAGTTGATGAGGTCGTTGGCCCATGCCAGCCACAGCGGGTCCTGACCAAATACCTGACTGCCCGCATTGACGCCGGTAGCAATGGTGTAGGTGCCGCCGAAGGAGGTGTAGTTCATGGGGATGGTCAGCATGTGGTGCAGACCGAAGGGCAGCAGCAGACGCTCCAGCGTGCCATAGATGAACGGAGCCAGAACGGGAGAGGTCTCGGAAGAGTTGGCGATCCAGATGCCGAAGTTGTTGATGCCGGTCTGGACCACAGGCCAGAACAGCGACAGCACGATGGAAATGACCACCGAGTAGGCAATGACCACCATGGGCACGAAGCGCTTGCCGTTGAAGAAAGCCAGCGCATCCGGCAGCTTGCGGAAGTTGTAGTATTTATTGTAAGCCACGCCGCCCACAAAACCGGCAATGATGCCTACGAACACGCCCATGTTCAGCGCCGGGGCGCCCAGTACGGAGGTGAAGTAGCCGTTGACGGCGATCTCCTGCCCGAACAGGGTGTGGGTCACAGCGTCGGGGTCTGCCAGCATGGCGCTGGTGACACCGAAGATGTTGCCGGTGATGACGTTGATGAGGGCGAACGCCAGCACGGCGGCAAAGGCACCGCCCGCACGCTCCTTTGCCCAGCTGCCGCCGATGGCGACAGCGAACAGGATGTGCAGGTTATTGATGACCGCCCAGCCGATGTTCTCCATCGTGGTGCCGATGGTCATGACTGCTGCGATGTCGCCGCCGCCCATCTGCACCAGCTTGCCCAGACTGATCATCAGACCGGCAGCCGGCATGACGGCGATGACCGTCATCAGCACCTTGCCCAGCTTCTGTAAGAAGTCGAAGTTGATGAGCCCCTTTTTACCCGGGGCCGCTTTTGTTGTTGCCATGATGTTCCTCCTTATTCCTTTTTGCATCGTTTTGTGCAAGCGTTGCGTTGCGTTTGCACTACTTTACGCAACAAGAATAATCCAACTCTGCAATTTTTACAAGAGTTTTCTGAGTAAAAAATAAACTTTCTACGTTTTCTACAACCGTGCAAAAGATTCTTTGTGGAAATTGGCGAAGGTACGCAGGCGCAGCGTTGCACAGTTTACGCAATTTCGTGCGCAAACATTGACATCGCGTGCAAACGGCCTTACAATAGAACTACTATATCAGGGAGGAACAGACTATGGCAGTTACCATCAAGGATGTCGCAGCGGCAGCGGGGGTCTCGCCCTCCACGGTGTCCCGCACCTGCAAAGACAGCCCTTCCATCAGCCGGGAGACCAAGGAGCGGGTGCGCCGCATCATGGCACAGCTGGGCTATGAGCCGAATTTTGAGGCCGAGCCGGTGGAGGCTTTTTCCAAGACCATCGGCATCATTCTGCCCTCCTCCCAGCGGGATGTCTACGAAAACGCCTTTCATCTGGAGATCATCCGCGGCATCGGGCAGTTCTGCAACCAGCGGCGGTATGTGAACACGGTCATCACCGGGCAGGACGATGCCGAGGTGCTGGACGCCATCCAGAGCATGGTGGCCAACGCACAGGCAGACGGCTTTATTTTGCTCTATTCCAAAAAGGACTGCCCGGTGGCGGCGTATCTGCGCAATGAGGGGCTGCTCCATGTCATTGTGGGCAAGGCGGCGCAGTCCGCCAACCAGACCATCTACATCGACAACGACAACGCCCTTGCCGGGGAGGAAGCCACCGATTACCTTTATGAGATGGGCCACCGCCGCATTGCATATTTCGGGGTCAGCAACGCCATGCTGTTTTCCGCAGAGCGCAAACGGGGCTACCAGATGTCCCTGCTCAGGCACGGCATCACCCCCCGGGAAGAGGACTGTGTGGAGGTCAACACCCTGAACGATGCCTACGAGGGGGCGCTGAAAGCCCTGCTCACCGCGCCGGACCACCCCACCGCCATGCTGGTCAGCGACGATATCCTTGCCGTGGTGCTGGAACAGTTCTGCGGCAAGCTGGGACTGCGCGTCCCGAAGGACCTGTCCATCGTGTCCTTCAATAACTCCCTGTTCTCCCGTATCACCAGCCCGCAGCTGACCACCGTGGACGTCAACCCCTACCAGCTGGGCATGGAGGCTGCCAGCCAGACCATCAACCACATCGAGAACCCGAACCTTCTGGCAACAAAGATCATCGTGCCGCACAAGCTCATCCCGCGGGAGAGCTGCTGCCCGCCGCCGGAGGTCTGATAAAACATCCTCTCTTTTCAGAGAAGCAGAACCGCCTTGTGCAGAAAAAACGAACGATTTTTAGTATTCTTTTGCAAAAATCGTGGATGTGGAGCAGCGCAGGAGATCAGCCCAGCGCTGTACACAGAAAAGGCCGGACCCGTTTGAATGGGCCCGGCCTTTTCTGTGCTTGGGTTGGATCTTGTGCAAAGTTATGGTAAATGAAGAGATTGGCTTTAGGAATTTACAGCAGACTCAGCGCTTCCTCGTCTGCCACAAGGATGCAGTCCGGGTGCAGCTGCAGGATGCTGCCGGGGCAGGCGGGGGTCACAGGGCCGGTCACGGCGTCCTTGACGGCCTGTGCTTTGGCCTTGCCGTTGGCTACCACCAGCACCTTGCGTGCCTGCATGATGGTCTTGATGCCCATGGTATAGGCCTGCTTGGGCACGAGGGCTTCGTTGCCGTCAAAGAAGCGCTTGTTGGCTTCGATGGTGGTGGGAGCAAGGTCGATGCAGTGGGTCTCCAGCTCAAAAGCCTGACCCGGCTCATTGAAGCCGATATGGCCATTGGGGCCGATGCCCAGCAGCTGCAGGTCGATGCCGCCCAGCTTGTGGATGATGCCGTTGTAACGGGCACACTCGGCGGCGGTGTCCAGATTCGTGCCGTCCGGCAGGTTGGTCTTAGCCGGGTCGATGTTGACCTTGCTGAACAGGTTCTCGTTCATGAAATACCAGTAGCTCTGGGGATGCTCCTTGGGCAGGCCGCGGTACTCGTCCAGATTGACGGTGGTGACCTCGGAGAAATCCAAGTCGCCCTTGTTATACCAGTCCACCAGCTGGGCATACGTGCCCACCGGGGTGCCGCCGGTGGCAAGACCCAGCACACAGTTCGGCTTCATAATGACCTGTGCAGAGATGATGTTGGCCGCCTTGCGGGACATATCCTGATAATCCTTTGCGCGGATGATCTTCATAATAACGCTCCTTTTATAGTACCGTTACGCCTGCGTTCCGGCAGGCCTGTAAAAACGCTGCGGGCAGCTTTCCGTCCGAGATAATGATGTCCACCTCGGACAGCCCGCAGATATGGAATGTGCTTTTCAGTCCGATCTTGGAGGAATCCAGCAGCACGGCTTTCTGCTCACAGCGGCGGAGCACGGTCTGCTTGAGCCGTGCTTCATCCTCCACGCCGCAGGTAAAACCGGTGTCCGGGCTGTAACTGGTCACACCCAGCAGCAGCAGATCAAAGTTGATGCCCTCCATCGTCTGGATGCTCTGCGCACCGCAGACGCTCATGCTGAACCGGTTCAGGCTGCCGCCCGGCAGGGACACATGGGGCTTTTCCAGCTTTGCCAGCTCCATGGCGCAGCTCAGACCGCTGGTGTAGATGAGCATGGGCTGATCCGGGATGCAGCGGGCCACCGCTGTGGCGGTGCTGCCGGAATCCAGAAACAGGGTGGTGTTGGGGCGCAGCAGGGCCGCGGCTTTTTCGGCAATGATCTGCTTTGCTTCGGCATTGCGGGCGGAACGGCGGCTCAGCAGGTCGTCGGTGCCCACCACCTGCTCCACCGACTTGACACCGCCATGCACCCGCACCACGCGGCGGGCTTCATCCAGTGCTTTCAGGTCGGTGCGCAGGGTCATTTCCGAAACGGAAGGGAAGGCTTCCTTGAGCTGGGCAAAGCTGATGCTGCCTTTGCGGTTCACCAGCTCCACGATCTGGTTGCGGCGTTGTTCCATGGGGGATTCCTCCTGTCTGCGTTTGTCCTGTCCCATGGCACGCTCCGCTTAGTCCTCCGGGTTGAAGTTTGCCAGCAGATATTCCTCTGCTTCCGGGCACCACAGGCCGTTGTGGGCATCCACGATGTCAGCCAGTGCGGTATAGCGGGGGTCGTTGTCCTGCTCGCCCTTGGCACGCAGATCGGTCAGGGCGGTAAGGGGCATGGTCAGGTGGGTGTAGATCAGCTTTTTGCCGCCGGGGATCTTGGGCAGGTTCAGGGTGGTCTCGGCAGCGGCGTCCAGACCGCCGATGTGGGTGACCATCACAGCCGGGTCGATGCGCTTGGCGGCGGTCAGCTCCAGCGACTCGATCATATCGGCGGTATTGCCGCCGGTGGTGCCCATGACATGGGTAGAATTGTAGTGCACATCGTAGAAGTTCATCTTGGCGCTGAACTGCTTGTCGGTGGGGCCTGCAAAGAAGTTCAGGCAGCCGTCACGGCCCAGCACAGCGCTGGACAGCTCCACCACCGGCGCGATGGGGGCGTAGCAGAACACATCATCAAAGCCGGTGCCGCCGGTCAGCTCCCGCAGCTCGGCAGCAGGGTCTGCCATGTTGGCGGTGTTGACGAAGTACAGGTCGATGCCGTCCTTCTCCTTGACCTCCTTCGGGGGGAACAGGGACTCCGCACGGGCCAGACGATCCTCGTTGATATCGGTGACCACCACCATACCGGGGCGCACATCACGGTGCAGTGCGTAGGTCAGAGCACCCAGACCCATGGGGCCGGCACCGGCCAGAATGGCCAGCTTGCCGCCCTTCTTGATGCCCATATCGTGATGGTACACGCCCATCTTGGTGTGGTAAGCGGCGTTGAACGCACCGATGGAGCAGCTCATGGGCTCGGCCAGAGAAGCCTCGTAGTAGGCGCGGCCCTTGTACTCCAGCAGGCAGCCCAGCTCCATGACCTCGGCAGGGATGATGCAGTAGGTGGCATCGCCGCCGAAGAACTCGTAGGAGTAGCCGGGGCTCCACATGGTGCCCTTGTAGTTCAGGGCGGGCTGCAGGGTGAACTTCATGCCGGGCTTGAACTTGTCCTGATGCGCCTTGCCCACCTTGACGATATCACCGGCGAACTCGTGACCCATGATGGCGGGGTGCTCGGCCACATCCGGGTGCACACGCTTGTGGCCGGTGCCAAGGATGGCGCACTTGTAAGTAGACATGCAGATGCTGTCGGAAACGACCTTGACAAGGATCTCATCGTCCTTGATCTCCGGCAGTTCAAAGGTATCCAGACGCAGATCGTTGGCGGCGTGCAGACGAACAGCTTTGACTTTCATAATGAAACTCTCCTTTTATTATAACAGTTACGGTTGTGTTTTCAAGAAGTTTTACAGATGCTGGAAGGTGACCAGCGGCAGCAGTTCTTCGATCTGGCTGCGCTCTGCGGCCTGTGTGCCGCTGCACATCACATTGGCGGCTCCCGTGGCGATGGACAGGCGAACGGTGTTTTCTTCGCTGAGCCCTTCCGCCTCGGCGTAGGCGAGGGCGGCGACTACGCTGTCGCCGGCACCCACCGTGCTGCCTACCTTGACCTTCAGTGCCGGGGCGTAGATGACGCTGTCCTTGTGGAGGTACAGCGCACCGCGCCCGCCCATGGACACCACAACGCGCTCGATGCCCCTGCGGATGAGCGCCTGACCGGCATCGGCCAGTTCATCCAGCGTTTTCAGTTCCCGTCCCACCATGCGGGAAAGCTCGTCGTTGTTGGGCTTGACCAGATAGGGGGCGGCCTTCAGCCCCTCTGCCAGCAGCTCGCCGTCTGCATCCAGAAAGACCTTTGCCCCGGCCTTTTTGCAGGATTCCACCCATGTGTAGTAGGTGTCTTTCGGGGCACCCTTGGGCAGGCTGCCCGCCAGCACCACGATATCTCCCCGCTTCAGTTCCTTCAGCAGGTCGTACAGCAGAGCGGTCAGCTCCGGGGCGTCTACCTCGATGCCCGGCTCGTTGATGTCGGTGTTGGTGTGGTTTTCCGGGTCGATGATCTTCAGGTTCGTGCGGGTCTCGCCGGGCACGAAACGGAAGTTGTGGGCAAGCCCTTCACTGTCCAGTGCGTCCTGAATGGCTCTGCCGCTGTTACCGGCCAGAATGCCGATGGCCTTGCTGGTCCCGCCCAGCTTTGCGATCACCTTGCTGACGTTGATGCCCTTGCCACCGGGATCGGTACGCATCTTGGTGATCCGGTTTACGGTGTCCAGCGCAAGGTTCGGGATCTCAACGGTCTTGTCCAGCGCCGGATTCAATGTTACGGTGTAGATCATGGGAACAACAGCCTCCTTCATGATTGTTGTTATGAAACTCGAAACTGTTGAAACGAAAGCTCTGGCATTATAATACCAACAGTTTTCGCCCCTGTCAAGCTGTTGTTTCAACAAATTACAAAGGATGTTTTTGGTGGTTTTCGCCAACTTTCTGGGATACATGATTTTCAGTCCAAAAGTTCTCTAATAGGTATCTTGTTATAGCAACAAAAAACTCCCGGCTCTGCCCAAAAAGGCAAAAGCCGGGAGTGCGTTTTTCGGTTCATTTTGTGTGCGGCGGTTTGCAGTCCGCAAAAAAGGCACGGTCAAAGCCCTGTTCCAGCAGATCTGCCGCCTCCTGCTGCTGGCCGGTGCGCAGCGCTTCCATCAGCCGGGGCGTTTCGATCAGCTGGCCGCTGACATTCTGCATGACCTCCACCGGGATGCCGTTTCCATCCTCCGGGGCCAGCAGCACCAGCGCCCCCAGCACGATGCGTCCCGGCTCATAGACCGGCGGCTGCGCTTGCAGATAGCCCAAGCGGCAGTCCTTTACCGCACTTGTCCTGCAATGGAGCAGCAGGGCATACAGGGGTTTGATGTAGGTATCGCCCAGCGATTCACGGCGGCGGAGCTGCTGCTCCACCAGCCGGGCGTCCGCCTCCTGCGGGCAGAACAGCTGCGCCGCCGCATGGATAAGGGCGGCGCGGCTGCCGGGCGCCTTGACAGGCTGGATGGTCAGCTGTTCCAGCAGCCCGGTCATGGAGCGGGTCAGGCGTGCATAATACCGCAGCTTGGAGCCTGCACGCTCTGTATCCTGCACAGGCTGCACCGCCGGTTCCGGTTCTTGGCTGTTCTGGCTGTACCGTGTGATGGCGTCCTTCAGCACGGCACGATCCGGTTCCAGCAGGGAAGGGCTGATGCACACCGCCGGGTAGTCCAGTTCCAGCGGCACGGTGGAGATGATAAAATCGATCCTTCTCCGACGCAGGTCGGCGGCGTTCAGCTCCCGCACCGAGCAGCAGCCTTCCACCTGCAAAGAGGGGAACTCGTTTCCCAGCCGGGAAGCCAGAAAGCGGCTGGAACCCATGCCCAGCGGGCAGGCTACTACCACTCGCAGCCGCAGCCGGAACACGGCGTTCTGCTCCAGCACCGCACCAAAATGCATGGCAAGGTAGGCTGCTTCATCGTCCGAGATGACCGGCAGAACAAATTGCTGCTGCACCGCATCACAGGCGGCGCGGGTGGCTTTCCACAGGCCGGGATAGGCGGTGCGGATGGTGTTCAGCTGTGGGTTTTCGGTGCGGATATTCTGCTCCACCCGCAGCAGCATGGGGCGCAGGTGGCAGTACAGGTCATCCCGCAGGGAGGTGTACCCGGAAAGGTCTGTGTGCAGCGCCTTTTCCATTTCCCGGATGAGGGCGGCTTCCAGATTCCGCAGCTCCATCTCCTGTGCGCTGCCCCAAGGATCCTCCGCGCCCAGATAAGCGGCGAGATACAATTCCAGATACTGCGCCTCCTCGGGCGGCAGGGTCAGTCCGAAGGTTCGGTTCAGCGCTGCCACCAGCCGGGCAGCATGGCTGCCCGCCGGGCGCAGCCCTCGGGGCGCACTGCCTTTGTCGCCGCCCTGCCGCAGCTGCTGAATGGTCAGGGTGCAGTGGATGGCCAGCGCCAGAAAGCCTGCATCCGGCAGATGGAGCTGCTCTTCCTGCTCAAACTGCTGCAAGACCTCCCAGACCTTTTCGGCCGTTTTTGTATCCAGCAGGGTCGAGAAAATAGTGTTTTCCGGCATCCGTCCGCAGAGCACCTCTGCCAGTTCCTTTTCCGGCAGGCTGCTGCGCAGCAGGGCAGACACGACCCTCCGGTAAGAAGAAGCATCCCCCTGCAGCCAGACCCCCACGCCGGGGCGGCGGAACATCTCCACCCGGTAGGGGTGCAGCTTTGTCTCAAGCTCATCCAAGTCCGCAGACAGCGTGCTTTCCGAAACGCCAAGCTCCCGTGCAAGTGCCGCTGTTTTGCAGGGCTCCTGCTCGCTGAGCAGCCTTGTCAAAAGCTGCTGCCGCCGCTCTGCGCGGGAAAGTTCTTTCTTGTCGCCGCTGTTCAGCCGGGTGCGCAGTGCGTCCCGCCGCTCCGGCGCTTCATCCAGCAGCAGACCCTTGCCGGGGTTGCGCACAAAATGTGCCCCGGCGGCCTGCATCCACTGCTCCACGGCGGGCAGCTCCCGCAGCACGGTGCGGCGGCTGACCCCGATGCTTTCAGCCAGTGCTGCCGCCGTCACCCAGCCCTGCGGAAGGCTGAGCAGCTGCTCGATCAGCTTCCGTGCATTTGCCGACAGTTCCTCAAGATGCGCCGCGCCTATGTTGATCCTCTCCTTTTCCCGAAAGTTACCCGTTGTTTCTATTGTAACATAGTGACACATCGTCTGCCAGCCCCCGGCGCAGAAAAGAAGTTGTGTGTTTTTTGTCACCATTGCCCGGTGACAAAAGCTTCCGCACTCCCGTCTTGTATCCCGGAGCATCAGCAAATATGCACAAATCGCCCGCGCATCCCTTGGAAATGTTGCCGTATCAACCCACCGGTGTCACCATCCTCCGGTGACAGCCCCACCGCTTGTCACCATTGAAATCCGGCGCAGTATCGGCTAGAATAGTGCCAGAACGAAACGAAAGCTTCTCCGAACAACCATCTGCAGGCCGCAGCTCCCATGCCACAGGAGCTGCACCGCCTGCCTTTCAAGTGAAAAAGGAGAGCTACAAATGAAAAACGCTGTTTCCCGCTTTGGCAAGTTCCTCAGCGGCATGGTCATGCCGAACATCGGCGCATTCATCGCGTGGGGCTTCCTCACCGCTCTGTTCATTGAAGCGGGCTGGTTCCCCAACGAAAAGCTGGCCAGCATGGTCTCCCCGATGCTGACCTACCTGCTGCCCATCCTCATTGCAGGGCAGGGCGGCAAAATGATCGCAGGCGACCGCGGCCGCGTCATCGCCGCCATCGCCGTAGTGGGCTGCATCTGCGGCTCGGACTACACCATGCTGATGGGTGCCATGGTCATGGGCCCGCTGGCAGGCTGGGTCATCAAGCAGTTCGACAAGAAGGTGGAAGGCCGTATCCCCGCCGGTTTCGAGATGCTGGTCAACAACTTCTCCATCGGCATTCTGGGTATGCTGCTGGCCATCCTCGGTTACTACGTTATCGGCCCGTTCATGACCGCCATCCTCACTGTGCTGACCGCCGGTGTGGACTTCCTGGTAGCACACAGCCTGCTGCCGCTGGTGTCCATCTTTATTGAGCCCGCCAAGGTGCTGTTCCTGAACAACGCCATCAACCACGGCATCTTCAGCCCCATCGGTGCAAGTCAGGCCGCTGAGACCGGCCGCTCCATCATGTATATGCTGGAAGCCAACCCCGGCCCGGGCCTCGGCATCCTGCTGGCCTACTGCTTCTTCTGCAAGGACGACACCACCCGCCAGTCCGCTCCCGGTGCTGTCATCATCCACCTGCTGGGCGGCATCCACGAGATCTACTTCCCCTACATCCTGATGAATCCCGTGATCATCATCGCCCCCATCGTGGGCAACTTCTGCGCCATCCTGTTCTACTCCATGACCGGTGCAGGCCTGTCCGGCCCCGCTTCTCCCGGTTCTATCATCGCCTACATGGCAATGGCTCCCCGGGATTCCATCCTCACCGTTCTGCTGGGCGTCGTCATTGCCGGTGCCGTTTCCTTTGTCCTTTCCTCGGTCATCCTGAAAGCCACCTCCGGCCACGCCAAGAGCCTGACCGATGCCCAGAACGAAATGAAAGAGATGAAGGCGCAGGCCAAGGGAGAGATCCCCGAGCCTACTGCCGTAAATGTGGGCCAGATCCGCAAGATCGTCTTTGCCTGCGATGCCGGTATGGGCTCCAGCGCCATGGGTGCTACCAAGTTCCACAACCGCATCAAGGCCGAACGCCCCGACCTGACCGTGACCAACACCAGCGTGGATACCATCCCCGCCGACGCGGACGTGGTGGTCTGCCAGCGCGTTCTGGCCGACCGCGCTGCCAAGTGTGCCCCGCAGGCACAGCTCATCACGCTGGACAACTTCCTTGCCGACCCGCATCTGGATGCGTTGTACAACGCCCTGACCTCCACCACCCCGGTGCTGGATGCCAAGGCCGAAGCTGCCGCCAATGAAGAGATCGTTTCCGACCTGCGCAATGCAGCCGTAGCCCCTCTGGCCGCTGCCGTGACCGAGGCTTCCAAAGCCAACGGTTCCGTGATGAAGATCCAGTCCGAGGACATCCAGCTGGGTCTGCCCTCCGTCTCCAAGGAAGAGGCCATCCGTGCCGCCGGTGCACTGCTGGCAAAGCGCGGCTATGTGGACGAGACCTACGCAGATGCCATGGTGGAGCGCGAAAAGCTGGTAAGCACCTACATGGGCATGGGCGTAGCCATCCCCCACGGCACCAGCCAGAAGAAAGGCACCGTCAAGAAGTCCGGCGTTGTCCTGCTGCAATATCCGCAGGGCGTGGACTTCGGCGATGAAAAAGCCTACCTCGTGTTCGGCATCGCCGGTGTCGGCAATGACCACCTTGACCTGCTGGGCAACGTCTGCGAGATCCTTGAAGACGAGGATGCGCTGGAACAGCTCAAGACCACTTCCGATCTGAACTATGTGCTGGAGCACTTGCAATAACAACTATAAAAAGGAGAGATTCTTATGAAGAGCATCGACATCACCATTCAGGACAAAGAAGGTCTGCACGCCCGTCCCGCCGGCATCCTGAGCAAGGCCGCCAAGGGCTTTGAAAGCAAGGTAACCATGACCAAGAACGGCAAAGTTGCCGATATGAAGAAGATCTTCGCCGTGATGGGGCTGGCCGTGAAGTGCGGCGAGACCGTGACCATCGCCGCCGATGGCCCGGACGAGGATGCCGCCATCGAAGAGCTGACCAAGCTGTGCAAGGACGCATGACTTCTCCCTCTGTCTGTGCCCATTCTGCATAAAGACTGCTAGTCAAAACCACCGGCTGAGCCGGTGGCTTGAGTAAGCCCTAGAAGGGCATAATACTAGCAAAGCCCCTTAAGGGGCCACGAATGGGTCTGCCAACTGCATTCCTGTCTCGTGGCAGGCCCCTCAAGGGGCCCTTTTATTTACGCCTTAGTTTCCTTGCTACCCGTAAACGGGTCCACGAACTCCTTAAGGCTCAACTGATCGGCAATCTGGTCCTGTTGCAGTTGATTTTTAATGTACTCTTGGATTTTCTTTTTGTTTTTTCCTACCGTATCCACGAAGTATCCCCTGGCCCAGAAATGCCGATTGCCGTACTTGTACTTCAGATTTGCATGTCTGTCGAAAATCATAAGACTGCTCTTTCCTTTGAGATATCCCATGACGTAGGAAATGCTGTACTTCGGTGGAAAACTTATCAGCATATGGATATGGTCAGGGCAGGCCTCCGCTTCAATGATTTCAATACCTTTTTGTTCGCACAACTGGCGCAGTATCTGACCTATATCCTTTTTGATCTGACCGTAAATTACCATTCTCCGATATTTCGGTGCAAACACCACATGGTATTGACATCTCCACGTGGTATGGCTTAAACTATCTACGTCTTTGTTATCTTTCATTTCAAAGATAAACCTCCCTGTTCCTAGAATGTGGTTGGCAAACCCACACTCTATTCTACGGGGAGGTTTCTCTTTGTCTAGGGCTAAAGCCGTTTTTATTCCACCAGCGGAGCTGGTGGTTGTCGCTCGCTCAAGCTACCCAACGCAAAACCGCTCCGGGCAGAACGCCCGGAGCGGTTTTGTTTGTCAGCTCCGATTTTTTCAAAAGGGCTTGACATTCCCGGGCAGTTCTATATAATTATCAGCGTTAATTACCTTTGATAATTATTTGGAAGGAAATTTCATTTTTAAGAATACAGTTTCAGCTTCCGGGAGCCGCCGCACAGTGTTTTGTGCGGCGGCTTCTTTTTACCCTGACAACTGTCTTCTGCACAAGGACAACAACAAAATGAAAACCTGAGTTTTGCCTATGTTTTATATCTAAAAGAAAAACGAGCATCTGAGTTTATAAAACAAAAAGAACTGCAAAAAATCAAGGCGTATAATAGAAAAACAACGATTTTTCAAGTGTATTTGTTTAAAAGTGAAATGTGTTCATGAAATGAAATTGTACAAAAATCGGGGGATTTTTTGGGCGCTACGTTAGACAAACCGCAGAAATGAACGCATACCGCGGACAAATTTTGCAAAACCCCTTTTCTTTTGCGGAAAGGAGCGGTATAATGCCGCCATAGCACAAGGGCGTGCAGAGTTCCAGAAGGAGGAACGGACATCCCTTGTGTATTTTCAGAACGCAACGCTTTAGGGGAGTATAAAGCTAAAGCGGTAAAGAGAGGGGAAACATCTATGAGATTCGATCGTCGTATTTCGCGCCGCAGCTTCCTGGCAGCTGCCGGTGTCACCTCCGCAGCGCTGGCTCTGACGGCCTGTGGCGGCTCTTCCAGCTCGGTGGCGGCTTCCTCCGCCTCCGGCACTGCCTCCTCTGCAGCTGGCACTGCAAAGGGCGGCACCCTGAACATCATGCTGGAGACCGAGGTCCAGTCGCTGGACCCGCAGATCGCTACCGACGGCACCTCCTTTGAGGTCATCGCCGACTACACCGACGGTCTGATGCAGATGGATGCAGACGGCGCAGCTGTCCCGGCCATTGCAGAGACTTATGAGATCAGCGAGGACGGCAAGACCTACACCTTCCACCTGCGCGATGCCAAGTGGTCCAACGGTGAAGCCGTTACCGCTGCCGACTTCGTGTTTGGCTGGCAGCGTGCCGTAGACCCCGCCAACGCTTCCGAGTATTCCTATATGCTTTCTGATATCGGTCAGGTGGTCAACGCTGCCGAGATCATTGCAGGCGAGAAGCCCGTCACCGATCTGGGCGTGACTGCTGTGGATGACAAGACGCTGGAAGTCCAGCTGAACGTTCCTGTCAGCTATTTCCTGAGCCTGATGTATTTCCCCACCTTCTATCCGGTCAACGAGGCCTTCTTCAACACCTGCAAGGACACCTTCGGCACCAGCCCTGACACGGTGCTGTCCAACGGCGCTTTCAAGCTGACCGATTACCAGCCCGCTGCTACTGCCTTTACGCTGGAAAAGAACCCCGATTACTATGATGCCGACAAGATTGCTCTGGACGGTCTGGCCTATCAGGTCATCAAGGACAGCCAGCAGGCACTGATGAGCTACCAGACCGGTGCTCTGGACATGACCCTGCTGAACGGCGAACAGGTGGATCAGGTCAAGGATGATCCCGAATTTACCAGCGTGGGTGCCGGTTACCTGTGGTACATCAGCCCCAACATCGACGGTGTGCCGGAGCTGGCCAACGAGAACCTGCGCAAGGCCATCACCTTTGCACTGGATCGTGACGCCATTACCGGGGATGTGCTGAAGGATGGCTCTGCACCCTGCTACACCGCCGTTCCGCCGCAGTTCGCCACCGGCCCCGACGGCAGCGATTTCAGCGCCGACCAGACCAAGTTTGCAGAGTTCTGCGCTTATGATGCCGACAAGGCCAAGGAGTACTACGAGCAGGCCAAGAGCGAGCTGGGCAAGGACTCCTTCACCTTCAACATGGTGGTGGATGCCGACGATGCACCCCAGAAGGTGGCACAGGTCGTCAAGGAGCAGCTGGAGACCACGCTGGCAGGCTTTACCCTGAACCTGACCGTGGAGCCCAAGAAGCAGCGCGTGCAGGATATGCAGGACGGCAACTTTGAGATCGGCCTGACCCGCTGGGGCCCCGACTACGCCGACCCCATGACCTATCTGGGCATGTGGGTGACCGGCAACTCCAACAACTACGGTCTGTGGAGCGATGCCGACTACGATGCCATCATTGACGAGTGCACCACCGGTGACCTGTGCACCGACCCCGAGGGCCGCTGGGCTGCCCTGTACGAGGCAGAGCAGATCGTTCTGGAGCAGGCGGTCATCTTCCCGCTGTACGGCCAGTGCAATGCCGAGATGGTCTCCTCTGCCGTTACCGGCGTAGACTTCCACCCCGTGGCACTGAACCGCGTGTACAAGAACGCCACTAAGAGCGAGTAAAACTGAAAGCACACTGAACAAGGCCGCACAGTGGCCCGCAAAGAGCCACTGTGCGCCTTTTTGGCATTGTGCCTGTCCGCGGCAGACGAACGACTGACCGCGAGAGCCCGGAAGGAAAAGGGGGTCCACCCGACGTGAAAAAATATACGCTCAAGCGAATCCTGACCTCGCTGTTTACGCTGCTGGCAATTCTGCTGGTGCTGTTCATCCTGATGCAGCTGATGCCCGGTTCGCCCTTCAATGATGAAAAGCTGACGCCGGAAATGCGTGCAGCCCTGTATGCAAAGTACGGCCTTGACCAGCCCATCTATATCCAGTTCTTCCGCTATGTGGGCAATATGCTCCGGGGCGATCTGGGTGTCAGCTACAATATCTCCAAAAATACGCCCATCTCCCAGCTCATCCAGTCCCGTCTGCCCATCTCCATTCAGGTGGGCGGCATGGCGGTCACGCTGGGTGCGATCGTAGGTCTGGTGCTGGGTATCCTTGCCGCTTTGAAGCGGGATACTGTGGTGGACACCATCGCCACCATCATCTCGGTCATCGGCGTATCGGTGCCGTCCTATGTGTTCGCACTGGCGCTGAGCTACACCTTCGGCTTCAAATTCCGCTGGTTCCCCATGCTGTTTTCCGCCAAGGACATCTTTGGCTCCAGCGTGCTGCCCAGTATCTCGCTTTCCATGTTCACCATGGCGTCCATCGCCCGCTTTACCCGCAGTGAGATGATCGAGGTGCTGGATTCCGATTATATGCTGCTGGCCGAGAGCAAGGGCATCTCCGGCCCGGCGCTGATCTTCCGCCACGCGCTGCGCAACGCCCTGATCCCCATCATCACGGTGCTGGCACCGCTGATCGTGGATCTGATGACCGGCTCGCTGGTGGTGGAAAAGATCTTTGCCATCCCCGGCGTGGGCAGCCTGCTGGTGACGGCCATCCAGTCCAACGACTACAACGTGGTCATTGGTCTGAGCTTTATTTACAGCGCCATGTACATTGGCATCATGCTGGTCGTTGACCTGCTGTACGGCATCATCGACCCGCGCATTCGTTTGGCAAAGGGGGACAACTAAATGGCAGAGAAAGCGATCCGGCTGGGCGGAGAATCCACCGCCGATGCCATTGTCAGCGCCGTGGATGCAATGTACACGGAGCACACCTTTGCGGAAAAGGATTTTACCCTCAAGCACAACGACGACGAGATCAGCATGGATACCAACTTTGCGGCCCAGAACTTCTGGAAGGAAGCGCTCATCCGCTTTTTCAATAAAAAGAGCGCCGTGCTGGGGCTTGTCCTCATTGTGGTCATCGTGCTGCTGGCCGTTTTGGGCCCCGGCATGAACAGCTACACCTACTCCGGGCAGGATCTGAGCCAGAAAAACTTTGCGCCCCGCGTGCCGGGCATTGAGCGGCTGGGCATTCTGGACGGCAGCGAAAAGATGAGCACCACTACCGGTACCAAGGTGACCAATGCCTATCAGGAAAAGGACAAGCTGGACGTCTACTACTGGTTCGGCAGCGATCTGTACGGCCGCGACATCTGGACCCGTACATGGGAAGGCGCGCGCGTCTCCCTGATCATCGCGGTGGCTGCGGCCATCATTGATATGGTCATCGGCATGAGCTACGGCCTGATCTCTGGCTACTTCGGCGGCAGGGTGGATATGGTGATGCAGCGCTTTCTGGAAGTGGCCAACGGCATCCCGCGTCTGGTCATCGTCACGCTGCTGCTGCTGGTATTGCAGCCCGGCATGGTGACCATCATCTTTGCCCTGATGCTGACCGAGTGGGTGGGCATGAGCCGTATCGCCCGCGCCGAGATGCTCAAGCTGAAGGATCAGGAGTTCGTTCTGGCCTCCCGCACGCTGGGTGCAGGCAGCTTCTTCATCATCTTCAAGGAAGTGCTGCCCAACATCATCGGACCCATCATCACGCAGGTCATGTTCAGCATCCCCACCGCCATCTTCACCGAGGCGTTCCTTTCCTTTGTGGGTCTGGGCATCCCGGTGCCGCAGTGCTCGCTGGGCTCCCTGATCAGTGAGCTGTACAACAGCTTCACCACCCACCCCTATCAGATCATCCCGCCCATCGTGGTCATGAGCCTGCTGATGCTCAGCTTCAACCTGGTGGCGGACGGCCTGCGCGAGGCGCTGGACCCCAAGATGAAGAGTATGTAAGGAGGAACACCCCATGCCTGAAGCAAAAAAAGAACAGGTCTTGTCGGTGCGAGACCTTGATATCACCTTTAAGACCACCGCAGGCCCGGTGCACGCCATCCGCGGCGTGAACATCGACCTGTACAAGGGCGAGACGGTCGCGCTGGTGGGCGAGTCCGGTTCCGGCAAGTCTGTGACCATGAAAGCCGCCATGGGCATTCTGGCCAAGAATGCCACCGTGAACAGCGGCAGCATCCAGTTCAGCTACCACCACGCCGACGGCAGCCCGGAGACCGTGGATCTGCTGCAAAAGGACAAAAAGTGGATCCGCCGCCACATCAACGGCAAGCGCATCGCCATGGTGTTTCAGGACCCCATGACCAGCCTTGACCCCACCATGACCATCGGCAAGCAGATCATGGAGGGAATGCTCTGGCACTTCAAGATGCCCAAGGCGGAAGCCTATAAAAAGGCACTGGAGCTGCTGGAAGAGGTGGGCATCACCGATGCCGAGAAGCGGATGAAAAACTACCCGCACCAGCTGTCCGGCGGTATGCGCCAGCGCGTGGTCATTGCCATTGCGCTCTCCTGCGACCCCGACCTGCTGATCTGTGACGAGCCCACCACCGCGCTGGATGTGACCATTCAGGCCAAAATTCTGGAGCTGATCCGCCGCATCCAGAAGGAGCGCGGTATCTCGGTCATCTACATCACCCACGACCTTGGCGTTGTGGCAAAGGTGGCAGATTATGTGGACGTGATGTACGCCGGCAAGATCGTGGAGACCGGCACCATTGACGAAATTTTCTACGACCCCAAGCACCCCTACACATGGGGTCTGCTGTCGGCCATGCCCGACCTTGACACCGCTGACGACCGTCTGTATACCATCCCCGGTTCGCCGCCGAACCTGCTGCACGAGAAGCCCGGCGATGCCTTTGCACCCCGCAACCGCTTTGCACTGAACATTGACGACGAGATCGACCCGCCCATGTTCAAGATCAGCGATACCCACTACGCGGCAACCTGGCTGCTGGACCCCCGTGCCCCCAAGGTGGAGATGCCGCCGGAGCTCAAGGAGCGCATTGCCCGCATGAAAGCAGAAGCAAAAAAGATCGAGGAGGCGGAATAAATGGCAGCACAGAGCACGACCCCGCTGCTGAAGGTCGAAGGGCTGAAGCAGTAT
Organism: uncultured Faecalibacterium sp.; assembly: GCA_934512105.1. Classification (GTDB taxonomy): domain Bacteria; phylum Bacillota; class Clostridia; order Oscillospirales; family Ruminococcaceae; genus Faecalibacterium. The sequence continues at coordinate 18,048 of CAKSWQ010000023.1, read as the reverse complement.
TTCCGCGTCAACAAGAATTTTACGGTCAAGGCGGTGGACGATGTCAGCTTTGAGATTTACCCCGGCGAGACCTACGGTCTGGTGGGCGAGTCCGGCTCGGGCAAATCCACCATCGGCCGCAGCATCATCCGCCTGTATGACCCCACTGCGGGCAAGCTCACCTTTGACGGGCAGGATATCAGCGGCCGTCTGACCCATGCGCAGAACAATACCCTGCGCACCCAGATGCAGATGATCTTTCAGGACCCCATGGCGTCCCTGAACCCCCGCAAGAAGGTGGAGGACATCATCGGCGAGGGGCTGGATATCCATCATCTGTGCAAAACACCGGCAGAGCGCCGCGAAAAGGTGGAAAAGATCCTTGCCAAGGTCGGCCTTGCCCCGGAGCACGCCGAGCGCTACCCCCACCAGTTCTCCGGCGGTCAGCGCCAGCGCGTAGGCATCGCCCGCGCTCTCATCATGAACCCCAAGCTCATCATCGCAGATGAGTGCATCTCGGCACTGGATGTGTCCATTCAGGCACAGGTGGTCAACCTGATGAAGGATATCCAGCAGGAGACCGGCACGGCGTATCTGTTCATTGCCCACGACCTGTCCATGGTCAAGTACATCTCCGACCGCATCGGTGTGCTGCATCTGGGGCATCTGCTGGAGACCGGCACCACCGAGGAGATCTTCGAGCACCCCATCCACCCCTACACCCGGAGCCTGCTGTCGGCCATTCCGCTGCCGAACCCGGTGGTGGAAAAGCGCCGCGTAGCCGAGACTTATGACTATGCTACCTCCGGCATCGACTATTCCAAAGGCACCAGCCACCATGTGGAGGGCAGCCACTACGTCAAGTGTACGGATGAAGAATTTGCCAAGTGGTGCAAATAAAGCCGGATAAAAGACGGGGCTGTGTTTTTTAACCAGTTTTGCGTCTTTCCGGTATCGTTTAACAGATAAAAAGCCTCCCCGGCATCCCTTCCAAGAAGGAAAGCCGGGGAGGCTTTTCTGGTGCGGACAAGGGGCGTTTTGCGCTCTTCAGGATACGCTCTGTTTCTCAGACAGGCTAACCATCCAGCTGCGCCTGCGGAACATCACAAGGGACAAAACCAGCCGGAATGCTTCCTCTGCGTTGAGCAGGGCATATACACCCACGATGCCCCACCGCAGCCCATAGGCAGCCAGCAAGCACAAGGGGATGCCGACGCACCATGTTCCCAGACAGTCGATGACCAGAATGATCCCGGTGTTGCCGCCGCTGCGCAGGATGCCGCCGCCAAGGATCATGTTTTCCACCTTGATGGGGGCATACAGGGCAAAAATCACCAGCAGCAATTTTCCCAGCCTTTTTACGCCGGGGGCTACGCGATACCAGCCGGTATAAGGCCCCGCCAGCAAGACCACCAGCGCCGCTACCGTCACTGCCCCCACAAGCCCTGCCGCCATGAGCTTTTTGGAGTCTGCATAGGCGGCAGCATAGTCTTTTCTGCCCAGCTGTTTGCCCACCATCACCCCGGCAGCTGCGGACAGTCCGCTCAAAGCCCCGATGATAAGCCCTTGAAGCGGGCTGGTAAGGGTGTAGGCGGCAAGGCTTGCGGTGCCCAGATGCCCATACACCGCAGATTCCACATTCTGCCCCAAGCTCCACAGAAACTCGCTGATAAGGATGGGCAGGATCATGCCGCCATACGCCCGCAGGGTGAGGGTCTCAAACCGCAAGGACCAGAGGGGCTGTTCCCTCTCTTTTTGAATACAGAGGCCAAAGCCTATCAAGATCAAAAGCAGGTTCAAAAGCTGGGAAACCAGCGTGGCGATGGCAGCACCGGCAACGCCCATAGCGGGGGCACCCAGCTTTCCGAAGATGAGCAGATAGTTCAGCCCGGTGTTCACCGCTACCGCGCCAAGGCTTGCCCAAAAGGGGACAGCGGCATGTTCCTTGCAGCGCAGCCATGCAGACAGGACGGTGCTGACCGCCATGGGCAGATAGGAGAACGCCACGATGCGGAAGTACCCCGCCCCCACGCGGAGGATGGCGTCATCTTCCGTATAAAGCCCCAAGACCTGCGCCGGGAAGCCGCCTGCCGCCAGCAGAAACCCTACCGCCAGCACACCCCCGCAGACAAGGCTCACATCCAGACTGCGCCATGCCTCGGTGTGCTCCTCCGCACCCAGAAACTGCGCCATCAGAATACCGGCAACTGTGCCGACTGCGCCCGACATCACAGAGAAAATAAGGGTAAAGTTACCGCACAGCCCCACAGCTGCAATGCCGGCCTCGCCCAGCTGCCCGATCATGACCTGATCCACAATGGAAAAGGAGGCTTGCAGCATCCCCTGCAAGGTGACCGGAATGGCAATTTTGCAAAGGGTCCTCATAAAGTCTGACATGGCAGCCTCCTTGTGCTTTCTCGTTCCAGTTCCTGCTGCACCCGTTTCACCGTTTCGCCTGAGAGTTTTTCCGTCTTGCCGTGGATCACGTTGGAGACAGTAGCGGTACTAAGCCCCAATGTCTGTGCGATATCCACAATGCGGACCCGAGACTGTTCCATCCTTGCACCTTCTTTCCGTTGCCGTTCTGGTTCTATCCTACAACAGAACCAGCCTGTTGGCAAAGGTTAAACGCGTAACCCGCGCCAAAAATCAGCGCCGATTTTTGTACTGTTTGCCAGACGACTGCAACAGATACAAAAAATCGAACAAACTAAAAACCACTTCATCCGACAACGACTTGACAGCATCGCCGTGGAGGACGAGTATGGGGATACCCCGGCACAGCGGGCAGAACTGGACTGGCTGCTCTACAACAAGCCCTTGGAGTACGCACAGATGGTGCTGAGAGGGGAGATGGAGCACTACCTGTCGCTGGGGTGTGACCACGGCAGGCTGGAAGATTAAGTCCCTATAAAGAACACGATGCCCACCGACCTATGGTTTTCGCCATACGCTGGTGGGCATCTGTTGTTCTGGTTTATAATTCACTGATGGTTGCAGTAATGGGCTGCATGAGGATTCGCCTGACCGGGTTATATACTGCCAGCACCACAGCCATCAGCACGACTACGACAATCACGGCAAGACAGCCCCACGGCACCTGCCACGCTGCACCGAAATAATGGGTGATGAGCAGGATATACAGCTTCCGATTCAGCACAAGACCCAGCGCAATGCCCACCACAAGACCGGACACCGCATAGGTGCCAGCTTCGGCAGAGATCATGCGTTTCAGCTGTGCATCATCCATCCCGATGGCACGCAGGATGCCATACTGCTTCATTCGTGCCGACACGCTCATGGAAATGCTGTTGACGATGTTCAGCAGGGAGATGCTGCCAATAATGGCAAGAAATCCATACAGTACGATCCGTGCCGCATAATAGGTCCCACGGTCCTGCCGGTTGCTCTCCCTCAGATCCTGCACAACGATCTGATCACTGGAAAAAACTGCCAGCTCCAGCACGGTCTCATCACTGGCGGTGCGGTCCAGCTGCACCCCGATCATATTGTAATTCTGTTCTCCTGCTACACGGCGGAACAGTACTTCCGGCGCAATAATGGTCACATCGTCCGGAAATATTCCCTGTGAGAATGCGCCCACGACCGTCAGCGGCACACCGTTCACAGTGATAGTATCCCCGACACGGATGGGGTTTGTTTTGTTGTACATCGTCATCACTTCATTGTCTGCGCCGGAGTTTTTTGCCATTCTGCCCTTGACCACCATGCTTTTGCTGGATTCCAGCATAAAATCATCGTACGAACAGAATGTGACCTGCTCGACATTGTTCCGGTCGCTGCTGGCAGGTACATGGACAAGACCCGTACAGCCCCATACATGTGCAACACCGGGCATCCTTCGCAACTGCTGCGCCATGGTATCCGGCAGCACCTGTTCGTTGTCATAGCCGTTATACAGCACATCCGCCTGCCATGGTGCTAAACTTGGCAACAGCAGAGAAGCAAACTGCAAAATAACGATAAATCCCAGTGCAAGCACAATGCTTAATGCAAAGCTTGCGGTAATCAGGAACCAATTCTTTTTGCTTGCGGTGGCATGGTATATGCCCAGTACAGTTTCAGTACGACCGGAGCTGAGATCCGCTGCATGATGCACAACTGCCGCCTGTTCACTCCCGGAAGCCGCCGCCACAGGCGGGACCTCTGCAGCCCGCTTGGCCGGAGCCTGTGCCGCCAGCAACACCGTTACTACGCCCACCACAACACCGGCGCACAGACCACCCGTACTCAACCGTAATACTGGCGTTGTCGCAAACTCGCCGCCAATGCCGTACCGCAGTGCGCCGCACACCGCCCAACTGGAAAACGTCCCCAGAACAAGGCCGATCGGGACCGCAATCCTGCACCAGTTGAGTGCTTCCATCCGGACAAAATGAACGACCTGCTGTTTGCTCATTCCGAGACAGCGCATCACACCAAAGAACCGGGTGCGCTGCGCAATATTGCTGTTCATGGTACCGGAGATCATCAGCACACCGGCAAGCAGCACCAGAACAAACAACACGCCCGCCATGCCGTACACCGTCCGGAACGCGGTGCTGTTGCTCTGTCCGGCAGAGCCCATCACATTCAGATTCTCATGCACGGCATCCTCGCCATACTGCTGCCGTAGCTGCGGCAGAGCTTTTGCCGCCTTGGCAGCGCTGGTATACTGCAGATCATACACAGTCTGCGGCAGAGTTTCTCCCTGCCCAGTCAGAAGCGCTTCAAATGTCTCCTGCGGCAGATAAATATCCACCAGTGCAAATTGCATTCCGTAATAGCTTTCGTCCACACCGCCGATGCCAGTCACAGTCAGTGTCCGGCTCTGCCCATCTGGCAGCTTCAGCGTGACTGAATCTCCGATTGCCACACCAAAAATCCGGGCGGCACCTTTTCCAAGCAGCACCTCTCCGTCATGTTCCGGAAAAGTCCCCGCAAAGTCTACGGAACGATTCACACGCAGAAATTGCACATCACAACCGTAAAGAACCACCCGTTTTCCGTTCAGGCGGTAATCCTCTTCTCCGTCCTCATTGAACACTGCTCCTACACCTGCACACACCACGTCCGGCTGCTGTGCCAGCTGTTCTGCCTGACTCTGTGTAATTCCGGCAATCTGCAAATGCCAACTGCCATCTTTTCCTGCTGTGCGATTCATTTGGGTGCGCAGCATCATATCCGCTACACTAAAAATAGCACTGACCAGAAACACCGCAATGACGATGCACAGGATGGTCATGCGATTCTGCCGTCTGCGTACCTTGGCAGAAATCGGGATCAGGCTCAGATAGCTTTTCATTTCTGTGCTGCTCATTCCCGGCACCTCCCAAAATCGGTCAGGCAGCCGTCCGATACCTGCAACACCCGGTCTGCCGTCTGCGCAATGCTGCGGTTGTGGGTGATCATCAGGATGGTCTGCTCGTATTTCCGGGATGTTTCTTTTAGCAGGGCAATGACCTCGCTGGTGTTCTGGGTGTCCAGATTGCCGGTCGGCTCATCCGCCAAAATCAGCGAAGGGCGGGTCATCAGGGCGCGGCCGATGGCTACCCGTTGCTGCTGCCCGCCGGAAAGCTGGCTTGGCAGATGCTTCCGCCGGTCTTTCAGATTCAGCACGGTCAGCAGTTCTTCCAGATATGCTCTGTCCGGTTTTTGGTAGTCCAGCAACACCGGGAACAGGATGTTCTGTTCTACGGTCAGTTCCGGGATGAGGTTGAATGCCTGAAAGATAAAACCGATATTGCGGCGGCGGAAGATCGTCAGCTCCCGGTCTTTCATGGCAAAAACATCCTTGCCATCAATCAGCACCTTGCCGGAAGTCGGCGTATCCAGTCCGCCAATCAGATTGAGCAGGGTGCTTTTGCCGGAGCCGGATTCGCCAACGACCGCCACATATTCGCCTTTCGGCACTGAAAAGCTAACATCTTTCAGCGCATGGACAGCGGTTTCTCCGCTGCCGTAGGTCTTGCAGAGATGGTTGACTTCTAATAGTTCCATAGTGTATCCCTCACTTTGCAGGTTCCTTCGATTCAGACGGATTATCTCTGTCTGTGCAGAAAAGGATAACACGTCAACCTTACTGCAAGCCTACACTCAGCCTACAATTTTGTAGGAATCGGAAAATTCAGAGTAAAGGTCGTGCCCTTTCCCAGCTCGCTGTCTACTTCAATGGTGCCGTGATGGGCTTCCACAACGGCTTTTGCCAGCGGCAGACCCAGCCCGATGCCCTGTGTATCCTGTGAAAAGCGGCTGCGATAAAACCGTTTGAAGATATGGTACAAATCTTCCGGGTGGATGCCGCTGCCGTTGTCGCGCACTTTGATCTGAACCATGGACGGCAGTGCATTCCACTCTACCTGAATCGTATCTCCACTCTTTGTGTGGTCAAGGGCATTCTTTACAAGATTGTCCACAGCTTCCTGCATCCAGTCACGGTCGCACCAAAGTGTAACCACCTCTGAGCCGGACAGAACGAGCTTTTTCTGTTCCTGCTCTGCACGATAGTTATACTGCCGCGCGATGTCCTGCACCATTTCAGCAACATTTTCGTTTTTCTTCTCCAATACGACCGAACCGGCATCCAGCCGGGTGATTTTGAGCAGATTCTGCACCAACGTTTCGATGCGGTCCAACTCCTGTTCGGACAGGTCTGCAAACTCTTTGACCTCCGATGGCGAAACAGCTTCGTCCTGAAGCAGACCGTTGTAGATATTCAACGCCGCCAGCGGTGTTTTGAGCTGGTGCGAAATATCCGCAATGGTATTTTTCAAAAAATGCTTCTCCCGCTGCTCGTTGTCTGCGTGTGCGCTCAGAACTGCCGCCAATGCATTAACGGAGTGAAACAGACGGTAAAGTTCTCCCTCCCGGTCGCAGTCCAGTCGTGCATCCGGGTTGCCATCCAGACAACTTTGGATTTGCTGGACTGCCTGTTCCAAAAGCGCGTTTTGCCTTTGAAAATAGCGAAAAAGAGCGCCCCAGAGACAGCCGCCCAGCAGCAGAAAAAGCAACAGTAACCCGAAAGAAAACACATGCGTTGTATGCAATACGATGCCCTGCGTGAGCGCCAATGCCACCGCCCAGACCGCCAGCACTGCCCAGAACAAAATCCGGATCTCCCGGTTTGCGAATACTTTCATACGGCACCTTTACCCATTCCATTTATAGCCCATGCCGCGGACGGTCAGCAGCATCTGCGGTTTGCCGGGGTCGTCCTCAATCTTCATCCGCAGCCGCCGGATGTACACTGTTAAGGCACTGCTGTCAATGTAATCCCCATCGCAGTCCCACAGTGCATCCAGAATTTGTTCCTTGGATAGCACGGCATTCGGATGCTGCATAAAGAAGCAGAGCAGCTTGTACTCTGCGCCGGTCAGTTCCAGCAAGATTCCGTTTTTGTATGCCTGCCCCTGCAACAATCGGACGGTGATGCCATTGGATTCCAGCACGGTATCTCCTGCGCCGGACGCATTTGCACGGCGAAGCAGCGCATTGACCCGCGACAGCAGGATACCCAGCTTGAACGGCTTGGTCAGGTAATCATCCCCGCCCAGTTCCAGTCCCATGATGATATTCATTTCCTCATCCGCAGCGGTCAGGAACAGAATCGGCACGTTGGATGTGCGCCGCACCTTCTGGCAAAAATCGAAGCCAGAGCCATCCGGCAGGGAAACATCCAGCACCAGCAGGTCATATTTTCTGTCTGACCACAGCACCTCGGCTTCTGCCAGCGTCCGGGCTGTATCCAGTGCAAAGCCCTGTTTCTTGAATGCAAAAGTCAGCCCACTGATCAGGCTCAGATCATCTTCCAAAAGGAACAGTTTTCTCATGATTCCCTCTCTTTTCTGCGTTTTGTGTGTCCTACAGGTTCAAAAGCATTATAAGTTTTTTCTGCGAACATTACAATGTGCGAAACGGAAATTGTTTCTTGCCGTGTGTTAAATATAAGTCCTACTATCACCGCTTTACTGCAATAAAATTTGCAAAACCATCTTGACGTGCCCTGCAATCCATGATACCCTTTATCGCAAATCCCACCGAGCTTGTCGGGGCGAGGCCCCTCCATCTTGCTTGCGCAAGACCGCTCTGCCGCTTAAAAGCCCCACTGGGGCTTTCATTGCTGCGCAACCGCGGCATTCTCATTTCCGAAGAAAACAAAAAATCCGAACCCTTCTCCTATCGAGAAAAGGTTCGGATTTTCATTGTTTGGTGCGATGGAAGGGACTCGAACCACCGGCCTACTGATTCGTAGAGCACGCCGGGCGATTCCCTCAATTTTTGGAAGTTACGTTTTAACGTTGTTTCTTTTCGATACACCGCTGGTTTTGAACTTCGAGTTTCTGCACCCTTTGTCCGATTTTGCAACGATTTGCACCTTTTGCACGTTTTGAAACCGTGCAGAAACCGTGCACTTACTCCCAGACAAACTAAAAACCACTTCATCCGACAACGACTTGACGGCATTGGTTCGAGCGACCGCACACCAAAAATCAAGTCTTGGAGGATACTAGTATGACGAAATTGCTTTCCTGCCGCTACAACATGGACACCAACCGGGTGGAGGCCCGGTTCGAGGATGGCACCGCGCTTTCCATCGACTGCATCGCCGTGGAGGACGAGTACGGCAACACTCCGGCACAGCGGGCAGAACTGGACTGGCTGCTCTACAATAAGCCCTTGGAGTACGCCCAAATGGTGCTGAGAGGGGAGATGGAGCACTACCTGTCGCTGGGGTGTGACCACGGCAGGCTGGAGGATTGAGCCACAGAAAACGCGCGGCAAAACCGCTAATCGCGCGGCGCGCGTTTTAGCGCGCGATTAGCGATTCCTGTTTTTATCGAATTGCAGTTATTTTCTGTTCATTCCCAAGAAAATCGCGCGTTTCTTTGCGCGTAATAATCGCGCGGCGCGCGTTTTTATCGCTGATTTTCTTTTAAGCAGTATCTCCTTCCACGCCCTGCTCCTTTTACTTCAATTTTCCCTTCTTCTACAAGCTTTCGGAGAATACGGTATGCCTGATCTTTTGTGTATCCGCACAGTTCTTGTGCTTTCTGATTCGTAATCGACGGCTTATGCTTCAGATATTCGAGAATCCGATCCTTTGCCTGAATCTGGCTGACCGTCTTATCCTGCACATAGGCCACGTCGGTTTTCACCGTTTCGTAGACCTTGAGGGACAGCATATAGGTCTTGCCGTTGAGTTCCAGAAGCCCCTCGTCCCGGAGAGCATTCAGAACCTTGTGGGCATTGTCGTCAGTTTCCTGAATCGTCTTTGCCGCCTGCTTCAGGGTGATTTTCTGATGCTCCCGCAGATAGTGCAGAATCATCAGTTCCGACAGCGTGAACATCTTGGAACGCCTGTCCTGCGTCTCCGCGATAAAACGCACGAAGTTCTGATTTTCCATCGTGCTGCGAAGGGTTAGCCGGACGGAGTTGGGCGTGCTGGCGTACTCCGGGTAGGGTTTGCCCTCAGTGAGCATACTCTGGAACATGATGTCCACACCCTGCCCGGAACGCTGCACATACTTCAGGTGCTGAAGGGTCATGGCGATCAGCTTATTCCGGGGAATGGACTGGTGGGTGATAATGTTGCTTTCGTTGATGTCCCCCGGAAAGCCGCCGGGGTTCTCAATCACGATCTTTGTGGGGTAGTGCTTGACGTAGATCGGTGCCATATCCTCATAGGAGCGGTGCGCCAGCGCATTCAGCAAAGCCTCCTGAAAAACCGCTTCGGAGAAATCGTACACCTCCAGCCGGAACAGCCCCACCTGCACATTGGTCAGGCGGTTATAGGTGCGGATGCGCTCGGTCAGCTTATCCAGAATTGAGATCACCGGCTCCTGCATATCCATGCGGTTGTCGTATTCCGTCTGCGCTTCGTCGCTGTAATGGAGGTAGATCACCTCCGCCTGGGGCAGCAGCCGGGCAATGGCGGCCGCCTTGCCCACAAACAGCAGCCCTGCCACCGTCACACGCACTTCTTCCTTGTCCATGCGGATCAGGTTCAGGTTGTCCAGAAAGGTGGTATCTGCCAAGTCCGGCAGGGCAGAGCCTGCATCCCGAATCCGCAGCTTCTCTTTCAGGCGATACACTTCCAGCAGGTCAATGTCGCTTTCGGTTGCGCCCTCCACGATCTTTGCCGAAAAATCCGGGTTATCGGCAGGAGAGTACACATCGTTTGCCGGGTAGTCGGGCTTTGTCACATTCCCCAGCCGTCTGTAATAGATGCCGCCGGTGGTGGCAACATGAGAATTGGACTTCTCCACCGATACCACCAGCACCACACCGTCAGAGGTTTCCACCGGCTCAATTTCGGTAAACAGGCTGGGCCGTGTCATATCGTAGATGGCTTCCATCAGTGCCTGCGGGTCGCTCTTGGGGCAGCCCGTAATGGTGCCGTCATCTTCCACGCCAAACAGCAGAACGCCGCCCTTTGTGTTTGCCAGCGCAACCGCACTTTTCACCGCAAGCTCTTTCCGCTGCCGGTAGTCCTTGCACTTCACCCACGACTTAAACTCCTGCCGGATGCTTTCCCCGGCAGCAATCATTTTGCGGAGTGCTTGTTCGGTCATGGTGGGGTCCTCCTTTCCTTTCTCATCTATTGGAATGAACAGTTCCCTGTATGTAGCTTAAAATATGGAACCCTTCTGTCGTTCATCATCTTTTGAAAAGTTTATTAAAGTCGATTGCATAGCCAATGCTTTGTAATTCTTGTAAAACCTCAGTTTTCCAACTTTCTGAATCTGTGTAAACAACCCCTTGTAAATCGGACGGAAGTTCTATACCTTCATCTACTAACATTATAACTCTCTCCCGCCCCAGTTTTCCCATAAAATAACCCGCTTCATATACGACATTCTGTCGTGCGCGCTGCTTCTCTACGGCTTCACTTTTTTCTTTTCCAATATCATCACCAGTAAACAGGCAAATTGCAGCACCCACATCACTATTTTCTTCAAACTTCTCAATAATCGTCTTGCCCTTATTAGCCTGTTCACTCAAGATAATTGCTTCAAGCCCTTGTTTTTCAAGAAGTCTTGCCACTTTTTCTTTAAGTGCTTCATCATGCCCATGAACAACAAATACTTTGTTATTTTGATAGCTCGAACCCGTATGTACATCTTCCGACAGTTTCTCGTCTTTTTCTGACATTTCTTCCTTGATTTCTATCAGATAGTCCTTGAAAACACCTTTTGTCTTTTTCAATCCGTCGCAACAGACTCTTATGAGAACATTGTCCATGCCGATGGCATACATAGTTGGTGAAAACAACGTATTGGAAAAATCCGTTACCTCATAGCTGTCACGTCCAAAACGATTTACCAGAAATCGTTCAGCTCTTGAATGCCACGATTCAAATTCAGGGGATTCAGCCATAACACGTTTTTCAATCAATGTATCAATTTCATTATAGATCGCTTCTAACTTTTGATAATCGGTCATTTGAGGTTCCTCCTGATTCTTTATCCAAAATCTATTTTTCCTGCCATCATCATATCATAGTGCTTGGCGAAAAATCCAGTACCCTATTTTAACGAAAATGGTACTGGATTTTTCACCGTTCAATGTGATATAATTAAAGGTTACTTTTCAATTCGGATGGCCGATCATTCTTGTCCATTACCTCCTGTGCTGCCCATTCACCTCACTCCATCACTCTAATCGTACTCTCAACAAACGCAATCTCGTCTTCTGTCAGCTCGTACTTCTTGTACAGTTTTTCGTCCGTCCATTCTTCTGTAAAATCCTGGTCGGGCACAAAGACAAAGTTTGCTCTTGCAATGTGCATAGAAGAATAGGTCAAGCGCAACATGAAGCGAGTAAACTTACACATCAGATACTGCTTGTAGTTCTTGATTTCTGCTTCGGTATCGAATGCGCCCAGAACCAGATAGGAGAAGGTGTTCACTTCTCCCGGAACCTCAATCCGGGGTGTCGTGATGGCCTTATAACCCTTGGACGGGTCAATGCCAACCTCACCATTGCAGGGAACCAGAATGGAGATCGTTGCCTTGTACTTGTCGATCAGCTCTGCGTTCTTCTTGACATCGCTTCTCTTAATATAGCCGGTGCCTTGGCTGTGAATAAGGGAAATGCAACCGTCAAAGGGCTCTTTCTCACCACGAGCCGCAGAGGGGAAACCAAAGGCATCAATGGGCTGCACCCGATCGGTCAGGAAGTGTTCTGAATGGCTCAGAACCTTATGGATGATGGAGAGCGATTCATTCGACCGAATGAAGATCTCCCCAAATTCATTGAGATTGCGCCGCATGGTATGGCGTTCCAGACCGCTGACGTTTGTAACCTCGCAGACCTCCTCCTTGTCCCGATCCCACAGGAAATAGCAGATGCCGCCTGCAATATCCACGGTACTGAAGCAGTCCTTGGAGTTCACAAAATCCGTCAGCCTGATCAGGTGCGGATCGTTCAGCATCTCATTGCGGAAATCGTTCAGTCCGATGCCGCCAGCATACCAGCGTGCCGGCATAATCATAGAGATATAGTGGGGCTGCATGGTTTTTGCCTGATCCACAAACAGGTTATAAACCGGGCGTGCCTGCTTTGCCGCAACATTGGCTGCGCTGCCGCCACCTGTATCCTCCTGATACGGCGGATTGCCCACAATGGCATCAAATTTCATGGGCTGTCCCTCCTTTCCCCATGTATCGGTTCGCTGCAGCTTCTTTGCCAGACGCTGCGGGTCTTTTTCCATCCGTTCCAGCAGGTGCGGAATGTAGGTGGTGTTGACCGTCCAATCCTGATAACCCACCAGCGTCCGCCGGGTGATGCTTTCTGCCATCCGGGTCTTGCACAGAACAAAGATCTGCTGCTCCACGGTTTCCTGCCAGAGAACCTGTGTCTGCTCCAGCGGCAGCTTGTCCTCCGGGCCGGGCAGCTTCATGGCGTACAGGCTGTATGCCATATACAGGGGATACAAGCCGGATTTGGAGTTCATTTCCAGAATCCGTGCCTCCGGGTCGAGGAAGATGTCCTCGGTGACCTGCCCCTGATCCACCAGACGGGGCTCCTCCAGAACATCCTGCGGGTCAAACTGCTCGTTGAGGAAGCAGTAGCCGCCCACCATGTTGCTCAGATGAAGGTTCACCACCCGCCACGGGGTCAGAACGGTTTCCTTGTCAGGATTGCGGAAGTGACTGAAAATCTCAGCAATGCGCTTCACACGCTCGGTAGGCGGCAGCTCGTCCGCAGCCTTTGCCATGCGGCGGATGCGCAGACCTGCCCCAATGACAACATCTTCATCATAATATTTCAGCAATTTGCGGAACAGCGGCTTATCCACCGTTTTGGGCATGAACTCCTGCCACGATTCCTCATCCACCAGCGTGATGAAGTCGGCCATCTTGATGCTCTCGGTCAAGTCAACCTTAGCACCATAAATCAGCAAAGGAAGCCTAATGGAGATATTTCGCAACAGTCGAATGACCTTCTCTCGCTCTTTCTTTTGCTCCTGTACCTTTTTGAGCAGGTCTTCGTCCTTTTTGGTTCGCTCCCGCTTGGGTCTGCTGGAGATTTTACCAGCCTTGTCGTATTCCTCGTTGGTCAGCCCCTGATGGTTGATGTGGACTTTGGTTTCCTTTTTGGCTGCTTTCTGCTCGCTGAGCTTGTCCGACAGGGTATGGAACAGCTGCACATCGTCCTCGTCCATAACGATGCCGGTGTCTTGCTTGTAAACCGATTCATCGTCAAAGCCGCTCTTGATGGCCTTGTCCACCGTCAATTTCTTGATCTGCTGCATCATTCTGGAGACGCTGTATGCCGTCATCTGGGTGCCGTCCACCGCAATCACCGGGCAGAAGTTCAAAAACTCGCCCAGTGCCACCCGGTTCTGCTCCTCATTGGTCCGGCCCCGCTTGGTGATGCGGTTGACCTCAGAAATCACGTTTAGGGCACGGTCCGGGGCAAAGTCAAAGACGTAGCAGCGTTCCTTCTGTTTGCCGTCCAGCACCCCTGCCGACTGCACCCGGAAGATGGTCTGCATATAGCCGGACGCAGCCGTGCTTGCCGACCCGGTCAGCATCATCACAGCCGTCCACTCCGGCACCGTCACGCCGGTGGTCAGCTTGCCGCAGGAAATGGTAATGGTATAGCGGTTCGCCTTGATGACCTGTTTTACCAGTGTCAGAAAGCAAAGAATCCTCGCTATATCTTACGGTAATGACCTCGTTCCAGAAATTCAATCATTCCTTTATCCCGAAGAAATTGCAGTTGTTGACGAATCTTCGCTTCGATGTTTTGGTTGTCGGGATGCTGATGCTTCAGTTTATCTGCAAATACATAAATATCTTTTAGGTGAAAATCTTTCGTAGGGATGTCATTCACACAGTTGAGCACATCAAACAGCCATCCTCGCTTTTCAATAGACTCCGTTTGTAGACGTTTAATTCTCGCATAGTCTTGTACGATACAATCCGTACTTCGATAATTTTGGTTTTCAATAATAGGGATTCGCCCTTGTTCTGGAATATCTCCATATAAAATATTGCAACCGACCCATCCGGCACGTCTGGCAGTCGGCGATAACGGTTTTCTCTTTTCGATTACCGTAGGCGTAAAGAAGAATTTGGGAACGACTGTCAAATCGACAACCTGTAAAGAGGAGTAGTGCATAACCAATAAATCAGGATTTGTCATACTGGTTATGCGGCTTATCATGGTATCGTATGCACCATCCGATATCTTTCTGCCGATTTTTCCATCTTTGCTCTTCAACTCAAAGATTTCCCCACAGGATGGGCACTGAAAGTCTGCAACAGGGCGGTTATTTTCGAGTTTTGAAAGTCGAGCGCTCCCACATACCGGGCAGAAAATGTTATCATTGACCCAGCTCTCGCTCATTACACGGATTTTCTGTGAATTGCTTTTATATCCAAGACCCAGCGATTGGTCAAAACACAAGTTCATAGTCAAAAACCCTCACACCGGATATTGCTTTTTATTGTACCATGTTGGTCAGGCACTGTAAATATTAGAACCTCATGCCGCCATCTTTTTGCATCCGGGGCAGAGGTCAATTTGTTCCTCACTGCCGAACCAGCTGATAATTTCAATTTTGTTTTCCCTGCAGCTGCCCGGAACTACATACTTTGTTCCATCCATCTGCCAGAGGTTCCACGCAATGATGTTGGCGATCGCCTTCATCTGCCGCAGGTAGGGAAGTTTACCAAAACGTTCCCGGTAGACCTCCACGAAGGTCACAAACAGGTTTTCCCGTGCCAGCAGCAGGCTGTCGCCCTGATACTCAAAGCCGTACACGCTCTGGAACGCCCGCTTTGTCCATGTGAACCATTCTTCTTCGGTGTCCGTGTTTTCGCTGACAACACGCAGCTTGCGGTCCAGCAGGCCAATTCGCTGGGAAATGGGAATGGTTTCGCCCGTTACGGTGTCGTAGCGGCTTACCAGATAGGGAGCCTCGCCGCAGGAGATTTCCAGCCGCTGTGCATCCACATATTTCTGCCATGTGTGCTGACGGTCATCCGGAAAGGTGATTTTGTCAGCCGTTGCTTTCCACAACATCTCCTTCTGGATGTTGAAAACGTCCTTCCTGCCAAACCACTGCTCATCCACCAGATTGTTCTGTGCGTTGCAGATCCAACTGGGGGTAAACACCTCTGCTTTGTCACGGGTGCGGTTGGTCTGGTGCTCCAGCGCTTTTTCCACTCTGGGCTGGATCAGACTGTCCTGTTCGCCTGTAACCAGTTCCGGCAGAATCTCCTTCTGGAAGCTGTATTGTTCGCCCAATTCAGCGTAATCATCGGTTGCCCAGATGATGTTTTTCTTGGTGGTCTTGTCCTGAAGCAAAATCTCAAGGAGGGTGCGTTCATGGTCCAAAAGTTCCTGCTCCAACAGGTCAATTCCTGCAATGCTGAACATCCGCCGCCCTCCCTTCAATTTGTTGATGGTACTATAATAACACACCTTTCGGGGTTTGTGAATGTGTACCATCCACCGTTTTCATCAGGGCACCCCATTTTCCAGTGCCCTGCCGGGAAGAATCCAAAGAGCGGCGGAACGCTCGTTGGCACACGACTTTGCTTGCAAAGTCGTGTGTGTTACACCTTGGTTCCGGCTGACGCGGAAAAAGGGCTGCGAAAGGCTCCGGCAAGCACCTGTTCTGTGGCAGAAGAATGCGCGGATGGGCATGGCAGTTGACGGTCTCCGCCCACCCAGCGCAGGCTTTCAGAGGAACCAATGGTGTACGTTCTCCTTCCTGCCGCAGCAGCGTTTTTCCTTTCCGGGAGGAATTGTGTCAATTTGACACGATTCCACTTTACCGTTTCCGGCGCGTTTTTCCGCGCAGTTGTTTGTCCATGCTCTTTCGCACCGCACGCCCCTGCTGTGTAGTCGTGGGGGTCAGCTCCCGCAGAATACGCATGGTGGCTGCTACGTCCGCTTTGTTCAGGGAATCGAAGTCCTTGCCGACCTGTTTGCACAGTGCCCGAAGTTGCTGTTCCTCTGCAGAACCTTCAAAAGATTTTGCGCTTTCGATGGACTGTCGTACCCGCTCAATGGCAGAACCGTCCGATGTGGTATCGTCTGTGATATGGGCGGTGCGAATATCTTTCAGAATGGCTGACAACTCTTCGTAGATCGTACGGCCAAAGTATTCGTCCTCTACAAGCTGCCCCACTTGCAAGGTACGCATTTCCACATCGGTTTCCGCATCGTACTTCTCGCAGATTAGCTGCCGCATAGCCTCCAACATGGCGTTGGCATCCCGGATGCGGTCGCTTACCAGACCGTTGACGTATATCTCAAGATCCATCATAAGCTGCCGGAAACCCGGATGCTCCACCAGCTCACAAAGCAGCCGGTGGTTCAGTGCCTTGTCCTTCAACAGAATATCCACCGTACCATCGCTCAGATGCAAGTCCTGAATACTTGCATCTGGGCGTTTTTTGTTGTCGGTCAGGCAGAGCAGGTATTCCGGCTGCACATCGTAAAACTCGGCCAGCTTGATAATCGCCGCCACATTCACGTTGCCTACCGTGTCGTTCTCATAGGTCGAGAGTGTACTGGATGGGATTCCAGCCTGACTTTCAACGACTTTCTGGTTCAAGTCACGTTCTACGCGCAGGTCTTTCAGTCGTTCACCAATCGTCAATTTCGTTTCCATCTTCGCACCTCCGACCTTTTTTGCTCAGTATAGCATCTTCAGCAGCGTTTTTCCAGAGGACTGGATTTTTTGCATTTTTTGTCAAAAATCCGGCTTTCTGGATATACGGCACAGCGGCCATTGCGGTGCTATCCTATAGACAGAAAGAAAACATAGTAACTCCCCAGCAGCGAACATATTAAGGGCTTCCCGCGAAAGCCCTCTGAAATATCTTTCATAACAGGACCTTGAGAACAGAATGACCGTCCGAACTGCCCAGACCGCCAAGACCTCCCATCGGGGGAGCGAGCGCCCTGCATGGGGCCGACACAGAGTCCAAAAAGATTTCCTGTCGGGAGGCAGCAAGGGAGACCGGCTTCACCGAAGTTCCCATTTGGGGAACACCGGTGACTTTGAACGTGGCAGGGATCAAAATGATCCGTGCCAAAACCTTTGACCAAAGGAGAAATTTTGAGTTTATATCAAAAGATCAAGTCCGCCATCACCGTTCGGCAGGTGGGAGAGATGTACGGCATGGAGCCCGACCGCCATGGCATGGTGTGCTGTCCGTTCCATTCCGACAGCGACCCCAGCATGAAGCTGAACGACACCTACTATTATTGCTTTGGCTGTGGGGCCAACGGAGATGCCATCGACCTCACCGCCAAGCGCGGCCTGACAGACGAACAGCGGGCAGACATCGTTTACTGCCTGCGGGTGCTGACCGATTATCTTGACCTGCTGCACGACTGGCAGGAGTGCTACAAGCCTGCCAGCCCGGAGGAACCGCTGGACGAGCGGTTCGTGGAAGCTCTCCACATGACCGAGACCATCGAGCACCTGACGGACTGCGTTGCATTTGGAACGCCCCAGCAGAAAGCCGCTGCCGCTGCACGGCTGCTGTCCGGGTCGTACCTGCTGATGCTGGAGGAGCGCACCGACCGCCTTGCTCTGGC
>CAKSWQ010000022.1 GCA_934512105.1 uncultured Faecalibacterium sp. | reverse complement strand
GATACATTCTGTAATACGCCCGCCACGCGGCGCGGCAAGAAAAAGGAGATATTTATTATGCGTATTGGTACTAATGAACTGCTGATTATTCTGGTTGTCGTTCTGCTGATCTTTGGACCCAAGAACCTGCCGAAGCTGGGCAAGATGTTCGGCAAGACCATCAACGGCTTCAAGAAGGGCATGGAGGACGAGGACGCCGAGGGGTCCGAGGAGACCGTGAAGAAGGCTGACAAGAAGGACGAAGACGAGGAGTAATTGTGGCTACAAACAAAAAGCGCAATAAGAAAGCCGAAGTCATGGCAGAGGACGGCAGCATGACGCTGACCGGCCATCTGAAAGAACTGCGGAACCGGCTCATCATCTGCGCGGTGGTGTTTGTGGTGGGCGTAGTGGTCTCTCTGGCGTATGCAGACCGTCTGATCGATCTGCTTACCGCCATGGGCCGCGACTATTACCAGTTCGTGTCCATTGCCCCGCAGGAAAAACTGATGCAGTATTTCCGGGTGTCCATTCTGGCCGGTGTGGTGGTAACGGTGCCTGTGGCCTTTTACAACATCTACGCCTTTGCAAAGCCGGGCCTCAAAAAGAGCGAAAGCGCCTTTTTCAAGCTGGTGATGCTGCTGGGTCTGATCCTGTTCTGCGTGGGCGTGCTGTTCGCCTATAAGCTCATGATGCCGTTCATGCTGCGGTTCCTCAGCACCGGCATCGAGGGTGCAGAGTACATCCAGACCACCACCAGTATCGAAAGCTACGTCAACCTCTGCCTGACCATGTTCATCATCTTTGGCTGTGTGTTCGAGATGCCGCTGATCACCATCATCCTTTCCAAGATGGGCATCATCAACCCGCAGATCCTCAAGCAGGTGCGCGGCGTGGCCATCGTGGTCATCTTCTTCATCGCCGCTGTGGTCACCCCGCCGGACATCGTGTCCCAGTGCATGGTGGCTATCCCCATGGTGCTGCTGTACTTCGTCAGCATCTTCCTGAGCGGCATCTTCTACAAGCCGCGCGATACGGACGAGGATGACGATGAGGACGAGGAAGAAGCCGAGAGCGAGGACTGATCCCGCTTCCGTTCCGGTTTTCATCAACTGAACCAAAAGCCGCTGCACAACTTTTTGTGCAGCGGCTTTTCTTGTTGGTCTCGTCCCCTGCCGCACAAACAAAAAGCTGCCGCACGGCTTTGTGCAGCAGCTTTCGAGAAAATGAGGGAAGAAATGCGGTTTAGGGAACGCTTACTTGCCCAGATGCCAGATGTCGCGGTCGTACTCGGCAATGGTGCGGTCAGAGGAGAACATGCCGGCCTTGGCAATGTTCACAAGGCACTTGCGCCGCCAGCCCATGGGGTCGCAGGCGTAATCGCTGAGGGCCTGTCCCTTGCGCACAACGTAGGCGTTGAAGTCCGGCAAGGTCTGGAACCAGTCCTTATGGATCAGCTCGTCGTGCAGGCGGGTCAGGTTTTCGGCATGACCGGCGGCCAGCATCTCCGGCCCGGTGAGGAAGCTGATGGCGCGGCGGATGTTGGCATCGCCCTCCACCCACTGGGCGGGGTCGTAGTCGCCCACGGCGTAGCGGTGGATGACCTGATCGGAGGTCTGGCCGAAGATATAGATGTTCTCCTCGCCCACCTGCTGGCTGATCTCCACATTGGCACCGTCCATGGTGCCCAGCGTCAGCGCACCGTTCAGCATAAACTTCATGTTGCCGGTGCCGGAAGCCTCCTTGGAGGCAAGGCTGATCTGCTCGGACAGGTCGCAGGCCGGGATCAGCTTTTCAGCGGCGGTGACGTTGTAATTCTCCACAAACACCACCTGCAGCCACTTGGACACCTCCGGGTCTGCGGCAATGACCTTGGAGAGGGTCAGCAGCGCATGGATGATATCTTTGGCAATGGTGTAGGCGGGCGCGGCTTTTGCGCCGAAGATGCTCACCAGCGGAGCGGCGGGCAGATGCCCGGCCTTGATCTCGTAGTACTGATGGATGAGGTACAGCAGGTTGAGCTGCTGGCGCTTATACTCGTGCAGGCGCTTGGACTGGATATCGAACACTGCATCGGTGTTCACGCTCACCTTCTGGGTGTGCAGCAGCCAGTCGGCCAGCGCTTCCTTGTTGGCCTTCTTCACAGCGGTCAGTTCGTTCAGCACCGTCTCGTCCCCGGCAAAGGCCAGCAGCTTTTCCAGCTCGGCGGCGTCCTTGCGGAAGCCGGAGCCGATCTGCTTTTCCAGCGTGGCAGTCAGGCGCGGGTCGCACTCCAGCAGCCAGCGGCGGAAGGTGATGCCGTTGGTCTTGTTGTTGAACTTTTCCGGGTACAGCTCGTAGAAGCCGTGCAGCTCGGAGTTTTTCAAGATCTCGGTGTGCAGCGCTGCCACGCCGTTGGTGGAGTGGGTAAAGTGGATGTCCATGTGTGCCATGTGCACCCGGTCGTCCTTGTCGATGATGGCAAGGCTCTCGTCCTCGGTGCGGGTGCGTGCCAGCGCATCCAGCTTTTCAATGATGGGCATCAGCTGCGGCACCACGGCGTCCAGATAGGTGCGGGGCCACTTTTCCAGTGCTTCGGCCAGAATGGTGTGGTTGGTGTAGGCGCAGGTCCTGGTGACGATCTCCACGGCCTCTTCAAATTTGATGCCGCGCTCCCCCAGCAGACGGATGAGCTCCGGGATGACCATGCTGGGGTGGGTATCGTTGATCTGGATGGCGGCATAGTCGGCCAGATCATGGAAGTTGCAGCCCCGGGCAGCGCACTCGGCAAGGATCAGCTGTGCACCGGCAGAGACCATCAGGTACTGCTGATACACCCGCAGGCGGCGGCCAGCTTCATCGGAGTCGTCCGGGTAGAGGAAGAGGGTCAGGTTCTTGTCGATGGCGGTCTTGTCAAAGGCGATGCCGTCATGGACGATGCTCTCGTCGATGGTGTCCAGATCGAACAGATTCAGGGTGTTGGTGCGGCCCTCGTAGCCGGTGACCGCCAGCTTGTACAGCCGGGCGGTGTACTCCTTGCCCGCCAATTCCACCGGGTAGGTGGTGTCGGTCTTTTCCGCCCAGCTGTGGGCAGTCAGCCACGGGTCGGGCTTTTCGTTCTGCACGCCGTCCTCAAAGGACTGGTGGAACAGACCAAAATGGTACCGCAGGCCTACGCCATCGCCGGGCAGGTTGAGCGTTGCCAGAGAGTCGAGGAAGCAGGCCGCCAGACGACCCAGACCGCCGTTGCCCAGAGAAGGCTCCGGCTCTACCTCTTCAATGTCAGAAAGGCGCTTTCCGGCAGCAGCCAGCGCAGACCGGGCTTCATCGTACAGCCCCAGATTGATGAGGTTGTTGGACAGCAGCTTGCCAATGAGGAATTCGGCGCTGATATAGTACAGCTTGCGCCCGGTGACCGGCTGCACGCGGTCGGCGCTCTTCTGCCGCACAAGTTCCAGCAGTGCCAGATACAGCTCCTGGTCGGTGCAGTCCGCCAGCAGCTTGCCGGTGATACTCTGTAACGTTTCGGTAAAGCTCATAAAAGCATCCTCCTTTGCTAGGGTGTATCTGAAAAGCCGAAATTTCAGTCTATTTCTTTGTTTTCAGGTACACCTTACGGAAAACAGGTTTGACATCTGTACTTCAAGATATACCACATAGGACCTCCAAAATCTTGCCTAAAGAGTGCAAACTATGGTACAATCCTATCATCGGGAGGTGAGACGATGCAAAATCAGGCTTCTTTGCAGGAGACAAAACAGCACGGTGCGGTGCGCTTTCCGTTCAATCTGTACCCCTGCACCATTCCGGGGGATTTTCAGCAGGTGGCACTCCACTGGCACGAGAGCATGGAGCTGGTCTTTGTCAAGCAGGGCATAGGGCTGGTACAGGTGGGCGCTGTGACCTACCCGGCTTACCGGGGGGATATCTTCCTTTTTGCCCCGGGCACGCTCCACGCGCTGCGGCAGGCAGAGGGGCAGCGCATGGAATATGAGAACATCATCTTTGAGCTGGAGCTGCTGGGCGGCGCAGAGGACCTTTGCGCCGAGAAATATCTGCTGCCGCTGCAAAGCGGGCGGCTTTTGCTGCCCGCGCGGCTGACCCCGAACGATTTATGCTATCTGCAAGCCGCCGCCTGCCTGCGGGAGCTGGAAGATGCCAACCGCGCCAAGCGCCCCGGCTACGAGCTGCTGGTAAAAGGGGCACTGCTGCGCTTTCTTGCCCTGCTCATTGCGCAGGGCAGGCAGCGTCTCCCGGCAGAGACCGCCGACACCCAGCGGCTGAAAACCGTGCTGCAATGGCTCTCCGCCCATTATGCCGAGCCGCTCCGGGTAGCCGATGCCGCCGGGGTCTGCTCCTTCAGCGCCAGCCATTTTATGCGCTGGTTCCGGCAGATGACCGGGCAGAGCTTTATCGCCTTTCTGAACGAGTACCGGCTAAACACCGCCGCCGAGGCGCTGCAAACCACCGATGAGACCGTGCTGACCATCGCCTCCCGGTGCGGGTTTGAAAACCTTTCCTATTTTAACCGGGCGTTCAAGGCGCATTTTGGCATGACCCCGCGAGACTACCGAAAAAATAAGCAAAGCACTTGACAGCGGCGGCTGTATGGCGTATGATGTGGGCAGACAGCCGCTGTAAGGCGGCTTTTCCCGGAATTAAAAGTTAGCCAATTCTAACTATTTTTATGAGATATTCCTGAAGGAAGGTATAAAAATGATCCAGACGACCGTAGAAGTAGGCGGCATGGCATGTTCCATGTGCGAAGCCCATATCAATGACACCGTTCGCAATGCGTTTCCTGTGGAGAAGGTCTCGTCCTCTCATTCTAAGGGCAAGACCGTGATCCTTTCCAAGGAGCCGCTGGACGAGAACGCGCTCCGTGCCGCCATCGAAGCCACCGGGTACCGGGTGGGCACCATCCACAGCGAGCCGTATGAAAAGAAGGGGCTGTTCTCCTTTTTCAAAAAGTGAGCGCTGTCCCCCGCCGCTGCAAGCGGACCGCCGCGTTCAGCCGTATCGACAAAAAATAAGGCGCAATATTGTAGCAACTTTACAAAATGCAATTTCTTCTGAAGGAAAAGTTGTTGCACTTTTCAGATTGAAAGTAACCCTAAAAAACGCTATACTTTAACTATCGAAAGCAAAGGCGCTTGGTGAACACTCACCAAGCGCCTTTTTTGTACCCTGCGGGGCAAGGCGGCCCCGGGGGCAGGCTGTAAGAGGAAAAGGGGAATGCGTAGTGATCAAGCTGGAACATATTGACAAATACTTCGGGGACCTGCACGTTCTGAAGGACGTCAACCTCGAGGTCGCCGAGGGCGAAAAGCTGGTGATCATCGGGCCGTCCGGTTCAGGTAAGTCCACCACGGTGCGCTGCATGAATTTTCTGGAGGAGCCCACCAGCGGCCATGTCTACATCGACGGACAGGAATTGACAGCCAAAAACAAGACCAAGCTTGTGCGCGAGACCACCAGCATGGTGTTCCAGCAGTTCAACCTGTACCCGCACATGACGGTGCTGAAAAACCTGACCCTCGCACCCATCAAGCTGCACCACAAGACCAAGCAGGAGGCCGAGGAGCTGGCGTACCACTATCTTGAGGTGGTCGGCCTGCGGGACAAGGCAAATGTCTACCCGGCGCAGCTTTCCGGCGGCCAGCAGCAGCGCATCGCCATTGCCCGTGCGCTGTGCGCCCAGACCAAGATCATCCTGTTCGACGAGCCCACCAGTGCGCTGGACCCGGAGACCATTCAGGAAGTGCTGGACGTCATGGTGCGGCTGGCGCACGAAAAGAATATCACGATGGTGGTGGTCACCCACGAGATGGGCTTTGCCCGGCAGGTGGCAGACCGCGTGGTGTTTATGGCAGACGGCCAGATCTTGGAAGAAGGCACACCGGAGCACTTCTTCACCAACCCCAAAAACGAGCGCGTGCGCCAGTTCTTGGGCAAGATCATCCGGTAAGCGATTTTGGTCACTACGGAGCTGCCGCAGCACAAGCGGCACCCGTTGTGGATAGAGCAGCCCATGGGGGACGGAAGGGAAAGCCGTCCGGGCTGCGGACTTTATAGAGGAGTGTATAATTATGAAAAAGATTTCTCGTCGTAGCTTTGTCAAGGCCGCCGGTACGGCCATTGCGCTCACCGCTCTCACCGCCTGCGGCGGCTCCACCAGCAGCTCTGTGGCAGCCTCCACCGCATCCTCTGCCGCTTCCGGCAGCGCGGCAGCTTCCTCCGGGGCTGTTTCTGCGGATGTGCAGGCCATCATCGACCGCGGTGTGCTGAAGGTAGGCGTCAAGAACGCCGTCAAGGGCTTCAGCTTTCAGGATACCCTCACCGGCGAGTATACCGGTCTGGAGGACAGTCTGGCAGAGATGATCGCCGAGCATCTGGGCGTGGACGTGGAGTTCACCACCGTCACCGCCGCTACCCGCGGCGAGCTGCTGGATTCCGGCGATATCGACTGCGTGCTGGCTACCTTTACCATCACCGAGGAGCGCCGCAAGAGCTGGGACTTCTCCACCCCCTACTACACCGACTATGTCAGCGTTCTGGTGGAGGATTCCTCCGGCATCAAGGCACTGGCCGACCTGAAGGATAAGGTCGTGGGTGTTTCCTCCGGCTCCACCTCCGCCCGTGCTCTGGTGCAGGAGATGATCGACGAGGGCGTGATCACCGGCGAGGGCTTCAATGCCGACACCTTCAACGCCGACACCTGGAAGGACGGCATTTCCTTCCGTCAGTACGACGATTATCCCGCCATCAGCACCGCGCTGAGCGCAGGCGAAGTGAACGGCTTCTGCGTGGATAAGTCCATTCTGGCCATCTACAAGACCGATGGCCGCAGCTACATTGATGCCGAGTTCAGCCCGCAGGAGTATGGCGTAGCTACCAAGAAGGACAGCGGCTTCTCCGCTGTGTGTGATGAACTGGTCAGCGGCTGGCTGTCCGATGGCACCATTGATGGTCTGATCAAGGAGAACGGTCTGGAATAACACCAGCGCCGTTACGGTTTAGGAGAGAGGAGTGTTCGTTATGTCCGGTCTGTTTTCAATGGACGCATGGGCAACGGTGTGGAACCACCGGGAAAGCTTTCTGCTGGGGCTGGGCAATACCCTGATGACGGCGTTTTTTGCGCTGGCACTGGCCTTTGTGCTGGGCGTTGTACTGGGCCTGATGGCGACCAGCGGCAAAAAGCCGCTGCAATGCATCGCCCGGGTGTATGTGGAGTTTATCCAGAATACGCCGCTGCTGTTGCAGCTGTGCTTTTTGTACTACGCGCTGGCCTTTGCAGGGCTGAGCATGGGTGTCATCCGCACCGGCATCATTGCACTGGGCGTTTACACCGGTGCCTATATGGGCGAAGTCGTCCGTGCCGCCATTGAATCTGTGCCGAAAGGACAGTTCGAGGCCGCACAGGCGCAGGGCTTTGGCTACTTGCAGCGGATGGCCTATATCATCCTGCCCCAGAGCATCCCGGTCATGCTGCCGCCCATGGTCAATCAGGTGGTCAACCTGTTCAAGAACACCTCCTGCCTGTACATCGTAGGCGGTGCAGACCTCATCAGCGTGACCTACAGCTTCGTCACCGGTGCTTCCACCGGCGGTGCCTACGCACCCGCCTACATCGTCTGCGGTGCCATCTTCTTTGTGGTCTGCTTCCCGCTGTCCACGCTGGCTACCCGCTGGGAGGCTTCCCTCAAGGAGCGCAAGGGCAAGGCAGACCCCGCCCTGCGCGCCGCAAAGGCTGCGGCCTTAAAGGAGGCGGCATAAATGAGCACGCTTGCTTCCAGTTTTTCCATCCTCGCGCAGCCGGGCGTATTCGTGTACCTGCTGCGGGGCATCGCCTTTACCTGCATCATCTCGGTACTGGGCGTTATTCTGGGCTTGATCTTAGGCTCGCTGCTGGCGCTGGCGCGTACCTACTGTAAAAAAGGCCCGGCCCGCATCCTTGGCTGGCTGTCCGCCGCCTACATCGAGCTGTTCCGCAACACGCCCTACCTTTTGTGGATCTTCGTGTGCGTGGTGTTCTGCCCCTGCCCGGCCTTCTTTGCCCACAAAATGTTCGGCCTGACCAGTGTGGAGATGAAGCTGCTGTTCAAGGCAGCGCTGGCACTGATCCTGTTCAACTCCTCGGTCATTGCCGAGATCGTCCGCGGCGGCCTGAACGGCGTCGCCAAGGGACAATTTGAGGCAGGCTATGCGCAGGGCTTCAACACCGCCGAGGTGCTGCTGTACATCATTCTGCCGCAGGCCTACCGCAACATCATCCCTACCCTGCTCAGTCAGGTGATCACCACCATCAAGGATTCCTCCTACCTTGCAAACGTAGCCACCATTGAGCTGATGGCACGCATCCGGCAGCTGCTGAGCGCCGCCGGCACCTACAACGGCCTTGGCACGGTGAATGTTTCGGATGTCATGGTGCTGTTCGGCACCGCCTGCGTCATCTATTTTGTCATCAACTTCACCCTCAGCTGCATCGTCCGCTCCATGCAGGCGCGGCAGAAGAAGGCCGTGGTCTTTGCCCCGGCAAAGGCCGCATAAAACCGCTATTTACCAACCATTCTTCTTTTCACCTCTTTTTTGTTTTCCACCCACAGAGAAACACCCCCGGCAGCCGCAATGGCCGCCGGGGGCGTTTCTGTATCTTTACGGCACCGGGCTTTGCCTGTGTTTTGTTTGCAGTCAGCTTAGTGGATAAAGCCCACGAACACCGGGCAGAGCACAGCGGTCAGCACACCGGCTACGGCGATGGAAAGGCCGCTCATGGCGCCTTCCACCTCGCCCATCTGCAGCGCCTTGCTGGTGCCCACGGCATGGGCTGCCGTGCCGATGCCCACGCCCTTGGCGATGGGGTCGGTGATGTGGAACAGCTTGCACACGGTCTCGGCCAGCAGGGCGCCCACGATGCCGGTGACGATGACGATGGCACCGGTCAGGGCGGCGATACCGCCCAGCTCTGCGGCCACATCCATGCTGATGGCGGTGGTCACCGACTTCGGCAGCAGGGTGGCGTACTGCTCCTGGGTCAGGTCCATTGCCAGCGCCAGTGCAAAGGCGCTGCCCAGACTGACCAGCGTGCCCACCGAGATGCCCGCAATGATGGCGGGCGCGTTCTTTTTGAGCAGGTCCAGCTTTTCATACAGCGGGATGGCCAGCGCCACCGTGGCGGGCAGCAGCAGATAGCTTACCGGCGCGGCGCTGGTTTTGTAGTCCCCATAGGGGATATTACACACCGACAGAAAAACGATGACGAAAATACTGCCCAGCAGCAGCGGGTTAAAGATAGCCTTGCCGGTCACCCGGTTGATGAGCACACCCAGCCCAAAGGCCGCCAGCGTAAGCAGCACGCCCCAGGCCGCAGAGCCGGTCAGAAAATCGTTCAGCAGCTCAGTCATGGTCGGCCTCCTCCTTTTTATTGCGGGCGGTCAGCGCCTGTGTGGTGCGGCCTGCGGCCGCCATCACCAGCACTGTCACCGGCAGAATGGCGATCAGGATGGGCAGCAGCAGCTGTCCCATCTCTGCCCACAGCTCCATAATGCCCGCAGCAGCGGGCACGAACAGCAGCGGAAAAATACCGGTCAGGTAGGTGCCGGTCTCCTTGACCTGCTCCAGCTTTACGATCCCGGCGGTCAGGGCTGCCAGCAGCAGCACCAGGCCGTACACACTGGCAGGCACCGGCAGCGGCAGCACCGCGTGCAGCACCTCGCCCAGAAAACAGAACGCGAGAATGCGCCCGAACTGAAAAATATACTTCGTGTCAGAACTCCCCTTTCTGGTCTTATAACGTACAGACAAACGGGCTTTTCGCCCGGAATTTTCTGTCTCACACAAAGTAAAAGTATACCGCGGACTGCCCACGCCATCAACCGTAAATCTTGCCAAGAAGTTCTGCACCTTTTGCGCAGAACTGTACAAAAAAGCGCACCGGTGCAGTTCCGGTGCGCAAGGTTCAGATCACATAATCATTGCCGGCCTGATCCGGCAGGGCAAGGTCTGCCAGCGTGATCTTGCCGAAGTAGTCCGAGATCAGGTCGTTGAGCCCCTTCCACATCTCGTAGGTGCGGCAGTTGGCCATCCGGGCGCAGGCAGAAGCCCCGGGGGTCAGGCAGCTTACCGGGGCAAGACTGCCCTCGGTGAGCATCAAAATCTCGCTTACCGTGTACTGATCCGGGCTGCGGGTCAGCCGGTAGCCGCCCCCCTTGCCGCGCAGCCCCTCCAGAAAGCCGTTCTGCACCAGCACTTTGAGGATGTTCTCCAGATACTTTTCCGAGATCTCCTGCCGGGTGGCTACTTCCTTTAAGGGAACATATTTTTCAGACTGATGCTCCGCGAGGTCGATCATCACCCGCAGCGCATAGCGTCCTTTGGTCGAAACGATCATGATCCGTACTTCCTTCCGGTTAAATTTTAGTATAACCCATTATACAACAGGGTAAGTCACTTTTCAATCCCACTTTTTTTCAAAAACCCCTTGACAAGCAGGGAAAACGGGGCTATAATGCCATCAAACCCACAAACAATGTTGGTTGAAAGGTTTAGAGGGAATCACAGCCGGGCACCCCGGCACAAGACAGGGCTACACACCCCGTAACGATATCAGAAAGAGGGACAAGTATTATGAGCAAGATCTATACCGCCGCAGATCAGTTGATCGGTCACACCCCGCTGCTGGAGCTCAGCCACATTGAGAAGGAAGAGCAGCTGCCCGCCCACGTTATTGCCAAGCTGGAGTACTTCAACCCCGCCGGTTCCGTGAAGGACCGCATCGCCAAAAAGATGATCGATGACGCTGAGGCCAAGGGTCTGCTGAAGGAAGGCTCCGTCATCATCGAGCCCACCTCCGGCAACACCGGCATCGGTCTGGCTGCTGTGGCAGCTGCCAAGGGCTACCGCATCATCATCGTGATGCCCGAGACCATGAGCGTGGAGCGCCGCCAGCTGATGAAGGCCTACGGTGCCGAGCTGGTGCTGAGCGAGGGTGCCAAGGGCATGAAGGGTGCCATTGCCAAGGCCGATGAGCTGGCAAAGGAGATCCCCAACTCCTTCATCCCCGGCCAGTTCGTGAACCCCGCCAACCCGCAGGCACACATCGAGACCACCGGCCCCGAGATCTGGGAGGATACCGATGGTAAGGTAGATATCTTTGTGGCAGGCGTCGGCACCGGCGGCACCGTGACCGGCGTTGGCAAGTACCTCAAGAGCAAGAACCCCGCCGTCAAGGTGGTGGCTGTGGAGCCCGCTTCCTCCCCTGTGCTGAGCAAGGGCACTGCCGGAGCACATAAGATCCAGGGCATCGGCGCTGGCTTTGTGCCGGATGTGCTGGACACCACCGTCTATGACGAGATCATCGCCGTGGAGAACGACGACGCCTTTGCCACCGGTCGTCTGATCGGCCACAAGGAGGGCGTGCTGGTAGGCATCTCCTCCGGTGCTGCCGTCTGGGCAGCCATCCAGCTGGCAAAGCGCCCGGAGAACGCCGGCAAGAACATCGTTGTCCTGCTGCCCGATACCGGTGACCGTTACCTGTCCACCCCGCTGTTTGCTGAATAATCTCCAAAAACTCTCCTCTCCCGCTCTGCACCCCGCAGGGCGGGAGTTTTTGTTATACCCCCTCAGGCTCACTTCGTTCGCCAGCTCCCCCAAGGGGGCGCCTTTGGCATGGCGGGAAAGTTTCTAGCTAAAGTACAAAGTTGCTTGCCTGGGAGTACCCCTTCCGTCATCGCCTGCGGCGATGCCACCTTCCCCAAGGGGACGGCTTCAGCACTGCCGGAAACTCCCTCATTGCACTTGATACTTTAGCAACAAGCCTTAGACCTTGGCTCTCCCTTCGGGAGCGCCTGAGAGGGTTGCCGTCCCCTTGGGGAAGGTGGCTGCGACCAACGGGAGCAGAC
Source organism: uncultured Faecalibacterium sp. (assembly GCA_934512105.1). Classification (GTDB taxonomy): domain Bacteria; phylum Bacillota; class Clostridia; order Oscillospirales; family Ruminococcaceae; genus Faecalibacterium. The sequence goes on along the minus strand of CAKSWQ010000022.1, from coordinate 24,787 downwards.
GGAAGGGGTACTTTCTCCCCTTTCCCCTCACGCAATTTTATGCTACAATACCGGTAACAAAAACGTTTGGAGAAACGCCCATGCTTTATTATGCTGCCCCCATGGAGGGCTTCACAGACAGGGTCTGGCGGCAGACCCATCAGAAATGGTTCGGCGCACAAGGCGCTGCCGACCGCTATTATGCGCCGTTTATCTCCCCGCCGGAGAACCGGGTGCTCATTAAAAAGAAGATGGCAGAGCTTGCCCCGGCGGCAAACCCCGGTGCGCCGGTCATCCCGCAATTGCTGGCCAAGGACGGCGAACTGGCCGCGTGGATGATCGAGCAGCTGCGGGCGCTGGGCTATACTGAGGTGAACCTGAATCTGGGTTGTCCCGCCGGGACAGTGACCGCCAAGGGCAAGGGCTCCGGGATGCTGCGGGACCCGGCCAAGGTAGACGCCTTTCTGGAAGGGGTATTTTCCCACGCCGAGGGGCCTGTCTCGGTCAAGACCCGGCTGGGCGTGGAGAAGCCGGAGGAGTTTGCCGCCATTCTGGAAATTTATAATCGCTACCCCATCTCAGAGCTGACCATCCACCCCCGGGTGATGCGGCAGCAGTACCGTGGACAGGCCGACCGCGCCGCCTTTGCCGCTGCGCTGCCCCGGTGCACCATGCCGGTGTGCTATAACGGCGATGTGACCACCACCGCTCAGCTCCACGCGCTGGAAGAGGAGTTTCCCGCCCTGTCCGGCATCATGGTGGGGCGCGGACTCATTGCAGACCCGGCACTCTTCCGCAGGGCGCGGGGCGGTGCACCCGCCACCAAGGAGGAGCTGCGGGGCTACCTGACCGACCTGTACCACGGCTACACCGAGCTGTTCGGCAGCGCAGGCTGCGCCATCAGCCGGATGAAGGGGCACTGGTTCTATCTCATCCACTGCTTTGCCGGGGCGGAAAAGCTGGAAAAACAGCTCAAAAAGCTGCGGGAGCCGTGGGAGTACGAGGTGGTGGTGAACCAGATCTTCACCCTGCCGCTGGTGGAAAACGATTAAAATGGTCTCCAAAAACATCCTATCCATAATAATTGTTGCTTTCCCCTGCGACTCCATCCGTGAAAATGGGGTTCAGGAAAGTCCGCGTTTGCGCAGCAATGAAAGCCCCAGTGGGGCTTTTAAGCGGCAGAGCGGTCTTGCGCAGCAAGATGGAGGGGCTTTGCCCCGACAAGCTCCGCAGACTTTCCTGAACCCCAAAATTTAAAATAGTCTTTCCTCTGAACATGGCCAAAGCAGCGCGGAGGCCATTCTAAATCGTTCCACATAAAAAGCCCGCCGTCTTGCAAGACAGCGGGGCTGAAAAGGACCGTATTACACGTTGAGGTAGCTGCGCAGCATGGCCTGCAGCAGGTCGTCACGATCCACCTTGCGGATCATGGCACGGGCATTCTTATAGGTCGTAATGTAGGTAGGGTCTTCGGACAAGATATAGCCCACCAGCTGATTGACCGGGTTATAGCCTTTTTCCTTCAAAGCATCGTACACCTGTTGTACGATCTCGTGGATCTCATAGTCCTTTTTATCGTGGATAGAGAAAATCGCGGTTGCGTCTCCCACGCAATACACCCCCTTCGGTTGAAACTAGCCCCATTGTACACGAAATGCGCCGAAACTTCAAGATAATTACGCTGGATTTGCACATCCTGCACAAAATTTCCAGCAATGTTCCGGCAAGATGAACGATGTCCGGGCGGCATTCTGCCCGCGAAAGGAGCCTTTGTATGCTTTACGGCATCGGCTGCGACCTGTGCAGCCTTTCCCATCTGGAAAAAAGCCTTTCCTCTGCCCACGCGGCGGCCTTTGTGCGCCGGGTGTACGGCCCGGCCGAGCAGGCGGCGCTGGGCCTTTGTGAAGCCTCCCCCGCGCCGCTGAACGCCCACCGCCTTGCCAGCGCCGCCGCAGATTTTGCCGCCAAGGAGGCATTTCTCAAGGCAGCGGGCACCGGCCTGCGGGAGCCTTTTTCTCTATGTGAGATCGAAGCCGTCCGGCAGGAAAATGGAGCCCCGGCCTACCGGTTCAGCGGGCAGACCGCCGCATGGGTAGCGCAGCACCGGCTGCGCGCCCGGCTCTCCCTGAGCCACGAAGGCGGCATGGCGCTGGCCTTCTGCACGCTGGAAGAGGAAAGCTGACCGCCCTTTGTGCATACAATGGAATATCGCCCCCGCACTGCATAAGCCGCACCCCGTCTGCGCATACTGAGAGCAGACAGGATGCGCCGGACGCATCACATAGCGGGGCACATCCTCCAGACAAACAGGAGGGAGATTCCATGGAGGTACACAGAGGAGAAGTTTTCTACGCCGATCTTTCGCCGGTGGTGGGCTCGGAGCAGGGCGGTGTGCGCCCGGTGCTGATCGTACAGAACGAGATCGGCAACCGGCACAGCCCCACGGTGATCGCAGCGGCCATTACATCCCGGCTGGACAAGACCCGCCTGCCCACCCACATCAACATCCGTGCGGCAGACACCGGTCTAGCCAAGGACAGCGTAGTGCTGCTGGAGCAGATCCGCACGCTGGATAAGCACCGCCTGCGGGAGCGCGCCGGGCAGATCACCGCCGCCGACCAGAAGCGGGTGGATCAGGCACTGGACGTCAGCCTTGGGCTGAGCTCGTACTGAGGGAATAACGATTTGAAATGCCCTCCGTTGCACTCTGGGCATATTCAGCGGAAAAAAGATTTTTTAATTTGGGGTTCTGAAAAGCCTGCGGGCTTTTCAGAACCCCTTTTTCACAGGAGGGGTCGTAGAGGGAAATGGCAGATGCAGCACCGCTTTCTGCGAAAGCGCGGCGCTGCGGGATACCCCCTCAGTCATCGCTGCGCGATGCCAGCTCCCCCAAGGGGACGCCTTAACTCCCTCAGTCAAAGCCTGACGGCTTTGCCAGCTCCCTCTGGGAGGGAGCCTTTGGCATAGCGATACAGTTCCCGGCTAAAGTGTAAATCTTCCGGGCGTGCCCGCTCCCCCTTGGGGGAGCTGTCGCGTAGCGACTGAGGGGCTTTAAATCGGCGGAGCCGGAAAAAACGGTTAAAAGATCTTCACGCCGAACAGGCGTGAATCTTCAGTTTTTTCCGGTGTAGCCCTCCTCTTTGGGGTTAAAAGGGGCGAGCAGCCCCTTTTTCGTGGCTCCAGCGCGTCGAAATCGCTGGCACTTTTCTGGTTCTCTTTTGGTGTCAAAAGAGAACATCCCTCGGCAACCGTCTCCGGCCCAGCACCGCTGCAACTGCGGTTTCTCTTCCATGAAAAAAGGGATAGCAGAACCCACGCGGGTGTTCTGCTATCCCAAAATTCATATTACTCGATCAGGCCGTTGAGCAGGGTCAGGCACTTGCGGCTGTGCAGCTTGCGGATGGCCTTGGCCTCGATCTGGCGCACACGCTCGCGGGTGACGCCGAAGTCGCGGCCGACCTCTTCCAGCGTGCGGGGACGGCCATCGTCCAGACCAAAGCGCAGGCGGATGACCTTTTCCTCGCGGGGGGTCAGGCTCTTGAGCGCCAAGTTGATCTGCTGTGCCACCATGGCGCGGTCGGCTGCCTTGCCGGGAGCCTCAGCGTTTTCGTCAGCGACGAAATCGCCCAGAGAGGAGTCCTCTTCCTCACCCACAGGGCTTTCCAGACTTGCCGGCTCCTGTGCCATGCGCTGGATCTCGCGCACGCGCTCCACGCTCATGTCCATGGCCTTTGCCAGCTCCTCCGGGGTGGGCTCGTGACCGTTCTGGTACACCAGCTGGTTGGTGGCCTGACGCATCCGGTTGATGGTCTCCACCATGTGTACCGGGATGCGGATGGTACGGGCCTGATCCGCGATGGCGCGGGTGATGGCCTGACGGATCCACCAAGTGGCGTAGGTAGAGAAGCGGAAGCCGCGGTCGCAGTCGAACTTCTCTGCGGCCTTAATGAGGCCGATGTTGCCCTCCTGAATGAGGTCAAGGAAGGCCAGATTATGGCCGACGTGCTTCTTGGCGATGGACACCACCAGACGCAGGTTTGCCTCGCTCAGGCTGCGGCGGGCGTTCAGGCCGTCGCGGCGGGTCTTGAGCAGCTCCTGACGGCGCTCCTCGCTCAGGGGGCCGTTCTCCACGGCCTCCATGGCCTTTTCCTCGTCTGCCTTTTCCTCGGCATCCTCGACGGACTTTTCGCCGTCCTCGTCCAGATCCTCGGTGTAGCTGCGGCTGTTCTCGTCCTCCTCAAAGGAGAAGCGGGCGCTGTTCTTCTTGATGTACTCCGGTGCACCGTACTTCTGGCGGTCTGCCTGCAAAATGTGCGCAGCCTCGGCACCGGCATGGATGCGGCGGCTCAGCTCCACCTCCTGCTCGGCGCTCAGCAGCGGGATCTGACCGATCTGCTTGAGGTAGTTCTTCACCGGGTCGTCCAGCAGTTCGTCCATGGCAGCCTTCAGGTCTGCCGGGTTCTCCTCGGCATCCTCTTCGTTCTCATCGGCAAGGCCCATGTCATCGTTGTTGTTCTCGGCGCTCTCCACCTCAGCAATGATGCTGTCCACGTCCAGACTCGGCTCGTTCTCTTCCTCCAGGATCTTGATGCCGCGCTCTTCCAGCAGGGTGTAGAGGGTGTCTACATCCATGCGGCATTGTGCCGCCAGCGCCTTGGCCTCCTGTGCAGAGAGGGTGCCCTCGCCCTTAGTCAACAGTTCCTTCAAAGTCATGCCCATTTTTTCTCTCCTTCCCACTCCGGGGAAAATTCTGTAATATTGCCCTGTGCATCAGATCACAAGGCCGCCGTTCACCCCGAACACCTGTCCGGTGATGTATCCGGCATCCTCGCCGGCCAGAAAGACCAGCAGCTTTGCAACTTCTTCCGGGGTGCCAAGCCTTCCCACAGGGGTCTCCTCGGCCAGCGCCGCCTTGTCCTCGGCGGTAAATGCCGCCATCATGTCGGTCTCGATGACCCCCGGCGCTACGCAGTTCACTGTGATGCCACTGGGGCCTTCTTCCTTCGCCAGTGCCTTGGTCAGGCCGATGAGCCCGGCTTTTGCGGCGGAATAGTGCACCTCGCAGCTGCCGCCGGTCTGGCCCCACATACTGCTCACGGTCAGGATGCGGCCCTGCTTGCGGCGGATCATGCCGGGCAGCGCCAGCTGGCACAGGTGGAACGCGCCGCTCAGGTTCACGTCCAGCATCCGCTGCCATTCCTCCGGGGTGATGTCGGTAAACAGCTTCTGCTGCGCGATGCCGGCGTTGCACACCAGCACATCCACCCTGCCCATGGCCTGCTCCACTGCATGGAACGCCAGTTCACAGCTGGCGCGGCTGGCTACATCGCACTGGATGGCGATGCACCCGGGCAGCTGCTGCTCCAGCGCAGCGGCTGCGGCGGCGTTCTGGTGGTAGAACACCGCCACCTGATACCCTGCTGCCGCAAAGGCGCGGGCAGCGGCAGCGCCGATGCCCCGGTCGCCGCCGGAGATCAGCACCCGGCGCGCCGCCGCAGGTGCGGCAGTCGGCTGCTTCTTTACAGGCTCTGCGGGCTGCTTTGGCGCAGGCGGCTGCGGCTCTGCGGGCTTTTCCAGCGTGATCACCCGGGTGGGCTCGTCCACCGCAGGCGCTGCCGGTTTTTCCAGCGTCATGATGCGGGTCGGTTCGTCCACCACCGGCTCCACCGGCGCAGCCGGTTTTGCAGCCGGTACGGCAAGGGGCTCCGGTGCGCTCTCTTCCTCCGGCACCTGAAAGGTCAGTTCAAACTCGTCCTCGTACAAGAGTGTATCCCTCCTGTTCGGTATTCTCGGCTTGGCGTAAGTGCGCCCAGCCGGAAAAACCCTGTTCCCATCCCCAGACAGTGCAGCGTTCCGTTCGTGTGTCCGGCAAAGGTCCGGTGCTTTGGCGTGCCTGCCTGTGCTTATGATGGGTTTCGACAAGATTCCATTGAATAATATACCACAATCCAGCCCAAAAAGAAAGTGGGCACTGCAATTTTTTACGCAGTTCCCACTATTTTTTCCTTATTTTCCCCTGTTTTCGAGCACCGGGGGCTTCCAGCGGGGTCTGCCCGCCCGCTTTTCCCGCAGGGAAGCAAAAAACGCCTGCAATAGCTGTTGCGCCTCGGCCTCCCGCAGCCCCTTTTCCACCACCGGATGGTGGTTGAAGGGCAGCGCGAACAGGTCGGTCACCGAGCCGCAGCACCCGGCCTTGGTATCGGCAGCGCCGTACACCACCCGGCGCAGACGGCTGTTGATGATGCCGCCCGCGCACATGGGGCAGGGCTCTAGGGTAACGAACAATTCGCACTCCCACAGCCGCCAGCCGCCCAGCGCCTTGCAGGCGGCATCAATAGCCAGCAGCTCCGCGTGGTGCAAGGCGTTTTTCTCGGTCTCCCGGGTGTTGTGCGCCATGGCTACCACCTCGCCGTGCCGCGCCACCACCGCGCCCACCGGCACCTCGCCCAAGGCGGCGGCTTTGGCGGCCTCCTCCAGCGCAAGACCCATCAGTTCAAAATCGGTCATGTATTCCATCCTCTCATCCCATCGCCAGCACCAGCAGGTTGTTTGCGCTGTGCAGCAGCATCCCCGGCCAGAGATGCCCGGTGCGGTCGGCAAGCCACCCCAGCCCCAGCCCGCACACCAGCGCATAGGCCATGGCGGCGGCGCTGCCGTGCTGCAAGGCAAACAGCACCGCCTGCAAAAGAATGGCCTGTCCCCTGCCCAGCGGCTGCGCCCGGCGCTGCACCGCACCCCGGAACACCCCTTCCTCCGCCAGCGGAGCCAGCAGGCAGACCCGGAAAAGCCGCACCGCGCCGCCGGACGGTGCGGACAGCAGCACCGCCAGCGCCTTGCCCGCCAGCAGATACCCCACCGCCCAGCCAAAGGCAGAGAGCAGTGCGGCGGTGCGGGGGTTCAGCTTGTGCATGGTCGGTCTCCTCCTGCTGTGATTCGTTCCCGGTTATAGTACCATATCTGCCGCCGGGTGCGCAAGGTTTCGGCGTTCTGCCGCGGCAAATTTATGCAAAATATTGACACATCGCCCTAAATGGTGGTATAATGATTTCCAACCTTTTTGAGAAAAGTGTTGTGTATACTGTATTTTACCGGTAGACCGGAGGTATTATTATGATCCGCATCCTCACCGATTCCGCGTCCGACATCCTGCCCGCCGAGGCGCAGCAGCTGGGCGTGACCGTGATCCCCCTGAACGTGACGCTGGAGGACGGCACCGTCCTGCGGGACGGCATCGACATGACCCCCAGCGAATACTATACCCATCTGGCAGCCTGCCGCAAGCTGCCCACCACCAGCCAGCCCAGCCCGGAGCAGTTCGAGCGGCTGTATCTGGACGCCGCTGCCGCCGGGGACGAGGTGCTGGGCATCTTTTTGTCCGATGCGCTGTCCGGCACCGGCCAGTGCGCCAGACTTGCCGCCGACCTTGCCAACGTGGACAATGTGGTGTTCGTGAACACCGAGAACGTCTGTCTGGGGCAGTCTATGCTGGTGCGTCTGGCTGTGCAGCTGCGGGACGCCGGTAAAACCATCAACCAGATCGCTGCCGATCTGGAAAAGGCCAAGCAGCACCTGCATCTGGTGGCCGCTGTGGACGATCTGAAGTATCTGCGCAAGGGCGGCAGACTGTCCGCTGCTGCCGCTGTGGCGGGCGGTATGCTGGGCATCAAGCCCATCCTCGCCGTCATAGAGGGCAAGGTGGCACTGGCCGGTAAGGCGCGCGGTCTGCCCGGCGTGTATGTGGCGCTGTTCAAAAAGATCGACGAGATGGGCGGCATCCACCCGGGCTATACCCCGCTGCTGGGCTACACCGCCAACCCCCGGGAATTGCAGCCGCTGCTGACCTATTTGCAGGACAACCTGCATCTGGACGCACCGCTGGTGCGCCAGATCGGCTGCGTCATCGGCACCCACACCGGCCCCGGTGCCTTCGGCATCGCGTTCTTTGATAAAGAGCTGGTGCTGGACGTATAAATATTTCCCGCCAAAATTTGGCAGTTTTGTCAATTGAAAAAAGCCTTCTGTACGATACACTTGACTTGGGGTTTAGATCCATGCTTTGAGGTAGAATACAGGAGGTTTTTTGTTATGAAATTGCGACGATCTTTTTTACCCCGGCGCGCCGTCAGCCTGCTGGTGAGCACAGCGTTGTGCACCAGTCTGCTGGCATTTCCCGCCCATGCGGAGGTTTATACCACCAACCCTGACGACAGCTTCCAGTTCGATAGCAAGACACAGACTTTTGTGCAAAAGACTAAATCCACCCTCCAGACAGAGCTCGAGCGTATTGGTGCAATTGAACATACGCGGGAAAATTACAATGAACGGTATCAAGCGTATCTTTCACTTTGTGAGCAGTATCCTGATATTCCCGTTTTACGTTTGAAGCTTGCTGAATGTATGCGGTCTTATGAGAAAGATAAATCCAAAGTTCTGCAAGAACTTGAAACAGCGATTCAGCTTGCCGAGACCTACCAAAATTGGGAAGATGAAGATCTGGTCGATTATCTCGACCTTGATTTCAGCTTTGGTATCTTTACCTCGTTTAGCGAAGCGGATTCTTTCACCAAAGACACATTTCTGCGTGCCGCATACGGGATGGAAGCGGGCATCTACTTAGATTCCCTTCATCAGCAGGAGAACTATATTGCCGCCATGCGCAAATCCTTGCAGACCGAGGAAACCTCACTGCGTGAGCGTGAATGCTTCAGCGACGACATCCTCGCGCAGATCTATGGCATCGATGATGATGGCGCTATCGTGCTGAACGCGGGTGCAAACATCAAGGAGATCATGGACGCCGTCAGCTACTGGCCCTATGTCACCCGTGAGCTGCGCGTGATAAAAACCAAACAGAAAGAGCTCGACCGCATTGAGGAATGGTATCGTTCCGGTTCTCCCGTCAATTTTTCTGCATGGGACGGCCGTGTAACAGTCGATTACAGCTACTGGGCAGGCTGCACCACGGTATCTGTGCAAAACCCAACAGGTTATATTACCTCCGACACCTATAAATTGATGTACAGGCGCTCCCCTGCTCAGGTTTTACGCGGATTGGAAGGTGTTTATCTTCATTGGCCAACCGGCACGGATTATGATGGCATCACAGAAACCATGATCTATGCCGACGGAAGCAAAAAGGAAAGCAAAAACTCATGGAGCAGCGCCACCGTTGGCTACGAACTCTGTTCCTTGCAGGAACTGGAGCTCCCGGACATCGTTCTGCAATATCTGGAAGCAACGTATAGCGAATCCCCCAACGATGGTGTCTATCACGAAGACATCTCGTATATGGCAAGCACTTTTTGACCCTACCCGCAAGGATCACTTTTATCAAACACAAGGTCGGGCAGCCCGCGGGCTGTCCGACCTGTTTTTTGTGGGAGGAATAGTCAAACCCCTTCCGTCATCGCCTACGGCGATGCCACCTTCCCCAAGGGGACGGCTTTGGCAATGCCGGAAAGTTTATCTCCGCCTCAAAAGGCGTCCCCTTGAGGGCCGACTTCCCCCGGCCGGGGGAAGATGTCGCCGCAGGTGACAAAAGGGGGAATCTGGCTTTGCGCAGCAAAGACTGAGGGGGTGGCTTACAGCACCGCGTCCGAGAGCAGCTTGCCCAGCAGCAGAACCAGCACCACCAGCATCATGGGACGGATGAAGCGGGCACCCTTTTTCAGGGCGAAGTGAGAGCCCAGCAGGTTGCCCAGAATGTTGCTGATAGCGCAGGGGATGGCGATGTGGAACACCACCAGACCGTTCATCAGGTAGGTGAACAGGCTGGCGTAGTTGCTGGCCAAGTTGAGCACCTTGCCGTTGCCGTTGGCGGTGCGCAGGTCAAAGCCCATCAGGGTGGTAAAGGCAATGATGGCAAAGGTGCCGGTGCCCGGGCCCACGACGCCGTCGTACAGGCCGATGCCAAAGCCGATGGCCAGCGCCAGTAAGATTTTTTTCAGGTCCAGCGTGCCGTCGTCCCGGTTCTCGTCCGGCAGGTTGCGCTGCCACAGAATGATGACCGCCGCCACCGGCAGGATGATGAACATCATGGTGCGCAGCACCTCGTCACTGAGCAGCAGCACGATGTGCGCGCCCAGCGCACTGCCCGCAAAGCTGCCGATGGCTGCAAGAACGCCCACCTTCACGTTTATGGCACCGCTTTTGAAAAAGTTTGCCGTGGCAAAGGTGGTGCCGCAGGCGGCGCTGAACTTATTGGTGGCATAGGTGTAGTGGGGCGGCAGACCGGCGAACAGATAGGCCGGCAGGCTGATCAGCCCGCCGCCGCCGGCTGCCGAATCCACAAAGCCTGCAAAGCCGGTCATCAGAATGAGAAACGCCATCATCCACGGCGAGATTGTGATACCCATTGTTATAATTCCTCTTATCTTTCCAAGTCGTTTGTTCTTTTTCAGGGGACGCGCGCCTCAGACCATATAAAACCTCCCCTCGCAGGGCAATACACAGCCCGGGATACCCGCGCACAGCAGGGCATCTCCGGGCACTTTTTTGCATTTTTTCAGGTTATTACAGGTTGTTTTTAAAGAAGCGGTAGGCGTTGCGCCAGTAGATGGCCTCCACCTCGTCCTCGGTAAAGCCCTCGCGGCGCAGTGCCTCGGCCAGCAGCGGCATATCTGCCGCCGTTTCCAGCTCGTGCTGGCCGCCGATACCGTCAAAGTCGCTGCCAAGGCTTATGACCTCAATACCGCCCACCTGCTTGAAGTGTGCCGCGTGCTTTGCCAGCCGCTCCACCGTGCTGCGGCAAAGCTTCGGGTGTGCCGAGTCTGCGTCCACAAAGGAGGCGCAGTAGTTCAGCCCCGCAATGCCGCCCTTTTCCGCCATTGCGCGGATCATCTCATCGGTCAGGTTGCGGTTGTGGGGCGACAGGGCACGGCAGTTGGAGTGGCTTGCCGCAAAGGGGCGGGTGCTGTGGTTTACGATGTCCCAGAAGCCCTTATCGGAAAGGTGGCTCACGTCTGCGGTGATGTGCAGTTTTTCCATCTCCTCCAAAAAGGCAAAGCCCCGCTCGGTCAGGCCGGTCTCGGTGTTGGGCACCAGCGGCCCGCCGGGGTTTGCGTTGGGGGCTGCCAGCTCGTTGGGGTAGTTCCATGTCAGGGTCATCATGCGCACGCCCAGCTCCTGCAGCCGCCGCAGCACGCCCAGACTGCCCTTGCAGCAGCCGCCCTCTTCCACCGTCAGCATGGCGCTGAGCTTGCCCTCGGCGCGGTTGCGCTCAAGGTCGGCGGCGGTGTACACCGGGGCGATCTTTTCCGGGTAAGCCGCCATGAGCCGCTTGAAGATGTCGATCTCTTCCAGCACGCTTACCAGCGGGTCGGCCCCGGGAGCGGAGTCGGCCAGATCCACATAGGCCGCAAAGCATTGCAGCAGATAATCCCCCTGCTGCAATTTTTCAAGGTCGATATGCAGATCGTTGTGCAAAAAGCTTTTGGGTACGCCCGCCTTTTCGGCGCGGCGCAGCTCGTACAGGGTATCGCAATGCAGATCCCAAACCTTCATGATAGATACACTCCTTTATGCTTCTTCTCCCAGCAGCTGCAGCAGCTGTTCGGGGTTCATGGACAAAATCGCGCCGTCTGCCCCGCCGGTAACGGTGTCGGCCAGCGACTGCTTGGCCTGTTGCAGCTCCACGATCTTTTCCTCAATGGTGTCCTGCGCGATCAGCCGGTACACCTGTACCGGGTTGCGCTGACCGATGCGGTAGGCGCGGTCGGTGGCCTGATTCTGCGCGGCAAGGTTCCACCACGGGTCGTAGTGGATAACGATATCGGCGGCGGTCAGGTTGAGACCCGTGCCGCCCGCCCGCAGCGAGATGAGAAAGACGTCTGCCTCGCCCTGATTGAACCGGCGCACCTGCTCGGCACGCACCGGCTTGGGGGTAGAGCCTTGCAGGGTGAAGTGGCTCACCCCGGCTTCGTCCAGCCGCTTTGCCAGCAGTTCCAGCATGGAGGTGAACTGGCTGAACAGCAGAATGCGGTGCCCGCCCGCCACCGCCTCGGTGACAAGTTCCAGACAGGCTTCCAGCTTGGCGCTGCTGCCGGTCCAGTTGTCTGCCACAAGGCGCGGGTCGCAGCAGATCTCCCGCAGCCGCATCAGCACGGCAAACACGGTCATCTTGTCCTCCGGCTTTGCCGCCCGCAGCTTTTCGCGGGCGTCCACCACCGCCGCCAGATACAGCTTGCGCTGCTCCGTTTCCAGCTCAACGCGGCGCAGATTCTCGGTTTTGGGCGGCAGCTCCCGCAGCACCTCGGACTTCATGCGCCGCAGGATGAACGGCCCGGTGAACTGGTTCAGCCGCCGCACGGCGTTGGCATCCTCGTCCTGCACGATGGGCTTTTCAAACCGGGCGCAGAAGGTCTTGTACGGGGGCAGATACCCGGGCATCAAAAAGGAGAAGATGCTCCACAATTCGCCCAAGCGGTTCTCCACCGGGGTGCCGGTCAGCGCAAAGCGCACCCGGCTGTTCACCCGGCACACCGCCTTATATTTCTGGGTGGTGTGGTTCTTGATGGCCTGTGCCTCGTCCAGAATGCAGGCGTAGAAGCTTTGCCCGGCATACAGTTTTTCGTCCCGGCGCAGCAGGTCGTAGCTGGTGATGACGATGTCCGCCTGCGCCCACCCATCGACCAGCGCGGCGCGGTGGGCAGCATCGCCGTCCATGGCAACGCTTTGCAGCTGCGGGGTGAACTTCTGGCATTCCTCCTGCCAGTTCAGCACCAGCGACGCCGGGCAGACGATGAGGCTGGGCAGCTGCTGCCCGCCCTCCTTCATGGCCAGCAGGTAGCTGAGCACCTGAACGGTCTTGCCCAGACCCATATCATCGGCCAGAATGCCGCCCATGCCGTAGCCGTCCAGTGTGCGCAGCCAGCGGTAGCCGTCCCGCTGGTATTTGCGCAGGGTCTTTTGCAGGGAGAGCGGCGGGGTATATTCGCTGTCCCGCACGGCGTGGAAGCTGCGGCTGATGCGCCGGAAAGCATCGTCCCGGTCGAACCGCAGGCCGTTCTGCCCCGAAAGCGCCCAGTCCAGCGTAGGGGCACGGTAGAGCGGCAGGGCGGCGTGGCCGTCCTTCAGCTTTGCGCCGGAAAGTTCCAGCGTGTCGTTCAGTTCGTCCAGCCCTTCCAGACTGTCGTCCAGCCGCAGCAGACTGCCGTCCCGCAGGCGGTGGTAGCGCTTTTTCTGGTGCAGAGACTGCAAAAGTTCCCGCAGCTCCTCCACCGGGAAGGCGCCGGTATCCACTTCCAAGTCCAGCACGCTGCCGTGCACCGACACCCCTACCGAAATTTTAGGCGGGGCGGCTTGCAGGTTGCGGAAGGCATCGGTCTGGTACACCTCGCCCATGGCCAGCAGGGCGGGAATGCCCTCTTCCAGCAGCTGGAAAAGCGCTTCCTCCCCGGAAATGCTGTAATATCCCGGCTTGCCGGTCTGGGGTTCCAGATAGGTTTCCAGCAGCCGCTTTGCCCGGTTCTCGGTGCGGGCATCCCGCAAAAGATCCGGCGGCACCGGCTCGCCGGGGGCCACCCTGTCCTCCCCGTACAGAAAGACCGGGTACGCCGTGACGGTAAGCCCCCGGTCGGCGTCCAGATAAAACTGCACCACCGGTTCCAGCGGGATCTGGTTCAGCAATAGCCGGTCGGGGTCCACGATGTTGACCCGGTTGCCCAGCTCCGGCAGCACATAGCTGCAAAAGGCGGCGGCGTCCGCGCTGGTAAAGAACAAACTGCGCCCGCCAAAGGTCTCCAGCACCGGCAGCACCCGGCGGCACTCCTCCCGCTGCATCCGCCAAAGGGTGTTTTCGCCCAGCAGATAGGCATAGTCCAGCCCCTGCACCCCGCTGAGTGCCGGGGTACAGCTCAGCTGCACGCCGCCCTTGCGGCGCTCCACCTTCAGGCTGATGACCGGCAGACCCTCTTTAAGGGTGTAGCCGCCCACAACGCCCTCGGCGGCGTAAAGCTCCACAAGGGCATCCAGCCCCTCGCCGGTCAGCGGCAGACCGCCCGCCGGGCCTTTCTCCCACGCAGAGCGGTTCGGGCCTTCCGCTTCGATCTCCTGCCGGGCGCTCACCTGACGGCGCAGCAGCCGCAGCAGCTGCTGTGCGTCCGGGGCAAAGGCGTCCCACCGGTGCACAAAGGCCAGCGATTTACCGTAGCTGACGCTTTCGCCCCGCTCGATCGCATCCAGAAAATGCGGGATGCTTTTTATCAGGTACTGCCGCCCGCCGATGCCGTCCGAGACCCGCAGCCGCAGCCAGACACGGCCATTGTGCGCCGTAAGCTCCGGTTCCAGCAGGGCAAAACCGGTGCGCTGGGCGGCAGGCTGGGGCTGCTGCTGTGCATCCTCCCGCTGGTAGCGCTCCAGCAGCAGCTGGGCTGCATAGTCGGTTTCCGGCTCCTCGCCCCGCCACTTGCGGCCAAACAGCATATCCAGCCCGGCGCTGTAACTATCCTTGCGGGGCTCCGGGTTCAGCCCGGCAACACCCCGCTGCACCCCGGGGATGTTCTCGGGCTTTTTTTCCGGGGCAGGCGGGTTCTTTTCCGCGTCCTGCAATAGCAGCGCGCCGATATGCTTGCAGTAGGTGCCGTCGCCGTTCTGGTTATAGGGGCAGTCGCAGGAGGCGCTGACAAAGCTGCCGTTTTCCCGCAGCCAGACCTGCGTATAATAGCAGTCCGGCCCGCTGCCCTGCACCAGCGCTGTCAGGTGCCGCACCCCGTCCTCGTTGGTGGTGCAGCTGCTTTGCAGGATGCGCTTGCGGTACTTCTGTGCCCGCTCAAAGATGCTTTTGCCCAGCAATGCGCGGATCTCCTGTGCGTCCATGTGGTCTCCCTCCCCTGTGCTGTCGCGGTTCCGGTCTATTCTATAAGAATACCGCGTTCCACCCCGGGATGCAAGGGCAGAGCGGAAAATATATTTTTATATAGAGCAATACCGGAGCGTCTGCGGACGCTCCGGTATTGCATTTTTTATGGGAAGGGTTGCAGGTGCTTTCTTTGTTTCAGGAAGTGCCGCGCTTGCGGGTCTTGAGGTGGTACATCTCCTGATCGGCCTTATCGATCAGATCGTGCACGGTGGCAATGTCCGGCTCAAGGCGGGCGCAGCCGATGCTGATCTCGATCTGATAGGGCTTGCCGGAGGCGGCGTTGGCTGCGTCCAGCTCCCGCTGGATGGAGGCGATCAGAGTGCGCACCTCCACGCTGTTGCAGCCGCAGGCGATGCAGAATTCATCGCCGCCATAGCGCGCCAGCACGCCGTTATAGTTGGCACACACCTTTTTCAAAATGCCCGCCAGCAGCACCAGTGCGGCATCGCCCTCCAAGTGGCCGTATTCATCGTTGATGTGCTTGAAGTGATCCATGTCCATCATGAGGAAATGCAGCGAGCGGTTGGGGTGGCGGCGATAGTAGGGCAGCTCGCTTTCCAGATACCGCAGCGCCACGATGCGGTTACTGACGCCGGTCAGGGTGTCCACCGTGAACTTGGTCTGCAGCACCAGCACATACACGCACACCAGCCCCAGCGTAATGCCGCAGCACAGCAGCCCCCGCCCGGGCAGCCAGCCCTGCAGCTGAAAGCCTGCCGCCGGCATAAGCGCAAGCAGCAGCAGGGTCTTCAGCTCCTCTTTGGGGGTCTCCTGCTTCCAGTGGCTCAGCGTCCAGCTGCAACGGAGAAAGGCAGCTGCCAGATAGAGCAGCCCCACCAGCTTCGGCCCCCAGAACAGGGTACTGCCTCGCAGCCCCTCTGCATCCAGATAACAGAAGCCGTTTTCGTCCCGCGCCGTCAGCAGCGCCAGTAAAAGCAGCGCCAGCGGCGCGGCGCTGAGCGCCAGCCTGCGGTTGTCCTCCATCCATATATGTCCCAGCTCTGCCTCCACATACAAAAACACCAGCTGGCAGCACCACGCCGCCAATAGATAAAACAAAATGCTGCCCCCGGCGTTCAACCGGTAGGTCAGGGGAATGCCCAGTTCCTGCCACGCGCCCAGCTGCGCCAGCGCACTGTTATAGTCCACCAGCGTCAGCGCCCCGGCAGACCACAGCAGCGCCGTGAACAGCCGCCCGGGCAGACTTTTATCCCGCATTTTCTGCTGCGCCCGCAGCAAAACCGCCAGCGTGACCAGACAGACCGCACTGACCTGAGTATGCGCAATAGCATCCATGCTGCAATGCTCTCCTTTTTTCTTAAGGCGGCTTTGTGCCGTCCCGACCCTTTTCCGTTCTTCTATCGTTCCTTTTTCGCACAGACTTATTGTACCAAATCCATAACAAATATGCAACGAAAACTGAAAATTTCATACAAAAAAGAGCGCAAGACGATTTAAAATGGCCTCCGTTGAACTTTGGTCCTATTCAGCGGAAGGATTCTTTTTAATTTCGGGATAACGGAGCGTCTGCGGACGCTCCGTTATCCCATTTTCACGGGAAGGGTCGTAGCGGGAAACGGCATTTGCGGCACGAATTTCTTCGCTATAAAAAGCAAAAACGCCGGAACGTCTTTCGGCGCTCCGGTGTCTTTTGAAATCATATTACTTTGCCTGCGGATGGGCGGCATCGTTGCGCAGGGCGCTTTCGCGGATCTTTTCCAGCGTCTGCTCACTGAGGATGTGCTCTGCCTTGCAGGCGTCCTCGGCGGCGGTCTGCTCGTCCACGCCCAGCTGCACAAAGAAGTGGGTCAGCAGTTGGTGGCGGCTGTAAATGCGCTGGGCGATCTCCAGCCCGGGCTCCAGCAGGGTCAGGTTGCCTTCGCCGTCCACCGCGATATAGCCGTTCTCCCGCAGCTTTTTCATGGCGATGCTCACGCTGGCTTTGGTAAAGCCCAGCTCATTGACCACGTCAATGGAGCGCACTTTGCCCATACGCTGGCTCAGCATCAGGATCGTTTCAAGATAATCTTCCGCGGACTGGTGGATCTGCATGGTTTGTCCGGCCTCCTGCCTTATTCCCTCTGGGGGATTTTTCCGACAGGGGATGTGTACCCTCTGTCGTATGTTAAAGGATATCACATTTTTGCGGTTGATGCAAGTAATTCGCAGCAAGTTTGGCTAAACTAACCATATTTCTCTGCACAGAACTGCTGTTTTGCCGGTTTTGCACCGCCTCTGTTTTGTGCAAAGGGCGCAATTTACCGCGCAGCCAGATAGGCCGCAGGGCCTTCCTCGTACAGGTCGCCGCCGTGGGCGTCCAGCACAACGGTCAGGGGCAT
This sequence comes from uncultured Faecalibacterium sp., assembly GCA_934512105.1. Classification (GTDB taxonomy): domain Bacteria; phylum Bacillota; class Clostridia; order Oscillospirales; family Ruminococcaceae; genus Faecalibacterium. The sequence goes on along the minus strand of CAKSWQ010000022.1, from coordinate 7,612 downwards.
ATCCTGCACGGTCAGGCGGCGCACCGCCTCACAGCCCAAGTCCGGCCATGCGATCACTTCCAGCGTCTGCACGCTTTTGGCCATCAGCGCACCGGCACCGCCCAGCGCGGCCAGATACACCGCGCCGTTGCGCACCACAGCCGCCTTGACGGCGGCATCCCGCTTGCCCTTGCCGATCATGATCTTGTTGCCAAGGTCCAGCAGCCGGGGGCTCATGGCGTCCATGCGTCCGCTGGTGGTAGGCCCTGCCGAGCCGATGACCTCGCCCGGGCGCTCCGGGGTGGGGCCTACATAATAAATGGCGCTGCCTTCCAGTGCAAAGGGCAGGGTCTCACCCTTGTCCAGCGCTTCCATCATCCGCTTGTGTGCCTGATCCCGGGCGGTGTACACCACACCGGAAAGCAGCACGGTATCCCCCGCCTTCAGCGGGGCAAGATCCTGCGCGGTGCAGGGGGTAGTCAGTCTGTATTCCATCCTTCTCCCCTCCTTACAGCTCCGCGCTGGCGCGGCGGGTCACATGACAGGAAACGTTCACAGCCACCGGCAGACCCGCCACATGGGTGGGCATCTGCTCAATGGCAAGGCCAAGGCAGGTAGTCTTGCCGCCAAAGCCCTGCGGGCCGATGCCCAGTGCATTGATTGCGGCAAGCAGCTCCTGTTCCAGCTGGGCATAGTAAGGGTCGGGGTTGGGGATATCCAGCGGGCGCAGCAGCGCCTTTTTGGCAAGATAGGCCACCTTGTCAAAGCTGCCGCCCACGCCGATGCCCAGCACGATGGGCGGGCAGGGGTTGGAGCCCGCCAGCTTTACGGTATCCACCACGAACTTCTTAAAGCCCTCCACGCCGTCGGCGGGCTTGAGCATCTGGATGCGGCTCATGTTCTCGCTGCCAAAGCCCTTGGGCGCTACCGTGATGCGGCAGCCCTCGCCGTCCACCAGATGCACCGTGATGGCCGCCGGGGTGTTGTCGCCGGTGTTGCCCCGGCGCAGCGGGTCGGCCACGATGCTCTTGCGCAGATAGCCATCCGTGTAGCCCCGGCGCACGCCCTCGTGGATGGCGGCTTCAAAGCTGCCGTCAATGTGCACATCCGTGCCCAGCTCCACGAACACACAGGCCATGCCGGTGTCCTGACAGATGGGCAGGTCTTTTTCCTTTGCGGCGCCAAGGTTCGACCACAGCAGGTCTAACGTGTTCTTTGCCAGCGGCCACGGCTCTTCTGCCCGTGCCTTTTCCAGCGCGGCCTGCACGTCCTGCGGCAGCTGGGTGTTGGCCTTGATGCAGAGCCGCGCCACCGTATCCGTAATGCTCTGTGCGGAGATCGTTCTCATGCCGGTATCCTCCGCTTACAGCCGTGCCACGCCGGTCTCGCGGGCAGCCTTTGCCACGGCATTTGCCACAGCCTCGGCCACGCGGGGGTCGAACGCGCCGGGGATGATGTTCTCCTCGCTGCGGTCGGCGTCGGTGATGAGGTCTGCAATGGCGTAGGCAGCGGCCAGCTTCATCTCGTTATTGATATCCCGGGCGCGGACGCTGAGCGCGCCCTTGAACAGGCCCGGGAAGCACAGCACGTTGTTGACCTGATTGGGGAAGTCGCTGCGGCCGGTAGCCATCACGCGCACGCCGCCCGCCTTGGCTTCGTCCGGCATGATCTCCGGGGTGGGGTTGGCCATGGCAAAGACGATGGCGTCCTTGTTCATGGTCTTGCACAGCTCGGTGGTCAGGATGCCGGGGCGGGACACACCGATGAACACGTCTGCGCCCTCCAGTGCTTCCTTCAGGCCGCCCTTGATCTGGCGGGGGTTGGTCACCTCGCCCAGCCAGTTCTTGTGGGCCTCGGCGCTGTTGCAGCCCTTGTACAGGGTGCCGAACTGATCCACCGCCACGATGTCCTTGGCACCGGCGGTCATGAGCATCTTGATGATGGCGGTACCGGCTGCGCCGGGGCCGTTCAGGACGATGTGCACGTCCTCCATCTTCTTATTCACCACGCGCAGGGCGTTGATAAGGGCAGCGGTGACCACGATGGCGGTGCCGTGCTGGTCATCGTGGAATACGGGGATGTCCAGTTCCCGCTCCAAGGTCTCCTCGATCTCGAAGCACTCCGGGCTCTTGATATCCTCCAGATTGATGCCGCCAAAGGTGGGCGCAATGGCCTTGCAGGCGGCGATGACACTGGCCGCGTCGTGGGCATCGATGCAGATGGGGAAGGCGTCCACGCCGCCGAACTCCTTGAACAGCACGGCCTTGCCCTCCATGACCGGCAGACCGGCTTCCGGGCCGATATCGCCCAGACCCAGCACGGCGGTGCCGTTGGAGACAACGGCTACCATGTTGCCCTTGAAGGTGTACTTATACACATCCTCCGGGTTTTCCTTGATCTTGCGGCAGGGCTCGGCCACACCGGGGGTGTAGGCGGTGGACAGGTCATCGCGGGTGGCGACCTCCACCTTGCTCACGATGCCCACCTTTCCCTTGTGGGTCTCGTGCATTTCCAGAGCTGCTTTATTGTAATCCATGGTTTTATCCTCCAATTTCAGCAAAAGGCTTTCCCCCGCAGGGAAAGGCTCATACAGTTTTATTGTAACAGAACCGCCCGGGTATTTCCACCGGTTTTGCGGCATTTCCCGCCCCAAAGCGGGCAAAAGTGATACCTGTGCCGGGCGGTATTTGTGGAATTTTCGCAAAAATCTTTTCTTTTCGCATTTTTCCGTTATAATAGTAAGGTATGATATTTGCATTCTCCGTGAAAACGGTCTGCTATTTTTAGGAGGTATCTCTTTTGAAACGCAATACCAAGACCCTGTTGTGTGTGCTGTGCGCAGCAGCCGCTGTGCTGTGCGTAATTTTAGCCTGCTTTATGCTGACCAAAAAGCAGGGCAGCACCACGGCATCCTCTGCCGCATCCGGCGCAAGCGTGTCCGCCTACGGCAAGGTGTCGGATTTCGACTACGCCAGCTTTGATTACTCTGAGGGGCTGGACGATAACGGCCACTGGACCGGCATCCGCGCACTGGACTATGTGACCCTGCCGGAGAATGTATCCGCGCTGCCGCTTTCCAAGGCAGACATCGAGCCTACCGAGGCAGAGATCCAGACCCAGATCGACACTTTGCTAAACCAGTACGCCACCACCCAGACCATCACCGACCGGGCAGCCCAGAGCGGCGACACCGTGAACATCGACTATTCCGGCGCAGTGAACGGCGTGGTCTTTAACGGCGGCACCGCCGCCGGTTACGACCTGACGCTGGGCAGCAACACCTTCATTGACGGCTTCGAGGATCAGATCATCGGCCACAACATCGGCGACACCTTTGATGTGACCGTCACCTTCCCGGAGAGCTACGGCGACTCCACCGACGCCGAGGGCAACACCATCACCCTCAGCGGCAAGGAAGCCGTGTTCAGCGTGACCCTGAACGCCATCACCCAGAGCGTTGTGCCCACCCTGACCGACGAGTGGGTGGAGACCAATTTTGCCGCCAGCGACGATCTGCACACCGCAGACGCCCTGCGCCAGTACTTCGACAGCGCCCTGTACGCCAACAATCTGGACAACGCCGTGATGGACTATCTGCTCAATAACGCCACCTTCAAGGAGGTTCCCAACCAGATTACCAGCTACTACATCCGCATGTTCCTGAACTACCACTCTCAGCTTGCCGCCCAGTACGGCATGGAGCTGGACGCCTACGCACAGGCCAAGGGCTACGCCGATGCCAACGCGATGCTGGCGGATTCTGACGCCTACTTTGAGCATCTTGCCAAGCAGGATCTGGTCTTTCAGGCCCTTGCGGAGCAGCTGGACATCACCCCCACGCAGGAGCAGATCGACAGCGCCAACAGCTCCTACGCCGACACCTACGGCGCACAGCGCAGTATGCTGAACGCCTTGCAGCTGGCGGTGCTGGACAAGGTGGAGGAAAGCGCAGTGCTTTCCTAACAGAGCGCCTGCCGGGCGCGAACGATTTTAATGCGCTCCGCTTCGCTCTGCGCATAAATAGCGGAAAAATTATTTTTAATAGAGCAATGCCGGAGCGTCTGCGGACGCTCCGGCATTGCATTTTCACGGGTGGGGTCGTGGAGGGAAACAGCAGGTGCAGCGCCGCTTTCTGCGAAAGCGCGGCGCTGCGGAATCAACTTTCTGCCTGCCTTTAGCGTGCAGGGACGCTCCGCTGGGGCAGAAGGATACAGCCGGGGGATATTCTCTTTTGACACCAAAAGAGAACCAGAAAAGTGCCAGCGATTTCGACGCGCTGGAGCCACGAAAAAGGGGCTACTCGCCCCTTTTAACCCCAAAGAGGAGGGCTGCACCGGAAAAAACTGAAGATTCACGCCTGTTCGGCGTGAAGATCTTTTAACCGTTTTTTTCGGCTCCGCCGATTTATGACCCTCTCAGGCGCTCCCGCGCCAGCTCTCCCGAAGGGAGAGCCAAGCCGTCAACCTCGATGCTAAAGTATTAGGCACAATGAGAAAGCTTCCGGCAGTGCTCTTGCCTCTCCCTTTGGGAGAGGTGGATGCGAACGCAGTGAGCAGACGGAGAGGGCGCACGTCGTTAGCTCTGCCACTAAAGTTTCAAACGCAACGAAAAACTTTCCCGCCATGCCAAAGGCTCCCTCCCAGAGGGAGCTGGCAAAACCGTCAGGTTTTGACTGAGGGAGTTCAGCCGTCCCCTTGGGGAAGGTGGCTTGACGCGAAGCGGCAAGACGGAAGGGGTATCTCGGCATCTGCCGTTCCCCTTCATGACCCCCTTCGTGAAAATAGCGTTTGGAGCGCTCCGCAGAGCGCGACAAACGCGAAATTATAAATAATCTTTCCGCTAAACATGGCTAGAGCGCAGCGGAAGCCATTCCAAATCGTCCCATATATCCAAAAAGGCCGCTGCACGGTGAGGTGCAGTGGCCTTAATTTTCCACATTTTTACTTTGCAGTGTTGATAAAGCTGCGGTTATCCCACAGGTACTTGATGCCGGAGATGGCGGTCACAGCGGCCACCAGCCAGCACAGGGCGATGGAGACCACCACCACGATGGAAACACTTTTCACCGTGCCGCGGTAGCTCAGCGCCGTGCCGAAGAAGTAGAAGATGATGCTCAGCATCTGCAGCACGGTCTTTACCTTGCCCCACATATTGGCGGCGATGACCTTGCCGTCCTTGGCACCGGCAGCTACCATGCGCAGACCGGACACCGCAAACTCGCGTGCCAGAATGATGCACAGCACCACGGGGCTGCACACGCCGTCCCGCATCATGTAGATGAAGGCCACGGTGGTCAGCAGCTTGTCGGCCAGCGGGTCGGCAAACTTGCCGAAATCAGTGACCATGTGCCACTTGCGCGCCAGATGGCCGTCCAGATAGTCGGTGAAGCTGGCAGCGGCAAACACGATGCCGGCCAGCAGATAGAAGGTGGCGTTGAAATTGCCGTCCACGATGCCGTCCAGACCGGTCAGGGACACAAAGATCATGAACACCGGCACCAGAATGATGCGGGTCAGGGTAAGTTTATTGGGCAGATTCATACTTTTATCCTCCAATCCGTTATTTTACGACCGTACCATACAGATCGTAAAGGTCGCTGTCCTCTACCAGCACATCATAGAACTGGCCGGGGTACAGCGGTTCCTCGCTGGAAACGCAGACGCAGCCGTCCACCTCCGGCGCATCGCCGGTGGTACGGCAGAGGTACAGGCCGTTTTCCTCGTCGATGCCGTCACACAGAACGTGCACGGTCTGGCCCACCTTTTCGGCCTGCTTCTGCGCCATGATGCCGGTCTGGATCTGCATTACCAGCTCGGCGCGCTTGTCCTTGACCTCCTGCTCGATCTGGCCGTCCATCTTGGCGGCCACGGTGTTCTCCTCGGCAGAGTAGGCAAAGCAGCCCAGACGGTCGAACTGCACCTCCTTGACGAAGTTGCACAGATCCTCGAACTGCTCCTCGGTCTCGCCGGGGAAGCCTGCGATCAGGGTGGTGCGCAGGGTGATGCCGGGGATCTCGCGGCGCAGCTTGCCGATCACCTCCAGCAGCTCCGCGCGGTTGGAGCGGCGGTTCATGTTCTTGAGGATGGTATCGTTGCAGTGCTGGATAGGCAGGTCGAGGTAGGGCACCACCTTCTCGTTGCGCTTCATGGCGGCGATGAATTCATCGGTGATGCGCTCCGGGTAGGCGTACATGATGCGGATCCATTCCAGCCCCGGCACCTTGTTCAGCTTGTCCAGCAGCTCACAGATGCTGCCGGGCTTGCCCCAGTCCTCGCCGTAGGCGGTGGGGTCCTGCGCCACCACGATCAGTTCCTTTACGCCCTCACCGGCCAGCCAGCGGGCCTCGGCTACGCAGTCGGCCATATCGCGGCTGTGCAGCGGGCCGCGGATGCCCGGGATGGCGCAGTAGTGGCAGCGGTTGTTGCAGCCCTCGGCGATCTTTAAGTACGCATAGTGGGCGGGCGTGCCGATGACACGCTTGCCGCCCAGCGGGAAGTCCTTTTTGGCACCGTAGCTTTCCAGGTGATCCTCGCCGTGGAACAGCCGCTCCACGATGGTGTCAATGGCCTTGTTGGAGGCGCAGCCCACAACAGCGTCCACCTCGGGGATCTCTTCCTCGATCTGGCTGCGGTAGCGCTCGGCAAGGCAGCCGGTAACGATGACCTTCAGCTCCGGGTTCTGCTGCTTATAGGTGCATGCCTCCAGAATGTTTTCAATGGCCTCGGTCTTGGCGCTCTCGATAAAGCCGCAGGTGTTCACAAGAATGACATCGGCTTCGGCCAGATCGGCCACGGTCTCGTGCCCGGCAGACAGCAGGATGTGCACCATCACATCCAGATCCACCTGATTTTTCGGGCAGCCAAGGGAAATACACGCAATTTTCATAAGGGATGATACTCTCTTTCTCTTTTGAGGGATGCTTTTGAATTTGACGATTTAAGGATTTTTCACGGGAGAGACGCAGCGGAAACCCCTTCCGTCTGCTCACTGCGTTCGCAGCCACCTTCCCCAAGGGGACGGCTTCAGCGGCGGCGGCAAAGTTTCCGGCACAGCTCAAAGGCGCCCCCTTGGGGGAGCTGGCGAGCGTAGCGAGACTGAGGGGGTATTGCGGGAGCGCCTGAGAGGGCTTGGCGCCCCCTTGGGGGAGCTGCCGAACGAAGTGAGGCTGAAGGGGTCATTCCTCCTCCACCCTGCGGATGGCTTCTTTAATGACGGGGTAGGCAAAGCCACGGCGCTGCAAAGCGGCCACTACAAGGTCGCGGCGACCGATGGCCAGCTTTTTGCGGTAGCGGCTGTCCACCAGCGCGGCGGCGGCTTCCAGCTCCGGGTCGTCGCCGTCCTCCTCCGGGGCGTAGACCGCTTCCAGCGCGCCCGCCACTTCGGCGGGGGCAAGCCCCTTCTGGCGCAGGCTCTGGGCGGCGGCGCGGCGGCTTTTGCGGGCAGCCAGCAGGCTGTGGGCCCGTGCCTCGGCGTAGCGGGCATCGTTCACATAGTCCAGCTGCACCATCTCGGCCACAGCGGCGGCAGCAGCGGGCTCTGTATAGCGGCGGCACAGTCGCTCATACAGCATATTGGCAGAGACCTCCTGCCCGGCCAGCGTTTCCAGCGCGCTGGCCCGCGCCTTGGCGGGGTC